>DRQF01000221.1 GCA_011369445.1 Planctomycetota bacterium | reverse complement strand
CACCGTCCATACCGCCGGACCACGAGCCGCTTCACTCTCATGGAACATCGCCCCCGCCATCGAGGAGAGCCCTTGCGATGCGGGTGTCCATGCCGTTCAAGACGTCCTCCAGAATCTCCAGGTCGTCGGGGTCGTCGGCCGAGAAGAGCTGGACGTCACCGATTCGCCGCTGGGCTGCCTGGGGGTCCTCGCGAAGCTCGTGGACGAGGGCGCGCACCAGGGCTACGAGCGGTTCACGGCGCGCGAGAGCGTCCATGTCCAGGACGGGGTGGAGGGCGTGCGTCTCGCAGTGAACCTCGATCAGGCCCCAGCGGCGACGCATCGTGTCCGCCAGTTCCTCCTCGTCGACACGGCGGGCCAGCGGACAAGGGCCCGCAAGCCGAACGCGCAGGCAGAGATCCTCGTGGCCCGAGGCCTCCCTCCGAAGGCTTTCCACCGCCGCCCCCACTTTCTCGATGAGCCTCCCCGCATCCCGCGTGTCACCGAGTCCATTCACTTCCAGGGTCGCGAAGCGAACAGGGGCAAGCGAACGGAACTCAACGTTCGGCGGACGGCCCGGCCCCGCGATCTCCACGAGGAGAGCCCCTTTCGCTCCCTCCTCCTTGAAGTGGCGCCCCTGAAGGTTGCCAGGATACCAGGCGGCCGGCCGGTCGAGGACCTGCTGGCGCAGATGGACATGACCCAGCGCCCAGTAGTCGAAGGGACGAGCCGCGAGTTCCGCGATGTGAATGGGCGCATAGGGGATGTGTCGGCGGGCGCCGCGACTCTCTACGACCTGAGCATGGGCCATCGCCACGGCAGGGACCGATCGGGGAGATGGAGGAGCGAGCGCCAACGCCAGGGAGCGTTCCTCGCGCCGCGCGGCGAAGCCCACGCCATCCACCGTTCCGCGGAGTGCGCCCGTCCGATCCTTCACGGGGATGCGCACGACGTTTTCGTCTCGAATCAGATGGCAGCCTTCTGGCCAGTCGAGGGAGAGCATCGTCCCCTGCCCGTCCCCGGGGTCGTGATTGCCCGTGGCGACGACGACTTGGATGCCGCGCTGAGTGAGACGCTCCAGACCCTCGAGAAACATCACCTCGGTCGCCATGGAGAGTCTCTCTCCGTCGAGGGTGTCACCGACCAGCAGCAGTGCATGGACGTCCTCGACGATGCAGAGTCGGATCAGCCGCGAGAAGGCGATGGCGGACGCTTCCCTCAGACGGTCGGCCGTCGTGGGCGAGCGAGAAACGAGCGGAGAATCCAGATGGAGATCCGCCGCGTGAACAAATCGGAAAGACATGCGACCTCGAGCTTCAACGGCTCATCTTAGGGAGATGGACCGACACGACGCGCGCGACCGGCGGCGGTGAACAAAAACGCGAAGCCCTCTGCGCGCGTCCCTTGCTCTTTTCTATGATGGCCCCATGAGCGACGAGAGCCGCCCCAAAGCCGGACCAGGTTTCGAAACCAAGTACCAAGACGACGACTACGCGGCCCGCTACGCCGACAAGCATCGGACGAGCGTGGGGCGCATCATCGCGGACGCCTTCGAGATGCGGATGGCCGAACGGGCGCTTCGCCGGGTTGGGCGGGTAGAGTCCATCCTCGATTGCCCGGCGGGGGCGGGACGATTCTGGCCCGTGCTTCACCGCTACGCCAACACCCTTCATGTCGCCGATGCTTCCGCGTCGATGCTCGCGGAGGCGGAACGACGCCACCCGGAGATTCCCGTGGCGAGTCGATCCGTGGGACGGGTTCAGGACCTCGACCTGGCGGCCCGGAGCTTCGATCTCGTGTTCTCCAATCGCCTCATCCATCACCTACCGATGGCTAAGGATCGCATGGAGGTCCTGACAGCACTGGGGCGCCTCACTCGGGAATGGCTTCTCGTCTCCGCGTGGGTGGAAGGCAACCTCGCCCACCGCCGGCGCCAAAGGAGAGAAACCCGGCATCCGGACCGACCCTCGGGGCGGGTGTTTCTCCCCCTCGCCACCCTGGAGGAGGAGATCCTCCGCACGGGCTTCGTCCGTCGTCTCGTCGTCCGCAAGTTTTCCGGCATCTCCCCCTTGGTGATGTTGGTGTGCCAGCGCCGCCCCTCCTGAGGCCTGCGCGGCCCGGGATTTGCACATTCTCGTGGTTGTCCCATTCCATGGATGTGAGAAGGAAACCATGAATTTGAAACAAGTTACGATCACTCTCCTCCTGTTTTTCCTGGTGACACCCCTGACTCTCCGGGCCCAGGATGTCCAACGACTCCAGCAAGAAGTGGAAAAACTCCGCAGGGAATTGCGGGATATTCACCGCAGGCAGACCGCCTTGGAAATCCGGAATCGACAGCTGGAGCAGAGCAATGCCAGGCTCGAAGAGCGCGTCGAGGAGACGGAGTTGTCCGCAGCGGGCGACTTGGAGACCCGCATCAACAGTCTCATCGGCGACAGCGGGCTCGTGGACGGGACGACCGTCGAGAGTGTCGCCAACCCCATCAAGATCAGTGGCGAATCCCGGGTGAGAGCGGGTTGGACCGACGGTCGCAGCTTCGGAAGCGCCGGCGATGACGATGGCACATTCGTGGACGCTCGATTCAATCTGGCCTTCGACTTCACCTTCAGCGAAGACGTGACGACCCATTTCGAACTCATCGCCAACGGACTCTTCGACAACGGATCGACGGACCACAACACGGGCAATCTGGACGAGGTCGACCTCTACCAGGGATGGATCCTCTTTAGCAACATCTTCGATCGCAAGGAGATCGGGGCGCGCATCGGTCGCCAGGAGATCGTGCTCGGCAACGAGTTCCAATTCGGAAACAACGACTTCTTCGGAGGCGAGACCTTCGACTCCACCTTGATCTGGTGGAACGATGACAACTTCCGCCTCATCTTCGTCTGGGCGAAACTCGGAACGACGAACAGCTTCAACGCGTCCAATCATCCCTACAACACGGCGGGCACGGCTTTCGACGACGATGAGGCCTACGTGCTCTACTTCACGCTCAAGTCCATCAAGAACCACGAGCTCGACCTCTACTACGCCTATTGGAATGGTCACATGGGGACGACCACGGGCACGCTCGGAAACTTCGTGGGCGCGGGTTTCCGCATCTACGCCCATCTGTTCGGTGCCCGTCTGGGCGGCCTGTTCCCGGACGTGGCGGAAGGTCTCGACTACAACCTCGAGGTGGCGTACGAGACCGGCAATCTCTCCGGCACGAGTATCGATGTCGAGGGTTTCACGGCCGAGGCGACGGTGGGCCTCACTTTCAACGACGACAACCTCTTCCGTCTCTACGCCATGTTCCTCTTCGCGGAAGGCTTTGACGGAAACGACTCGGGCTACGTGCCCCTCTTCCCGGAACGGCACTCCCAGATCAACTGGGACGATCACACGGCGCGGATCGCTCGGTGGGGGCTCACCGACATCATGCCCATGATCAACGTTCTCGCCGTCCAAGCCGGCTTCACGTTCCGGCCGCGAAACGACTGGATCCTCGGGCTCACCGGCATCTACGCCTGGCATGACGAGAACGTGACGACGATCGACGGAACCTCCGCCGACAACATCGGCTTCGAAGTCGATCTCTTCGCAGAGCACAAGCTCAGCGACCAGGCGACCATCGGCTTCGGCCTGGGACTGTTCTTCCCCGACGACGGCGCCCCCCTCGGCAATGGGTCGATCGGAGATGCGTTCGTCGGGAACGACGATGACCTGGCGGTTCTCTTCTACCTCCAGACCCGCGTCGTTTTCTGATCCGGAGAACGAGACACCTCATCTGAAACCCGGCCCCGAGGTCGAAGGATCTCGGGGCCGCTTTCATATTTAACCAGCCCCAGATCCGAATCGGGCGTTTTTCCCACAAGCCCGCCTTCCCAATCACTCGAAGTGGAAACTATCCATTCCGAGATATGAGAAGGAAGACACGATGAAACTACAGCTCACGACGCTCGTCCTGGCGCTCGTATGCACCGGCTCCACGGCGGCCTTGGGGCAGGACGTCCATCAACTCCAACAGCAGGTCAAGGCACTGCGGAACCACCTGGAGAGCATCCAGGACAGGCAAACCGCGCTCGAACTCCGCAACTTGGAACTCGAGCGCGCGAACGCCCGATTGGAAGGCCGACTCTCCGAGGTGAAGACGTCGCCCACCGATGCCCTCGAAACCCGGATCAACGCCCTCGTCGCTGATAGCAGCCTCATGGACGGCACCACCGTCGAGAGCATCGCCAATCCGATCCGGGTTGGGGGCGAATCCCGCGTGCGGGCCGGGTGGACCGACGGGCGAGGCTTCGGCGGTACGGGCGACGACGACGGCGCCTTCGTCGATGCCCGCTTCAACCTCGCTTTCGACTTTCAGTTCGACGACCACATCTCGACCCATTTCGAACTCATCGCGAACGGGCTCTTCGACAACGGATCGACCGACCACAACACGGGCAACCTGGACGAAGTCGACCTCTACCAGGCCTGGATCCTTCTCGACGGCATGTTCGGCCGAAAGGAGCTGGGTGCCCGGTTGGGACGGCAGGAGATCGTGCTCGGCAACGAGTTCCAATTCGGAAACAACGACTTCTTCGGAGGCGAGACCTTCGATGCGGCCATGTTCTGGTGGAACGACGACAACTTCCGCCTGTTTTTCGTCTGGACGAAACTGGCGACGACCAACAGCTTCAATCCTTCGAACCACCCCTACAACACGGCGGGAACGGCTTTCGATGACGACGAGGCCTTCATCGTTTACTTCACGTTGAAGACCATCGAGAACCATGAGCTGGAAATCTACTACTCCTACTGGAACGGGCACCTGGGAACGACGACGAGTACCCTCGGCAACCCCCTGGGGGCCGGATTCCGAATGTACGCCCACCTCATCGGGGCGCGCATGGGCGGCTTGTTTCCGAACGTCGCGGCGGGCCTCGACTACAACGTCGAGGTCGCCTACGAGACGGGCAACCTCTCCGGCACGAGCATTGACGTCGACGGAATCAGTGGCGAGGCCACGATCGGCATCACGTTCAGCGAGGACAACCTACCCCGCCTCTATGCCATGTTCCTCTATGCGGAGGGCTTCGATGGGAACGATTCGGGCTACGTGCCCCTCTTCCCGGAGCGCCACTCCCAGATCGACTGGAACGACCACACGGCAAGGGTCGCACGATGGGGTCTCACCGACATCATTCCCATGATCAACGTGCTCGCCGTACAGGCCGGATTCACGTTCCGGCCGCGAAGCGACTGGATCGTCGGCATGGCCGGCATCTACGCTTGGCACGACGAGAACGTGACCACCGTGGGCGGCAACTCCGCCGACAACATCGGATTCGAAGTCGATCTCTTCGCCGAACACAAAATCAACGATCAGGCCACCGTGGGGATGGGACTGGGTCTCTTCTTCCCCGACGATGGGGCCCCCCTCGGGAACGGCGCCATCGGCGGAGCCTTCGTGGACAACGACGACGACGTGGCCGTCCTCTTCTACCTGCAGTCGCGCGTCGTATTCTGATCCCACGCTAGACGAGACAGACCTGAACCCGCCCCCGTCGTCGAAAGATCTCGGGGGCGGGTTCGTTTCCTCGGCCCAGCCTTGCTAATCCTTTTCCATGAGTGCCACCGGCCGCCGACTCTCACTGCTCATCATCGTCCTGGCCGCGCTGCCCTTCCTGCTGCAGCTGGGGAGCCGGGGGCTCAATGAGCCCGACGAAGGGCGCTACGTGGAGATCGGTCGAGAAATGCTCGTGACGGGAGACTTCCTCGTCCCTCGTCTTCACGGGGTTCCCCACGTGGCGAAGCCCCCCTTGACCTACTGGTCCATCGCCGCCTCGCTCGGTCTTTTCGGAATGAACGAAACCGCGGCGAGGCTTCCCGCGGCTCTGGCCGCCATCTTTGCCGTGTTTCTCACCGCGGATCTTGCACGACGCATGTACGGAAGACGGGGTGCGCCGACGGCCGCGTGGCTCCTCGCTTCGGCTCTCGGCTTCTTCCTGATGGGCCGGGTTCAGACCACCGACATGATTCTCGCCGCATCCGTCGTGGCCGCGATGCACGGTGCGTGGCGCTTTCGGTCCGCGGCATCCCGTGGAACCCGACTGCAGTTTTTCCTCGCACTGGCCGTGGGGTTTCTGGCGAAGGGGCCGGTCGCGGTCGCCATCGTGCTCCTGGGTCTTATCGGAGCGGCTGTGTTCGAACGTCGACGCCGCCCTCTCGGAGTCGTGGCATCCCTCTGGGGTTGGGGACTCTTTCTCCTCCTGGCCCTTCCTTGGTATCTGCTCATGGCAGCGGAAATCCCGGGCCTCATCGAACACTGGCTGGGCTACGAACTCGTCCAGCGGGTGACCGAGGGCGTCAAACGGAACAAGCCGTTTTGGTACTTCGCCGTCGTCCTCCCCCTCGAGGTCTGGCCATGGACAGCTCTTCTCCTCGCCCTCGTTCCCAGGATCTGGAGGCTGCGTCGACGGCCGAGAGAGGCCTATCTCGCGGGCTGGATCTCTTTCCCCTTTCTCATGTTCACCCTCTCGCAGTCGAAGCTGCCGACCTACATGGTGCCGCTCATTCCGGCGGCGGCGCTCCTGGTCGTCCCTTTGGTGTTGGGCCTCATCGGACGGCCCGAACAGGTGGGGCGCCGCTGGCGTCCTCTCGTGGCACTCAACTGGTTCCTCGTCGCAGCCGCGGCCCTCGCCGGCATGAAGCTGCACGGTGACGCCTCGGCCCGTCTGCTGTTCGGGGCCGGATTGACGGTCCTTGCTGTCGGTGCCCTCATAGAGGCGGCCGTGATCCTCGCCAAGACGAGCGGGCTTCGGGCGCACCTTGCCGCGCAGCTTTTCTGTGCCGTCGTCTTCCTCCAGCTTTTCGTTCACGCGGCCGGGGCCGCGGAGGAGCGGCTGGGGAGTAATACGAGCTACAGGAGGCTTCTCACCGTGGCGGCAAGATTGGGTCCCCACGGAGCGTCTCTCGATGCGTGGTCCGGCCTCGAGAGCAAGCTCGTCTTCCCCCCCGGTCCCCGGATCGTCAGCTACGGGCTACGCTGCCATGCCGCGGGTTTCTACGTGCTGCGTCGGCATGCGGAATTCATTCCCCATTTCGGCATGAACACGTCCGACAAGTTCGTGGGCCGCGACCGTGAACCGATCGACCTGGATCGGGAGCGCTTGAGAGGGCTCATCGGCGAAGGCCCCCCGCTGTTGATCCTCGCCAAGTCCGGACGGCTCGGAGAGCTCATGGACATCCTCCCCTCCTCCGCCCGCGTGGTCGACCTGGCCGGAGAAAAGCGAAGGGGCTGCACCCTCATCGAGATCCCCGGACGTCCCGACTGAATCGCTCCCCCGAGAGCGAGGTTCAACGGCCCCGCAGGCTCGTGAGCGCGCGAGCCACGAATTTCTCCACCATGGCGCCACGCCAGCGCGCGAGGAAGTCCGTGTTTTCGAGGGGAGCCGCAGGCTTGCGTGCCAGCTGGGCCGCCTCCGCGATGGCGTCGTCATCGAGGGCGCCGCCGCGGAGACGATCCTCTGCGGCCTTGGCCCGCGTGGGTTGGGATCGCACGGCCCCGAGAAGAATGGAGACGTCTTCGACACCACCGGCATCATCCTGGACGAGCGCGACGCCCACACCCAACACGGGGAAATCGATGGATCCCCTGCGGCGCAGTTTCAAGTAAGTCGTTTTCGTCTTGTCCGAGGACGGGAGGAGAACCTCGGTAAGGATCTCGTCCCGTTCCTTGGTGAGATAGGCGATCCCATCGTCGGCGTAGAGGTCTTCCAGGGGAATGACGCGGCTGCCGCGTACGGAATCCAGCTTCACGCGAGCTCCGAGGGCGACGAGAAGGGGCGCCGCGTCCGTGGAGGAGGTCGCCCAGCACCGGGACGAGCCCGGCGCCACCCAGCAGACATCGCCGCACTCTTTCATGCAGTAGCCGATGGCCTCACGCCATTCCTCGGTCTGGTTGTAGTAGGAGCAGCGGGTGTCCAGGCAGAGGTTGCCACCGAGAGTGCCCATGTTTCGAAGCAGGGGCGAGGCAATGGAGGACACCGCCTCATGGAGCCCCGGGTAGGCTGATTTCACGACGTCGCTGCGACAGATCTCGGCGAGGGTGGTTCCGGCGCCGATACGCACTTCGGAAGACCCATCCCCTTGGATTCCACGGAGCGCTTCGACGCGCCGCAGGCTGACCAAGGTCTTCGCGGACTGATGGCGACGCTTCATGTTGGGCAACAGATCCGTGCCCCCCGCGACGAGGCGGGTGGAGGCGGGATCGTCGGCCAGCGCCACCGTGACATCGTCCATAGAACGAGGTGACAGAAGGCGGAATGAGGGCAGTCGCATCATCGGCGGGGTCCTCCCGTATTCGAGGTCTCGGGCATGGTGCCCTGATCCTTCCTGATCCCGGCTTCCTCGGGATTCGTCGCCTTTCCGTCGCCACCTTCGTCGGGGGTCGGTACCTTCAAGGGCGTCCCGAAGTCGAAGGCGGGGAAAGCGCCCGGGCCGAAGCGGGGCGGGCGCCCCTTCGCCTTCGCGGCGAGAGCGTCGAGGATCATGTGAGGATGAATGGGCACCTGGTCCACCCGAACGCCGACGGCATCGAAAACCGCATTGGCGACGGCGGGCGGCATGGGCAACAAGGGCCCCTGTCCCACCTCCTTGGCACCGAAGGGACCGTTGGGGTCTGGGTCCTCGATGACGTAGCTCGACATCTTGGGCATATCGAGGAACGTCGGGCTCTTGTAGTCCAGCATGGATGGGATCTTGTGGACGAGGGCGGCGGAGCGATTCTTGGGCAAGCGCTTGAACGCGGACTCCTCCATCACCGCTTCGGCGAGCCCCATGTAGATCGAACCTTCGATCTGTCCCATCACGCTGGCCGCGTTGATGCACTGACCTACGTCATGAGCCATCCAGACGTGTTCGACGCGCATGAGCCCGGTGTCGGGGTCGACCTCGACCTCCACGACGCAAGCGCTGTAGGAGTAGGCAGGCGAGGGACCGACACCCGCGCCGCGATAGCGCCCCGGGGAGCGAGGGGGCGTGTACGAGCCCGTCGTCCCCAGCGTCCCGTGGAGGGACTCCGCGCACTGCACGGCCTCCTGCCAAGACATGCCGGTCTCCGGGTCCCCGGCGTCGAAGACCCGATGGTCCGCGAAGACCAGCCTGCCCTTCGGGACGTCCAGGCGCTGGGCCACGGCCTCGGCGATGAGTTCCTTGGCCCGTTCGGCGGCCTGAATGGAAGCATTGCCAGCCATGATGGTGACCCGCGACGAATAACTCCCGAGATCCACGGGCGTGAGATCCGTATCCGCCACGCACAGGCGAATGTCGTCCAGCCCGATGCCGAGCACTTCCGCCACGCAGGCGGCGATGACGGTATCCGAACCCTGACCGATCTCCGTCTCGCCACAGAACAATGCGACGCCGCCGGAGCGGTCGAGTTTCAACTGCGCCCCCGAGTGAGGCATGTGATTCCAGTAGATGGGGAGCCCTGCACCGGTGAGGTAGGAGCTGCAGGCGAGGCCGAGGCCGCGTCCGAAGGGCAACTTGCCATAACGCTCGTTCCATCCACTTCCTTCGACGACAGCCTCGATGCATTTGCGCAGGCCGATGGAGCCCACCTTCAACCAGTTGGCGGTCACCTCACCTGGCTCGACCAGGTTCTTGAGACGCAACTGCGCCGGGTCGAGGCCCAACGCATGGGCGGCCTTGTCCAACTGGACTTCCCAACCGAACCGGGGCTGAGGCGTTCCGTGGCCCCGCTTGGGACCGCAAGGGGGCTTGTTGGTGAAGCAACGAATGGAGTCGAAGCGATACTTGGGCAGCTTGTAGGTGACCGTCTGCAGCGCGCCCGTGTAGTAGGTGCTGGCCACGCCGTAGCTCCCATAGGCACCGCCGTCGAGAGCCGTCTGGAGATGCTGGGCGACGAGGCGGCCGTCTTTCGTGAATCCGGTTTTCATGTGCATCTGAACCGGATGGCGGCCCCGATGGCAGTAGAAGACCTCTTCCCGTGTGAGGGTAATCTTCACGGGGCGCCCGAGCTTCAGGGCCATCTTCGCGGCGCAGATCTCGTGATTGAAGGGGTCCGACTTACCGCCGAAGCCGCCCCCGTTGGGGGCCGCGATGACCCGAATGTGGGACGCCTTCAAGCCGAGCACCTTCGTGAGCGCCTTGTGCAGGTAGTGAGGCGTCTGGGTGGACGAATAGAGCGTCACCTTTCCGTCGGGTTCCGGGACGGCCACGGTGGCGTGCTGCTCCATGGGAAGGTGGGTGTTCCCCTCGTAGAAGAAGTCATCCTCGAGGATGAGATCGGCGTCCTTCAGTGCGGCCTCTACGTCGCCGAACTCCATGGTGATGCGCTTGTGGACGTTGCCTTCGTCGCCGTACTCGTGCAAGCGGGGTTCGGGCGTATTCAACGCCTCCTGCACGGAGCCGATGGTGGGAAGCGGCTCGTAGTCGACCACGATAGCGCGCATGGCCTCTTCTGCCTCGTCCTCGGTGAGAGCCGCCACCGCCACGACGGGGTCGCCCACGAACCGAACGACATCCGGACAAAGAGCATGTTCGTCCTGGGAGACGGGGAGAATCCCAAACGTGTCGGGCATGTCGCGGCCCGTGAGGACGCCCACGACGCCGGACATCGCGAGGGCCTTCTCGACGTCGATGCCGACAATGCGCGCGTGGGGCAGATGAGAGCGCTTCAACTTCATGAACACCATGCGGGGGGCGGTGTAGTCGTCGGCGAAGACGGTCTGCCCGGTGACCTTGGCGGGACCGTCCACGCGCCGGTAGGCCTTGCCGATGAGTTTCAAATCCTGCCTGCGGCCGCCGGGGCTTTGACCTTCCAGGGAGTAGTCGCTCATGACCGGATCTCCTTTCCGAAGACGGCCTCGTCCGCAGGTGCTCCGTCCTCGTCGCCGCGCACCTTAGCGGCCGCCCACTGGACGGCCTCGACGATCTTGGCGTAGCCGGTGCAGCGGCAGAGGTTGCCGGCGAGAGCTTCCGCTACATCCTCGTCGGTGGGCTGTTCGCATTCGTCGAGCAGAGCTTTCGCCGTGAGCAGCATGCCGGGTGTGCAATAGCCGCATTGGGCGGCGCCCAGTTCCGCAAACGATTCCTGGAGAGGATGAAGAGTTTGCCCCTCGGCCATCCCCTCCACGGTCTGGATGTCCGCGCCTTCCAGATCCGCGGCCAGCACCAAACAGGAGAGAACGGGCGCTCCGTCCACGAGCACCGTGCAGGCGCCGCATTCGCCGAGCTCACAGCCGTGCTTCGTGCCGGTCAGGCCGCATTCTTCCCGGAGGACTTCGAGCAGGGTGTGATGAGCGGGAAACATCACCCTCCTCTCCTCCCCGTTGACCTTCAGGGTCTGGATCACCTGGGTCGCGTCATTCATCATCGTCCTCTCCATGGATGGGAATGTCGTCGTCGTCCGGCGCCTCGAAGGGCTCCCCCTCCGCCAGCAGCCCGCGTACGAGCTGCTCCGCGAAGGCTCGGCCGATCTCACGGGCGGAGGCGCCTCCTTCGGGGCGGAACCAGCGCACCGTCCAGTTGACGGCCCCCAGGATGGCAAGGGTCGCCACTTTGGGATCGAGTTCACGGAAAGCGCCCTCCGTCATGCCCTGACGAATGAGTCGGCGAATCCGTCGTTCGTGTCGATCTCGCAACTTGCGCAAACGATCCCCTTTAGCCCCTTCGGACTCGGGGATCTCCAGATGGGCCAAGGACCCGGGAATGCCTTCGTTGAGGCAGACCACCTGTCCTTCTATGAGTAAAAAGAGCCGTTCGGCCGCCGGCAGGCCGGAGCGACCGAGTTCGCGCGCGAGTCCGTCGAGTCTCTGCAGGGTCTCTTCCTGGCAGAAGCCCAGCAGTTCTTCCTTGTTGCGGAAGTAGTAGTAGAGGTTCCCCACGGTCATGCCCGCCCGCGCAGCCACGTCCCTCATGCCCGTGGCATGGAAGCCCCGCTCGCGAAAACAAAAAGACGCCGCATCGAGGATCTCTCGGCGCTTCCCGTGGGCCTTGGTGCCCCGTGCATCCGCTTGAATTTGAACCATCGTTCAAATCCTACCGAAGTCCCCCCGCTGCCATCAAGCGCCCGATGATCGATGCCGAACAGGCAGGTAGCCAAGAAACACCGTCTCCTTTGCCCTGTCCGTGACGTCTTGAAGGCGGCGTCAGATTGTTTCTCGGGTGAAGGAGAAGGGAGTCATGGTGGACGCGCCTCATGACGGGCTGACTCGGCATGTTCTGAGTGATGCGAGGAGGATGGAGGCCCTTTTGAAACGGCTCCCCCGTCCCCCTCTGCCTTGGGCAGCCGGGCTAGGCCGGCTCGTACGCCTGTCGTCGGCCTTCGTGGGAAGCTCTCTCGAGCGCCGTCAGGCGGACCTGGTCTTCGCCGCCCAACCCGGGAAGGACGGCACACCCCGGGTCTGCCTCCTCTTCGAACACCAAAGCACGCCGCAACAGGACATGCCCCTCAAGGTTCTCGAGTACGCCGCCCACATTCTGAGGGAGTTTCTCCAAACCCATGGGGTGGATGCCACCCTGCCTCGTCTCCACATCGTCGTGCTCTATCATGGAGATAGGCCCTGGAACGGCCCCCTCGCCTTGAACCTCGAGGGCGACGGGGGTGAGCCCTCTCACGTTGCCTGCCGCATCGATCTCATCGATTTGAATCGCATCAGTGACGAGGAGATCGAGGAACGTCTGGGGGCAGGGCTCCTCGCCCTGACGGCGCTCGTGTTGAAGCATGGGCGTCGCCCAGGCATGAGCGAGAAACTTCCCGCATGGGATCGGCATTTCGCGGCGGGGCTCAATGAAAACGGAGGCATGGACGGCATCCAGGCCTGCGTATGCTATCTTTTGGAGGTTTCCGACGCGGCCTTGGAGGACCTGGAAGCTCTTCCTTTCGCGCGGCACTCACGGGAGGTTCAAATCATGCTGAAAACCACGGGACAAAAGCTCAGAGAAGAAGGGCGCGCACAAGGGCTCGAAGAGGGCCTTGCTCAGGGACTT
>DRQF01000220.1 GCA_011369445.1 Planctomycetota bacterium | reverse complement strand
GCTTCCGCCTGGATGACCTTCTCGCGGGCGACCGCGAGCTGGTCGCCTTCGACGCCGTCTCCCTCGACCGCCCCACCCTCATCCTCACCTTCCGCCGCCCGTCCGCCCCCGACACCCTCCTCCTCCGCCTCCTCGACTTGTAGCGAGACAACGCGTTTTTCCGGCCAACCGAGGTTTGCGCCCTCCGGGTCGAGCCGTCCATTCAGCAGATGCTCCGAATGAACTCCGTGACGACCTCCGCCAGGCGCCCGTAGAAGGTGTCGGAAGGCAGGCGCGCGAGGAGGGGGCGGGCCCAAACCAAATGGCGTTCGGCAAACGCTTGTGCGGCTGCCGGATCTCGCGCGATGAGTTCGCTCCAAAGCAGAAGCTGGCAGCCCAGATGATCGACGGGAGCGCCGCGGGCGGCGCCGGAATCGTGGGCGAGGCCCGCCGCGTCGGCGATCGCACGCATGGATGCGGCGGGCGCGCTCTCGTACACGCCTCCTGAAAAGAGCGATTGGACCGGGGGCGGGAAGCCTTCCGGAGACACAAAGGCCCCGAAGAATTCGGCCGCCAGCTCTTCCAGCGCCCCCTCATCGTCGGGGGCGGGAAGCTCGAGCCCCATCTCCCGAAGCATCGTCGCCGCGCCGTCGTCCTCGAGCTTTCGGATGCGGGCGGGTGTCACCTCTTCCAGGAGGAACGCCGCGAAGAGTCGCGCGACGGCCTTCCAGCGCTCAGCGTCTTCCGCGGACGCCGTCCGCTCACCCGCCATCAGGTGAGCTTTCTCACACGGACGACCGTGTCGTTGAAGGCCTGCTGGCCGGAGATGTAGTCGGGCGAGATGGGCAGGATGTGGTTTTGCGCCCAACCGTTCCCCGTGTTGCGCATCCAGGCCTTCGGGTCCCCACCGGAGCGGTCCTCCCACCACATGTTGCGCTCCCAATCGTCGTCGTGAAGCGTGGCGAGATCCATGCCCACGGACTGGCCGCCCACCGGCGCCGTGCGCTCCGCGCGAGCGACGCGGCTGTACTCGAAATGCCCGAGCGAGTTGGAAATCGCAATGGCGCGGGGATGAATACCCTTCGTCACGACGACGGGAATCCGGAGCGTCCCGGTCTCTCCGGTGCCGAGGTTCAGCGACGGGAGTTTGCCGTCGACGTCCTTCGAGCGATAGCCGGTGAGCTCCACCCAATCGCCGGTCGCGAGCCCCAGCCGCGCGGCGGTCTCCGGGTGAATCCAGGCGGGGTTCGAGTGGACGATCTCGGAGCACCACTTCAGGTTGGCGGTCCGGCCGTGGTTGTGGACGTTCCATTTGAAGGAGGTCATGACCAACTCGTCGTCCTTCAAATTCGCGTGCTCGGCGACGGGCACCCACTTGGGCCAGGCGGGGACGTCGTAGCTGTAGGGCTTGTGGTTGGACGGGCGATTGCGGCCCTTTGAATTGGCGAGGGCGACGAGATCGCTCACGTCTTCATTGCGCGCGACCTTCTCGACGAAGGCGGAGCGCACCTCGAGCTTGCGGCTGGGCGTCTTGAAGCCGACCACGGGCCGGCCCCGGTGCAGGATGCCGATGCCTCGGCCGTCCTTGGTGATGATCCCGGTCTTGTCATCCACCTGAGAGCCTTCGAGATCTTTCTTCGAAAGAGGGGTCAGGTAGGGCTCGATGTAGGGCTTCTTCTTCGGGTCCTCGAAGGCGCCCACCTTCGCGAAAAAGTCGAGAGGGTCCTCGTACTTCGACGCATCGTAGGGCACCCGCGAGACGAACTCTCTCATGGCGTCCTCGGTGGTGCGATCCTTCGGGAACCACTTTTCCATTCCTCCGCCGATGCGACGGGCGAGTTCGGGGAAGAAGTCGCGGATGTCGCGGGCCTCGCCGAGCGGCTCCACCATCGGGCGGCGCATGGAGATGTAAGGCACGAGATTGTAGGCGCCGCGCGCGTCGACGTCCCAACGCTCCATGAAGGTCGTCCACGGCAAGACGATGTCCGCAAACGAGGCGGTCTCGTTGTAGAAGGGGCTGATGCAGACGTGAAAGCCGATCTTCTTCTCGTCGAGGAAGACGTTTTTCGTGACGTCCATCTCCGGCCAGGTGAGCGGGCTGTCGAGGTTGTAGCTCATGTAGACGTCGATGCGGGCCCGATCCTGCTTCAGATACCAGTAGACGATCTCGCCCACGCGCATGGTGTTCCAGCGATTGGCGAGGATGAACTCGGGCGGATCGGCCAGGAGGCTGGGCGTCTTCGGCTTCGGGGCGGCTTTCGGTGGGCGGGCGTACTCCTTGTCGTACCCGCCCGTATACATCCAGCAGAGCCCACCCGGCTTCCCGACGCTTCCCACGAGGACATTGAGCAGGAAGATGGCGCGGTCGTTGAAGTAGCCGTTGACGTGGGCGGAGCTCCCTCGATTGCAGAGCGTCGTGGCGTGGGGGGCGGCCGCCGCGAACTCTCGGGCGATGCGCGCGATGTCTTTCGCGGGAACCGTGCTCACGCTTTCGGCCCACGTGGGGGTGTAGCTTTTGATCTGCTCCCAGAGTTCCCCGACCGTGCAGTTGGCCCAGTCGTCAAAGAAAGCCTGGTCGTAGAGTTTTTCCCTCACGATGGTGTGCGCCATGGCAAGCGCGACGGCGCCGTCAGTCCCGGGGGCGGGCATGAAGTGCTCGTCGGAATTGCCGGCGGTGTTGGAAAGGCGAACATCGAACGTGACGAGTTTCGCGCCGTTCTCGAAGCGGCCGCGCTGGATGCGTTGGGCGCCGGCCACGTGGCCCTGATGCGCCTCGAAGATGTTCGAGCCGAAGTTGAG
Organism: Planctomycetota bacterium; assembly: GCA_011369445.1. Taxonomy (GTDB): domain Bacteria; phylum Planctomycetota; family DRQF01; genus DRQF01. The sequence goes on along the minus strand of DRQF01000220.1, from coordinate 98 downwards.
GATGTACTTCGATCGCTCGTAGTCCCCGAGGTCCCAGTCGGATTCGAACAGATAGGTGAGGTTCGCGGAGCGGCGAGCCGCGGAGCACAGCCCGCGGT
>DRQF01000219.1 GCA_011369445.1 Planctomycetota bacterium | reverse complement strand
GGTGGGCGACGTCGAACTCCCCGGCCCGGTGGACGTTCAAGGGGCGACGATCCGCGTCTACCCCCGGGGCGCCAAGCATCTCGCCAAGCGCCCCCTCGAGCGCGTGCGAGAAGCCTTTCGAAAATCGAGCCCGATTCACCTGACCCTCGCGGCCTCCTATGTCCAACCGGATGAGTTGCGGGAGCTGTTGGAGTTTCTCGTGACGCGCATGGAAGCCCCGGAGACGTCCGAAGCCATGCGAAACGCCCTCGTGGCCTGCTTTCAGATCCTGGCCGGCGACGGGCTGAAAAGGGACCGCGCCCAGTGGTCGGCGTGGGCCAAGAAACGAATCGGAGAGGTCAGATGAGCATGTCCCCGGACGACTCCCGCATCACTCGGGAGGTGGACCGCCAGATGGCCCTCCTCTCACGAGGGGCCGTCCAGATCATTTCCGAGGAGGAGTTGGCCAAGAAACTGCGCCGCAGCCTCCTCTCGAAGAAACCGCTCAGGGTGAAGCTGGGCGTCGACCCCACCGCCCATGACCTCCATCTGGGATTCACGCTGCCGCTCTCCAAGTTGCAGCTTTTTAGCGAACTCGGGCATCGTCCCGTGCTGATCATCGGCGACGCGACGGCCATGGTGGGCGATCCGACGGGGAAGAACGCCGCTCGTCCCAAGCTCGATCACGACACCGTGCGAGACTTCGCCAAGAGCTACCTGGATCAGGCGGGTCGCGTGCTCGACATGGACCGCGTGGAGGTGAGGTGGAACAGCGAATGGTTGACCCGGCTGGGTTTCCAGGAGCTCATCGCGCTCATGAGCCGATCCACCGTGGCTCGGATGTTGGAGCGGGACGACTTCTCCAAGCGTCACCGCGAGGGTGTTCCCATCTACATCCACGAGTTTCTCTATCCGCTCCTCCAAGGACACGATTCGGTGGTCGTGGAAGCCGACGTCGAACTGGGAGGCCAGGACCAGCTTTTCAACCTGCTCGTGGGCCGTGATCTACAGGTCCAGGCGGGGCAGGAACCGCAAGTCTGCATGATGGGCCCCCTTCTCGTCGGTCTGGACGGCCATCGGAAGATGTCCAAGTCCTACGGGAACTACATCGGGGTGAATGAGGCCGCGAACGAGATGTTCGGCAAGGTGATGAGCCTCAGCGACGAGACCATGCGGACTTGGTTCGAACTCCTCACCTGCGTACCGCAAGAAGAGATCGAGCGTCTCTTTGAGGGGGATACGCATCCGCGGGAATTGAAGGACCGGCTGGCGCGTGAGATCGTGACCCGATTCCATGGGAAAGAGGCCGCAGCCGCAGCCAGCGAAGAATTCAGACGGGTCTTCGCCAACAAGGAGCTTCCCAGCGACATTCCCGAGGCCGTCGTGCCGGAGGAAGCCCTGGGGGCCGAGGGCATCCGGCTCACCCGTCTGTTGACGTTGCTCGGGCTTGCGCCCTCCAACAAGGAGGCGAGGCGCCTCGTCGAACAGGGGGGCGTGCGGGTCGACGACGACGTGATCCGGGACCCCGCGAGCGAGATCACCCCCCAAGGCGGCGAAGTTCTTCGGGTCGGGAAGAAACGCTTCGTAAAACTGGTCGTGAATCGTATGAAATAAGGGCCCTGCCGCCCTTCGTACCAAGGAGCTTCGAGACATGTTGCGCAATCTCGCCCTGATTCTGGCCGTGCTGCTCATTCCGACCCTCGTCTCGGCGGATGACATCAAGTTGAAATCCGGCGAAGTGATCAAGGACTGCAAGGTCCTCAAGAAGGGGCCGACAGTCTGGAAGATCGAGCTTCTGAACGGCCGGAAACGCACGATCAAGGCGGCGGAGGTCGTGGAGTACATCGAGAAGTCGACCCCGGCCGACGAGTTCGACGCCAAGCTCAAGGCTCTCGGCAAGAATGATCTCGCCGGGATGGTGGCGCTCGGGCGATGGGGGCTCGAGAAGGGAATCAAGAAGAAGGCGAAGAAGCTCATCGCGAAGGTGCTTCGGAAGGACAAGAACAATAAGGAGGCCCACGAGCTCCTGGGCCATGAACTCTGCGACGACGGCAAGTGGCGCTACGGAAAAAAACTCGCCAAGTACAAGGAGGCGAAACGCGCGGAAGAGCTGGCCGCCCTCGGCTGGGTGAAGGTGAAGGGTGAGTGGTACGACCCCCATTCCGCCCGCTGCGTCCGCGCGGGCATGGTCAAGGGCAAGGACGGGAAGTGGTATTCGAAGAAGGCGCTCGCCGAGATTCGAAAGGGGCGCTTCTTCTTCGAGGGTGTGTGGTACGACGAGGCCGACCGAGCCAAGATCAAAGAGGGCTTCCGGAAGGTCAAGGGCAAGTGGAAGGCACTCGCGGATCTCGACGCCAAACATCGCGATCCGAAGACCCCTTGGGTTCTCGAGTCCGAGCACTTCGTGCTGGAGAGCAGCCTCAAGTACAAGACTCTTCGCGATTATCTCGATCAATTCGAGAAAGACTACGCAGCCCTCACCGAATTGTGCGGCGACGCCCCGGCGATGCCGGACAGGGACTCCAAGATTCACATGTTCGTGGTCAAGGACAATCCCACCTACCGCGGCAAGGTGGGGGCGTTCCAGGGGGATGACCGCTCCCAGTATTATTCCAGCAGTCACGGTGCCTACTATGCTCCGAAGCGGGACGCCATCCTCGGCTACTACCACACGAAGGAGTACACGTTTCAGTGGCTCCAGCAGGCCCTGGCCCAAGCCTTCCTCTATCGGGTCTCCCGTGATCGGCCGGCCTCCAAGATGTTCGACCTCATTGGTTCCTACATCGAGGGCTTCTTCGACGGCAAGTACCACCCGGTGAACTCGATTGCCTGGAATGCGCTGCGCAACTGGACCCCACCCGCTCCCCGGAAGGTGGTCGAGGAGTACCAGGTCGATGCACAGGGCTTGAACGCGGTCGACAACGAGGCGCGTTTCGGCCACCTTGGGTTCGTCTTCCATTACCTGGTGAGCAAGTATCCGAAGATCGTGAAGCGCCAGGTCCGGCTGTACCTCATGGGCCGTGGGGGAGAGTCCCAGCTCTTCGACGCTTGCGAGAAAGCGGCCGGGAACGACATGGCGGAGGACTTCAAGAAGGCCGCCGCCGAGTTCTACAGAAAATACCAGCAACCTCATTTCGGTTCGTAGACCGCGAAGTCCGCAGGAATGGGGAAGAGTGTGTCCCCCGGGAATTCCACAATTCCCAAGACGTCAGTGTTGTTTGTCGGGTCGCGGCGCCGCGGGGGACGTTCCTGAGGCGCCGGACTGCCGATCACTCATTCACGAACGAGACATACCCTCCATGAAAGCCTGTCATCGCTGCGGTCGGGACTGGGACCAGGATGAGCCCCCTGGGTACAACAACACCTGCGAAGGTTGCGGGATGCCTCTACACAGCTGCGCGAACTGCGAGTCCTATCGCCCGAGCGGAGCGAGGCGGTGCATCGATCCCCAGGGACAAGAGATCCGGGACGCCAATGCGTCCAACGCGTGCGGGACCTTCCAATTCCGTAACACGGACGGTTCCGGAGAGCGTGCCGCCTCCGCCGAGGCGGGAGAACGGGTGAGGGAGTTCCTCAGACCGGAAGCCCAGGACTCCGAGAACACGCCCACCTGGGACCAGCTCTTCGGGTAGAGGGAGAGAACCCGCCGGAGGCGCGCTTAGGGCGGGCGACCGAGGGCCTGGAAGACCGCAGGTCCCGTGGACCCTCTATCCAGACCGTCTGATAATGTCCGTTATGTATCCAAGTATGCCATGAGATGGTGGAACTGGAAGTGCAGGTCGTGTTCGTCCACTCCCAAGGGACTCTTGAAGAAACACGCCAGCTGGGTCATCAGTCCCGCCTCGCCCCGCCGCTGCGCATGATCGGCCAACCTCACCATGTCGAGGACGATGGGCGCGGCCAGGATCGCATCGCAACCCTGCCAGGTGAACTGCAAGGACATCTTGTAGTCCAGGAAGCCTTGGAAATGGACGAAGTCCCAGGCGGTCTTCAGATCCGAAAGGCTGGGCGCGTACTCGATCGACACATGGGTGTTCAGCGGATAACCGAGGATGTGACTGAGCAGACCATCTTTCGACTTGATCTTCGAGCGCCGGTTCCTGGGATCGGAAAGGATCTGTCCGTCCCGATCCCCGAGGATGTTGTAGCCCTGCCACGTCAGCACCCGGAAGTTGCGGTATTTGAACATGGGCGCCAGCGCGGACTTGACGAGAGTCTCGCCCGTCTTCCCGTCGTTGCCCATCACCGGCACACCCTTCTTCATCGCCAACTTGACGTGCCCCGGCGTGAGACAGGCGTTGCTCGGCGTGAAGTTCAAAAACGGCATTCCCAGGCGAATGGCCGCCCAGGCGTAGAGGCCGCTGGCCCGCATGGCCGCCCGAACGTCGTTTTTTATCAGACGTTGGAGGCCGGTGGGGGTCTTGTGTGCTGGCTCCAAGTTCAAAGGGGGCTCCGTGGACGCCAGATTCACCACGACGACACGATCCACACCGGTGCTGCGTCGGAACTCCTCCAGATCGGCCGTGATGGCCTTCACGATCTCGGCCAAGCTTCGGTGTTTGGCCCGGATCTTCTTGCCCGCCAGGTTCCGGATGGCATCCCCGCAGTTCATGACGGTCCCCTCGCGTATGCGGGTGTCCGCGGCGTCGAGGGCCTCGCGAATCTCGAGGAGGCCTTCGTAGGGAATCGTGCCGTTGTCGCGGTGGATCTCCATCGCACTTTCGAAGAGGGAACCTTTCCGAACCTCGTGCCCTCCGAAGACCAATCGCCCCAAAGGCCTGAGCTTCAACGGAGCAAAGGCGGGGGTTTCCGTCACGAGGCCGCAGCGCGAGGTCTTGTTCCGGAGGATCAGTTCGACTCCGGCGACCAGCGTGGTGGCGAGGCCGCCGCGGGCACCAATCAGCCAGACCCCCAGTCCGCCCTCCCCCGCCGCCTCGCGATTCCCTTGACGGCTCTTCTTCATGCGTCCTCCCTCATTCCCCGATTTCATACCATTGGGGCGCACCCGTGATGGGCATCCGACGTCCCGTCCCGAACGCCTTCGAAGTGACCTTGAGCCCCGGGGGCATCTGGCGCCTTTTGTATTCGTTTCGCCACAGCCTTTGAAGGACATCCTTGACGACGACCGGATCATGCCCGGCCGCCGTGATTTCCGCGAAGGATTCGAGTTTTTCCATGCTCCGATAGATGATGTCGTCCAGCACGTCATAGGGAGGCAGACTGTCCTCGTCCTTCTGGTCGGGCCGCAATTCAGCGGAGGGCGGTCGAGTGAGCGTCGGTTCGGGAATCGTTCCCGGGCGCCGCGTGTTCAGGTGACGTGCAAGAGCATAGACCTGAGTCTTGGGAAGGTCCGAGATCACCGCCAGTCCGCCACAAAGATCTCCGTAGAGCGTGCTGTATCCGACCGCCAACTCGGACTTGTTGCCCGTCGTGAGCAGCAGGTGGCCCAGTTTGTTGGACAGAGCCATCAGGAACATGCCCCGGAGTCGAGCTTGAATGTTCTCTTCGGTCACATCCGGCGGCCGCCCCTCGAAATGAGGCTGGAGAGTGGAAAGCACCGACGCGTTGGCGGACTCGATCGGAATCGTCTCGAGCCGAATTCCCAAAGTCGTCGCTAGGGCCTTTGCTTCCGTGCGACTCAGATCGGAGGTGTAGCGCGACGGCATCGACACGCCGAGAATGTTCTGGGCCCCCAGGGCGTCGACGGCAAGGGCCGCGGTGAGCGCCGAATCGATTCCTCCCGAGAGACCCACGAGGGCGCGACGGAAGCCGCTTTTGCGGGCATAGTCGACAAGGCCCAGGGTCAGGGCTTTGCGGATCTCCTCGAGGCTCCTCTCCGGAAGGGGCGGCACGCTGAGCGGAGAAAGGTCGTCCAGATCCACCAAGAGAAGGTGTTCGTCGAACCCCGCGGCGCGAGCCACCACCCGTCCCTGTGCATCGGACACGACGGAATGACCGTCGAAGATCAGTTCGTCGTTCCCCCCCACCAGATTCACGAGCAGGACGGGAACTCCGCTGCGTCGCGCGACGTCACGAACGAGGCGCTCCCTACGAGCCGGTTTCCCCCAATCGAAGGGAGAGGCCGAGAGGTTGAGCAACACGTCCGCTCCCCGTCGCACTTGCTCGGCCGGCGGGTCCCGACGGTAGGTGGGCATTCCCGGGTCGGTCGCCTCGGCGTGGGACCAGATGTCCTCGCAGATCGTTACGCCGAACCGGCGGCCTCCGAGTTGGAAGGGTTGAGCGGGCTCGCCTGGAGCAAACCAGCGGGCTTCATCGAAGACGTCGTAGTTGGGGAGCAGTTGTTTCGAGAACCGCGCCCGGACCTTCCCCTCCCCGAGCAGCACAGCCCCGTTGTGAGGTTTCCCACCGCCGGGCCCGCCCGGAGCGACGGTGCCCGCGAGCACGTGAAGCCCGTCCGGGATGGCCGCCGCCAGACGGGCTTCTTCCCTTGCCGCGGCCTCGAGGAAGGAGGCCCGATAGACAAGATCCCTGGGGCAATAGCCCGCCAAGGCCAGCTCGGGCACCAGGAGCAACTCCGCCCCTTCCCGACGCGCTTCCCGGGCCACGGCAAGGATGCGCTTGGCGTTGCCCGCCAAGTCCCCCTGGACGGTGTTGATCTGTCCCATGGCGACGTGCATGGCGCGGTTGTAGCCCTGGGGGGGCGGCGGTGCAAACGGGAGGGGGCACCCCGAGGCCGCCGCCGACGCGTCGGGCGTTCCCTCTCGGTAACAACACCGCGAACGACATTTCCCCGGCGGCAGAATGGCGGTCCCAAGGCCTGAGTCCGAACTGACGCCTGTCGTGCCACTTAAGGAGATTGTGCGAGGCCTTCCAGGAGCGCCATCCAGGCGGCATTGCCCTTGCTCCCAGGATGGATGTCCTCCGTGTGAGGCGCTTCCGGGTGTGCACCTGGGCCCCTCGCCGGGAGAGAAGGCAAGCGTTCGCGAGTCCCATCTCCTGATTCTTCAAGACCAAGGAAATGAGGATCTATTCATGAAAACGATCATGTCAATCGCGGTGATCATGGGTTCCCTGATGC
>DRQF01000218.1 GCA_011369445.1 Planctomycetota bacterium | reverse complement strand
GGGCCGGGCGTCCTGAAGGAGCTCGTACGCTCCAAGTTCACGATCAGCTCCAACGGGGACGACTGGCTCTTCCGCATGCTGGACAACGTGTGGTACGATGCGGTCACGGCATAAACTGAAGAAGCGCGAGGCCAGGGCCATCCACGACGAATGGACCTCACCCGATTTGGTGGGCACAGCGCGAGATCGAAAGCAATCGTCGTCACCCGACCTCCTACGAGCTCCCCCGCGGATGGAACCCCTCGCTCAAGCGCACGCTCAGGATCAAGTGGATTTGCTGCAATGGAATCTCCTTCACAGAGCTTGACGGCAATGCTGTTGAGTGGGAGAAATACCGGGCCAACGCAGAAGTACAGCGTCGCCGAGGGGCCGTCAGCGAAGCGGAGCCGGCCAAATCGCATTCGAGACGCGAATCCCGCCTCCCAGGAGCTGGCCGGTGGGTCTCCAACGCGAAGACCTGGTCTAATCCCCCCTCCGCGTGGCACCACGAGATCCACGCGCAGTGCCGAGGGCGAAGATCGCAAGAACAGGATGTAGGACATTGGCGTATTCGACCACTAAGACCTCGAAGGCTCCTCGCACCGTTCCGATGTTGGCACTGACCGTAGCGGCCGTCGGCATCTTCGGTGCCGGATTTCTTCTGGGACTCATACGTGCCCAGCGCGATTTCGATATCCAGGTGACCAAGGAACGATGTCGCCGCGTTGCCGACGCGTTCAACGGGTTCCAAGGTCCCTCGGGCCCCATTGACGATGATCATCCACGGTTGGTGATGAAAAGGCTTGTACTCGTAGCCGACGGCCTGTCGAAACACGACACTCGCGACGCATGGGGTAAGCCCCTGGACTTCATCTACAACGACGAGGGCGATATCGTGGGTGTCACCTCGAGCGGCCCCGACGGCGAACAAGGAACGCAGGACGACATCTCGTACATCTTTGACTAGGTCCGTAAGCCTTGGCTTGCTGTTTCCACTGGAACGTATGCTGCCCTCAAGACTCCAATTCCAGCGCTATCGACGAGAACGCTGAGGTCCAAGATGCCTTCGAACATTGATAACGGTGCCGCATGTCTCTCGAGACCGAATCGGGGAATTGGGACGGCGAAGGCGGTCATAGCCATACTTCATGTCATCGTTGGCGCAGCGACGATCACTCTTGCCATCCATGGCTACATCGTTCTTCTGATTTCGAATCGTCCCGTACATTCTGATTCGGAGTCATCCCAACTGGCCTCGAGAATGGCGCAGTCACTCGCATACGTCGATTTCGCTAGCTTTTTCTATGCCGTCAGCGTGGCTCTTTGGGGGATGCTCGTCCTTGGACGGTATTTGAAGCCAACCACGCCACACTTATCATTCATGGCAGTGACCACGTTGATCGTTGCACTCTTCCGTTGGAACTTGGCGCTCTATGCCATTTCGGTTCTTGTCGTCGCTGTATCTCTCCATCGAATGAGATCACGAAAAACGCGGGGGATAGAGCGGCAACGGCCCGGCATCGGGGAGCATGCGTCGTGGTAGATCCCTCCCAAGACACGGTGCCGGCCCCGGGAATCGCTCGGGGCCTGTTGGCGGGGGGCGCCGTCTTCTTGTTTGTGCTCGGAATGGTGGGCGGCTGGGTCACTCGCTCCCAGATGAAGCCCGACCCCGTTCACTACGTCCACGGGAAAGACGAACACCTCTTGGAGTTCACGGTCACTTCGACCCAACCCGGACACCCGGAAGTCGATACGCTGAGGTTCATCGATACCCTGCGCTCTCTGCGAGTGCCGCAGATGGTGGGGGCGCGTATCTACTACGATGCGGCCCGTCGAAGCATCGCGGTTTCTGTCCCCCAGAGTTCGGACGTCGACGCCGACACTCTCGTTGAACTCGCGCTCGTCCAGCTTGGCCCGCTCCGAATGTGCGTCATCGCGGAAGAGGACGACCCCGGCTACCAAGCCGCCATCCGCGATGCGAAGGCGAGCGCCGCGGGAACAAAGACGGCCGAGGGTGCGGCTCCCGCGCAGAGACGGCGAGTTTCACTCTGCTTCCGTCGTCCCAGGCCGGAGTTCAAGAGTCTGGCGGCGGGGGAATTCGCGGAACTCCTGGACGACGTCAGACGGAACGAGGAGGCCGGAAACGTATGGGTCTATTCGGAGGAGCCGTATTCGCCAGATCGCGGTCCCGTCGGGGAGGACAAGACCTACCCCTATTTCGAGCTGACAGGCCACATCACGGCGATCCAGGCGCGCTCATTCCCGGACGCCCAATATTTTCTCTGCAGGCTGGACGACGCCACGGCGGATTCCTTTACGTCGTACCTGAACCGCCTGATCGGCAGGAGGGTTGCGCTCGTTCTGGGGCGCATCGTCGCAGGCCAGGTGACAGTATTGAAAGAATTAACGCATCCACTCAAGACGCTGGACTTCATTCGCACCGAAAACGCGACGAAATGGGGACCATGGACCCTCGTGGATGCCCTGAACAGCTGCACGTTCACCGCCATCCGGGGTGCCGCGGACATCTCCATACGCAGGCGGCTGGACATAAACTGGGAACCACTTCGCTGACCGGTCCGGACCGATGCGTCCGCCAAACGGGCAAGGGCCGTGGATCTGCCGAAGCCGGTGGGAATCGGAGAGATGAACCCCACAAGTAGTGAGCGCCATCCACCAAGGGCAGCAGTTCGGTCGTGGGGAGGTCGTCTGGAGCTCGTCGCGCTGTTCGCTCTTCTTCTATCGTCGTCGATGAACCCGATTGCGACAGGACAGACTCGTGCCCAGGTCGACCGATCGAAACACCAGGCGAAGACCGACGCAGTCGGTCATCGAAAAAGAATCCGCCCGTCGGCCATCACAGGAGGATTCGACCGGACCCGAGAAGCGAAAGCCCCTCTTGAGTTGCTCACGGAGAGCGCGAAGCTTCGAATTCGGCGAAGGGTTCTTCCCGTGCAGGTCGTGAGCAACGACGGCGCTCGCGAGATCGTCGTGGAGAGAGGACGCTTGACCGTGGGCAAGACCGCGGTGGCGTTACACGATGTGCCGTCCGGGAATCTGGTCTGGCATTGCTCGTCTCCGAACAAAGGAACAACACTTCGATTCGTGGGAATACTCGGGTCGACGGGTCTCTTCTGGTGCCAGGCGGGCGGCGGTGCAGCCATGCACCGCCAGCCGCCGAACGCCTTCGCGCAGCTCCACCGCCTCGACATCAGAAAGGGGATCTGGCTCGATCCCATGGATCTTGGCCCCGCGGTCCCCAAGGGCCAGCCCGTCGCCGCCCTGCGCGATGACATGCTGGCGTTGGGGTGGATGGAACCCGAGAAGCCGGGCGGGAACGTAACACCGGGGAAGACGTACCGAGTCGCTTGCTTCCGGGGCGATCACAAGGAGCCCATCTGGCTGCGCCGATTCCCCGTCATTGAGAGATCCGCGGAGGGGAACACCAAAGCTCCCGAATCGTCTGGGATCGGAGCCTCGGAGCACTCCAAGGGCGCGTTGTCGTGGATGGGAGACACCCTGCTTGTCCTTGTCGGTCCCCGCCAGCCGATCCGTGCCTTGAATGGAGATACCGGGACGATTCTTCGAGTCGTAGATCGGGTTTGGGAGTTTGAGGAAGGATTCGCGGGCCCAAGCGTCTTCGCCTACTTTGCCGCGCGCTTTGGTTCTCTCGACCTGATGTTTGCTCGCGCCGACGATCCAAGCATTCAGCGGTACAGATCCCGATTCGACGACAGGTTTCGCGCCTCAATTGTCGGCGGCGCGGTGGCGGTTCCTATTCGCTTCAATCGCTGTGATGACACCTATAGCGTGTTCGTCCCCTGTGTGCGGAGAGATAGAACGGAGCTTGCCGAAACTGTCCCGCGAAGCTACGTCGTGGAACTGAACGATCGCCTTGAGGCAATCTCGGTGATTCGACT
>DRQF01000217.1 GCA_011369445.1 Planctomycetota bacterium | reverse complement strand
TTCGCGGGGACCGAGTTGGAAGCCAACCGGGTGATCCCCCTCCACACGCGCGCCTCGTGCAACAAGGTGATGAAGGGGCCGAGTTCCGGATCCAGCAAGGGGTGATTCGCGATATTCGGGGTCCACGTGGCCAGATCCACGAGATCGCCCAAGGCCTTGCGCACGGTCCAGTCGTAACCCTGGGACACGGGGCCCCAGGTGTCCATCCATCCGCTCATGGGATACGAAAACACACTGAGGGGCGGGTTCGCACTCCCCCCGGTCTGGGCGGGCGCGGAGGGGGGCGCTGCCAGAATCAGTGCCAGAAGTGTCGCTACGATCGATGCTCTCATGCCATTTCTCCAGCGTGAGTGGTTCTTGGACACCGGTCCACGAACCGGGATCTCCAGCCGGCACAACTGGAACTCGAAAATGTGTCGTCCAGGCCCTCTTCCTTGCGGAAGCCCCCCGGGCTCGGGACGCGCGGCGCACCCTTTTGGTACTCGTCTTTCATCGGCCGGTTCCGACCCGAACTTGAATCCGGGGGCCCCGGCATGGGGAACGATTCATCACCATCGGAAGTCCATGGCGCACGGGGACGACCGACACTTCTTGGGACTTTATGCAAAGAGAGGGACATTTTTCCGAGAGAAACTCAGATTCTTCCCTCGATTTCCCCAGTGGAGACGTCGCCGGGGGGACGTGGGATTCAGGCGACGTGGCCTTCCAACCCCCAGTGGCGGGCCAATCGCCGCCCCACGTCCTCGAAGAACGCCGAGGGGACCTCCTCCCAATCGTGATCGAAAAGGAACACGCCTTGGTAGGGGTGCCCCTCCAGGTCGTGTCGGACACAGTCGGCAATGGCGCCCAAGACCTCGGTCGGCCGACCGAGGTAGCGAAGCCTCACGAGGTCCGCGGCATTCTGGAAGTGGTAGCTCTCGTCACGAATCAGCCGGCGCAAGAACGTCAAGAGCCGGGGGGAGCCCAGCTCCCGATAGAGCGCTCGATCCCTGGAGTAGGCGAGCGTGGTCGCCAACTCGTCATAGGAGAAGAGCACCAGGGCCTTGAGTTCGGTCTCCAGGAATCCTTCGAGGCCCTGAAACGTCTGGGTGCGCCGCGCCAGCCGATCATCGATCTGCCGGTCCGAGACCCCGAATAGACCTCGATAGAGCTCTCGAAAGCCACGATAGTGGTTCATCTCGTCCCGGTACCAGAGCCGCTCGAATTCGTGGAATCCTTGGGACCAATCCGCCCCGATCTCGACCAGCTTCGCGTGGAGGACCTGGGAGTCGTATTCCGCGCATAGGTCGAACCAGAAGAACGATTCGAGCTTTGACAACCGCGCAGAATCCACGGAGAGATCCCCGGGGCGCAAGGATTCCATCATGGCCCCCGCGTCCCATTGCGCGGATCGCAATCTCACGGTGCGCATCGACGACAGCTCCGCATCCGAGGCAAAAAAAACGCCGGCACTCGCTGGAGTGCCGGTCGTCATCAATCGAGTAGCGGGGGCCGGATTCGAACCGACGACCTCCGGGTTATGAGCCCGACGAGCTACCAGCTGCTCCACCCCGCGCCAGGTGGGGCAGTATAGACGCCGTCACATCACCTTCAAGAAAGCCGCCTGGAATTCCGGGGAAACGGGCAAGGATCGCCACCATTTCAGCAGAGTCTCACGGACGGCATCCGCCGCCGCCCCGTTGGAGTCCGCGGGCCAGGCGACGGGCTGCTTGGAGTTCAACTGTGGAAACGCCTTCGCCAGCCAGGACGCGAATCGGGGGCCATCTTCGGGTTTCACGCCCCCTTGCTCGAGGAGCATCAGCGCGCCTCGCAGGAGGTCATCCGGCGCGCCGTTCCAGGACTCATCCGTTCCTCCCGAAGCCGCGAGTCGGGCCGCCCACCAAGCCCTGGCTTTCGCCGCCGCGCGAAAACGATCGACGAGCCCATCCGCCCCGGGGCCTTTCAGGTCCTGACCGACGTCTCCGTCCCGGTCGGGCAGGGGCGCCAGATAGACAGCCACCGCCCGGGTGAGCCGCCAGAGCGTGCCGGACTCGCCCTCTGGTGGGGTCTGCCCCGGTGGGAAGCCTCCCGCCACCTTGGCCGCCTCCTCCCGGGAGCTGAGCGCGCGGGCCAATTCGTCCTTCAGGCGCTCCAGATTTGTCGCGACATTCGCCTCCACGAGTCGCCTCAGAGCCTCGCGAACGGACGGGAAGTCGCCTCGAGCGGCCGAGAACCGCAACCATCGTCGCAGATCCTGCGCACGCCGTTTCGGGTCGACGCCCTTGCGAGCCAGGATCCGCTCGAAAAGACCGGCCATGGCTTTGACGCCTTCATTCGAAAGAAGGCCGGCGTTCCATTGATTCCAGAAGAACGCCAACCTCAAAGCGTCGACGTCCAGCCCAGACGGGTCCCGAACGGCCAAGCGGTCCAACAACCGCAACCCCCAGGGAGCCGCCCACGGCGAAGTCGACGCGCGACACTGTTCCAACGCCGCCCTCATCCAAGCCGAATCCACGTTCGGATCGGATGCCACCGTCAGCGCTGCGTTCGCAAGAGCCGCCGCCGAGGACGGAGGCGACTCCATGTTCAAAAGCCCCATCGCGACGGCAAGTTGCCAGAGCTTCTCCGGGGCCAGGGACTTTGCCAGATGGGCATGAACTTCGTTCCTCAACTCCGCCGACCACGGGGCCTGGGCCAACGCCTCCCCCAGCATGAGAGCAGCATCCTCCCCCGCCGTCGCCATCAGGACCCGGGCACAGGTCTCTCCCGGCCCCTTCTCGAGCAGTGCTTGCCGAACCCGCTCTCGGGCCGCCACCCGCACCTCCTCCGGCGTCTTCGGAGAAAGTGCCAACTGGACCCAGATGCGCACCCGGCGGTCCATGGCTTCGGCGGGGCCCCTTGGGGCATTGACTTGCTCCAGGAGATCCTGCGTCGCCAAGTCCGGGCGCGCCTCCACGAAAGCCTGAATCGACTCCAAAAGGCGCAACCGGACGGACGGGTCCTTTTCGTTCTTGAGAGCAGCCACGAAGACGTCTGTCGAGATGCCCTGGGGTTGGCCGAATTGGTTGGAGAACCCCTTCAAGACCAACGCGGCCTCCCCCCTCACCACGGAACTCGGATCCTTCAGGGCCCTGAGAATCGTCTCGACCCCAGTCCCCAGGACACCGAGGACTCGTACCACGTCGCGCCGGACCTGGACCCACGCCGGGGACGCCTCGGCGGCATCGGAACCGGCCGCCGTAAAGATCTTGGCCAGGCGCACCCCCTCCGATCGTGCACCAATTCGGCCGAGGACGAGAACCTGCCTATCCAAAAGGTCGGGCCTGGCTGCGCAGTTGCGCTGGAAAACCGCCTCGACGAGAGATTTGGAAAGCTCGGGAGAGAGGTCTCGCCCCAAGACCGCACTGGCGTCCAGCAAGCTCCCATAGACCTCGATGGGCTGAGACGCGTCACCGAGTTGGGCGATGAGCTCCTGGACGGCCGCAGCTCTGTCCTTCGCACTGAGCCCCCGATTCACGCTCTCCAAGGCGACGACCACGGCATCGCGGATTGCGGCGTCTTCATTCAAGAGCATGGCGATCGCCGGCACGCCGTGCTGGGCGAGAAGGGCGATCAGGCGGGTGACGTCCCGCCGGTGCCGAAGCCTTTCGGCCTCGAGGCGCTTGGCGCTTTCCCGCAACGCGTCTCGCAGGATATCGGCGAGGGACAGGGATTCTCGGGGACGCGCCGCGTCGATCTTGGCCAAGCGCTTCATCCATCCCGACCAGGCCGCCCTCCCCTCGAGGTCGAGTCCGCCGGTGATCCGGGTCAAGACGGGCTCCATCACCCCTCGCAGCGTGGATTCCCTCGCGGGCGCGTCGAGTTCGTTCCACAGCTCGATGATTCCGCAAACCGCGGCCCAACGATCCTGATCGATGGTGCGTTGGGCTTGGAACCGCATGGCCGAAAGGCACGGAGGAACGAGACCGATCAGTCGCTCGAGATCCCCCTTGCTTGTCCCATGCCGTCGGGCCGCACTGAAGATGAGGTCGAAAATCGAACGCTCCTGATGGAAGGGCTCAAGGACGAGCCCCAGGAGTTCGCTGCGAGCCTCTTCGGAGACCCTTCCCCCTGCCCACGCTTCCAAGAGAACTGCGAGGGCCTCGCGATCCTTGGTTTTCAACGCCGCGCGGCCCACGGCCACGATCAGGTTGCCGGGCTTGTCCAACTCTCCCACCTTCTTGAGAAGACGTCGACGCGTCGTCTCATCCTTCCAGACGGTCTGCTCGATCGCCTGAAGCAGGGCATCAACCGGGTCGGAGCGCCGAGCAAGCAGTCTGTCCACCGGATCCTGGGACGACGGAGTCTTGGGCTTGGCATCGATGGATGGGGAAGGTTTCTTGACGGGCGCGCTCGGTTCGGCTTTTGGTTTCTCGGTGGACGGAGGTTTGTCCTGGGCGGTCGCCGCGACTCCGAATGTCAACCAGACAGCCAGAGCCCACGCAACGATGGACCGAAGCTCCGTGAAGAAGCCGGATCGTCGGTGAGTCAGGGCGCTGGAGATGAAAAGTTGCATGCCGACGCGTGTTCGAGGTCCAAAAAGGGGCAACGTGGAGTCAAGAAAAGAAGGAGGCCAGGTCGAAGCCCCCGGCGCGGAGCTCCGTGAGGCGAGGAGACCGCGCCTCTTATACGACAGTGATCGGACGACGCCACAGGAAACTTGCCCCGCGGCCGCTCAATCGCCGGAACTTTCTCCAAGACGGGCGGTCATGTACGCCACGAGGGCTTCGTAGACCTCCGAGGAGCGAGGGTGGTCGGCGAGACATCGCCGATGTCGTTCCAGTGTGGATCGGTCGCCTCGCGCCACGGGTCCCGTGAGGGCCTTGGCCGGACCGACCTCGCGAACGGCCCGAAGAGCCCCCTCCGCCAGGAGCGTCAAGCCGGCGCGCGCCGTCTCGACATCCATTCCCGCCCGCGCCATCTGCTGCTCGGCAAAGTCCATCATGGCCACGAGGAAGTTGCTCCCCGCCACACCGGCCAGGTGCCAGGCCGCCCGGTCGCCGTCGTCGAGATCGACGGGGCGACCGCCCACGTCTCGGGCGAGCCTTTGAAGACGTCGCCGCCCGTCTTCGGAGTCCGAGGTCACGGCGCAAAGATGCCCATCCAGCACGCCCCCTCTCAGAATCGCTTCGGGAAACGACCGCAGGGGATGAAGACTTCCCGTGATCGCACCGCGGCGTGCCAGCGGCTCGAGAGCGTCGAGAGACACCGAGCCCGCCAGATGAAACACGAGAGGTGACGGAGACGGCCATGGGGCCCTTGCAAGCATGTGGGCCACACGCGGAAGCGCATCGTCGGCCACGGCCAGACAGATCGCGGAGGCCCCGGCGGATTGGGGATCGATGGCGGTGTGCCGGGGGATCTCGCGGTCGCCCCATCGAAGCGCCTCACCCGGACTTCGATTCCACGAGGCCCCCACGATGTGCCCGGCCGCATCCCAGCCTCGGCATAGGCTCACTCCTGCGCGAGAATGCCCCAACAGGTAGAGCGTCTCTGTGCCCCTTCCCTCAGGCTCCGTGATCGGACACCTCCTCTCTCAGGGCCGGGGGATCCCTGTCAACGTCCTCACAGGGCGCGAAGACGTAACCCTGCTTGCGGGAGGCTTCGAGTTCCTTCTCGTAGGCCGCAACCACCATCTGGTGGATCAGCCGGCGGGCCTCGCGATGGATCGGGTGGGCCAGATCCACGTGCAGGCGCATGCGTCCGTCCGCCCCGCGCGGGACATCGCGTTTGGGAAGGGCACGGCCACAATCATTGCAATACGCTGCCCGCAGATGGTTCTTGGCGTGGCAACCTCGATGCGGGCAACGTGCGGTCAGTCGACGTGCGGGCATAGCGACGAAGACGCCGTCGGTTCCCTCGATGATCTTGAGATCACGAACGACGAACGCGTCATCGAGAACCAGAGTGCAGTACCCTCTGAGTTTGCCCTTACCGCGTCCGGTCTCCAAGAGCCTGACCTGGACGTCGGTGATCTGCATCGGAACCTACTCCGTGGAAGGACGCTGCCTTGTCGGCGCCGAGCGCGTCGCCAGGGCCGTCAGACCCCAACGCTCCTCGATTTCCTTCACGAGGCTCTCCGCTTCGGCAGCGTCGTCCGCAAGCATGAAGAGCGTCGACCCACTGCCGGAAACCCGAAGCCCCCGTCCCGCCATGGCGTCCAACCATTGCGCGATGCGCGGATGCAGTCGCCGGACCGGCTCCTCCAGTCGGTTGAAGAGCCGATGACGAAGGGAGTCGACGTCCCTTCTTTCGAGAATCGAAAGGATATCATACCCCTCCCTCGGCGACTCCGTCAATGAGAGTGCCCCGAAGACCGAGGCCGTGGCGATGGGAAAGCCGGGAAAGATCAGCACCCAATCCAGCGCAGCACGAGGCCCCGCATGGTGCTCGATCCTCTCCCCTCGCCCCCGGCAGTACGCCGTCCCCCCTTGAATGAAAAACGACGTATCGGAACCGAATTCGGCCGCCACCCGCTCCAGATCCGAGTCCTCCAGGGGCAAATCGTAGAGGCGGCGAAGCGCTCTGAGCACGGCCGCTCCGTCGCTCGACCCGCCCCCCAGTCCCCCGCCCGCGGGGATATGCTTCTCAAGAGTCACGTGGCAGGGCAATGGCCGGCCTACTTCTTTTTCCAGGGCCCGCACCGCCCGAAGGACGAGGTTCTCCTCCCCGATGGGCAAAGTTGGGTCATCCACCGCGAGTGAGACGCCCTCCGA
>DRQF01000216.1 GCA_011369445.1 Planctomycetota bacterium | reverse complement strand
CGCATCCCTTCGCAGCCCCCTCCTCGACCGCTACACCCGCGCCTGCTTTGAGCTCGCCGAGAAGAACGGCATCCTTCTTTTCGTCACCTTGCCCCCGGTGTACACCCCGGCCCTCAACGAGGAGGCCCGCAGAAGGCGGGCCTCCTACACGGATCACATGAGACGCCTGACTCGGGGCTTCAAGGTGGCGCATTTTCTAGAAATCCCCTTCGATGAGACGGATGCTGGCCTGTTCTGGGACACGCTGCACCTGTCGCAACGGGGTGCGAAGAAATACTCCGCGGCCATCGAGGAGGTCATACGGAGAATGCTGGGTCGCTGAGCGGACCTCTCCCCGCGACCATGACCGCGGCAAAGCGTGTTCCTGCGGTCACCGGTGTGAGCCATACGACGCCCGAGTTCACGCGCATCCCGCCCGCCCCGAGGATCGTCGTGGGCGGATATCGGGAGGCGAGACGCTCCATGAGTTCGACCATGCTTTGGGCTCCCGTCGCGGCAACGACAGCAGGTCCAAGAATGAAGAACGCCCCCACGACACCGGGTGCGAGCCTGCGCCGACGCAGGCGCAAGGCGACACGGCCCATGGAGAAACGGGGATTGACCTCGACCAGCTCCCTGAGTTCCAGCCCCCCCTCCCTCGCACGATGGACGTACGCGTCGAAGCTCACGGCTCCCCTGCACCCGAGACTGGCAAGGCGCCGCCCCACGACCGCTCCGACGCCGCGAAGACGCTTCTCCCACTCCGTGGCGCTCCGGCGAATTTCCCGGCCCTCCTCGCTCGGAAGTCCATCGCACCAGGTCCCCAAATGGGTCCCGCGATACCGGCCTCGAGCGTCCGTAAAGAAGCGGGTGAGACCGTCCCAGCGAACGCGCCCGTCATCGAGGATGGAAAAGTGACCGGACACGTCGATCACGCGGTCGTGCCAGGGTTCAACGACGAGCCGACCTTGAGAAGCGAGGACCCGCCGGGCGAAACCCATGGCGGGGGGCTCGATGCGCTCGCCGAACACCCGCGTCATGCCCCGCCCGGCGCTCCCGAGATCGGCCTTGAGCACCACCACCTCCGCCCCCTCCCGCCGGAGGCTCCCCACCGCCTCCTCCAGGTCCTCCGCCGCCTCGATGACACGGCCGGGGAGCGCCTCGAGGTGCATATCGGAGCACGTGTACGCCCAGCTCTTCCGGAATGACGCGCCCCAGGAGGACGACCAGAAGGCGTCCGGATCGTCCTTCAGCCAGTCGCAGCGCGACGCCAGAGGGAGCCATCGGGGGCTCTTGCCCCAGGGGACGAACCGACCCAGAGGGCGCGATGCGAGAGAGGCCTCGATCAAGGAAGACTCTCGTCCCTCGACGAGGACCAACTCGGGCAGGGGGAATCCGAGGTCGACCAATCTCTCCAGATGATTCGCCTCCGGGATCTTCGAGACGAGCAGCACATCATCTTGGGAAGCGAAGACGAGCGGGAGGAGTTCCAGATCCCTCGCAACCCCATCCGCAACGCCGGGAGCAACCTCGCCATGAGCCGCGAGGTCGCCTTCGCAGTCCGGGTTGAAGAGGTAGACGTCCGGCCGGCGACCGCGACTTCCAGAAAGCGTGCGAAGACTGCGGATATAGCTCTCATCGAGACCTACCTCGCGCCGCAGGTCTGAGGAGAAGGAGAGCCCCTTGGCCCGGCGAGGAGCAAATCCCTCCGGCAGGTGGTTCTTCCAAGCAGTGAAGTCGTCTTGGCCCTCCTCTTTCCACTCACGAAACCACCGGAGGCCTCGCCGAACGTGACGCACTTCATCGGCGAGAATCCGCGTGAGAGTCTCCGCCCCCCGCTCGTGACCTAAGTCCCCCATGACGCCCAGGTAGTGAACGGCGAAGTCCAGATTGGCCTGCTCGAGCCCCAGGTTCATCCCGCAGACGAAGCTCATCGGGTCCGGCACGTCGCGCAGCAACCGCCAGAAACTCGACGTCCACGGGTAGGAGCCATACTCTCCACCGGCGGTCCTCAGACACTCGAGGTAGAGCCCCACGTGGATCTGCTCTTCGGCCAGAGTCGTCAACAGGTCCCGTCGAAAGGTTTGCGGTGCGTCCGCGAAGCGGTGAATCGCCAGCGCTAGCAACTCGACGGCAAGGAGTTCATGGTCCAAGAACCGGTGGAAGAGCCGCGCCTGCGCGGCCTTCGATTCCAGGGCTCGGGCGTCCAGCACAACCGGTGAGGCGTCGTCGAAGGGAACATCGCAGGGACGCACGGGTTCGGACAGTCGCAGCCCACCTCGGCGCCCGGAAAACGAGAGATCTCGAGGAGGAGGGAGAAGTTTCTCCTCCAACGACGAGGCGAAAAGAAGGCGTTCGACGAAGTCTTGGACGTCCATGAAGGAGCATCCTACGCCCTTCGTCCGCGCCTTCCATGGGGGAGCCAGGATTGGCCATGTGGTTAGGGCACGAATCGCACCTCGTGGCCATGGGTGATGGCGAAGAAACCGTTCGCCGCAGTGTTCGTCGCCGCAAGCGCCTGGAAGATGAAGCTGTTTCCGGAGATACCCGGCGGCGCGGTGAAGGCCAAAGTGATTCCGCCCGGCGGCAGCGCCAAGGGGCCGAAGGGCCCCGTGTTGCCGTCGAAGACGAGAACGGGTGGGGGCGCCTGCCCCGGATTCGAGTGCACCTCGGGAAAGCCCGGAGGGCTCGTCGGCGGTGTTCCGGTGGTGAAGAACTGCCCGATGAGGATCGGCGGAAAGGTATCGAAGGTTCCCTGGAAGGTGCGCCAGTTCACCACGAGCTGATCCCCGACGTGGAGATCCTTGATGTCGTCCAGCCTGTCCGGTGTCACTCCGTTCACACCCGTGAAGAGGAAAAGATCCTCCCTCGAACCCGGGTAGTGAATCGTGGGGATCGGCAGCCGGAGGATTCTCACGCTGCCGGCATCGGTTCCGCCGTCGTCATCCAAGCGGGCTCCCACGGCCACCTCGGGAAAGCCGTCCCCGTCCACGTCGCCCAGCCCCGTCACCCCGTAGCCCAACTCGTCGTTGGCATCCTCACCCTTGTGGGTGTAGAGGAGGGAACCGTCGATTCCCGAGTAGACGGTGAGGGCGCCCGCGTCCGTTCCGTTGGCATCGTCCTTGGGCGCACCCACGACGATGTCCGCAAAACCGTCGCCGTCGATGTCACCCGCGCCATCGACCGAGAACCCAAACCGCGTCATCGCGTTCGTTCCCGTGAGGGTGTGTATGACGGTGAGATCGGAGCCCTTCATGACCCGAACGAGTCCGGCCTCGGTGCCTCCGCCCCCATCGAAGGGGGCACCGGCCACGATATCCGGTGAGCCATCTCCGTCCACGTCGCCTGCTCCCGCCACGGAGTACCCATACTGGGCCGATCCCGACGGGCCGTTCTGGCTCACGATGACGGAGAGATCCACGCCGGAAAGAACGTAGATCTTCCCCGAGTTGACCCCGTTGCCGTCCTCCAATCTCGCTCCGGCGACGACGTCCGGCGTCCCATCGCCATTGACATCGCCCACGCCCGCGACGGACCACCCCAACTGCCCCGACACTTCGGTGCCATCGGCCGTCGCGAGCTGCGAGTTGTCCGCGCCGGAGAAGAGGTAGACACGGCCGGCGTCCGTCGTCCCCATGACATCGTGCCGGGGCGCGCCCACGACGAGATCGGAAATGCCATCTCCGTTCACATCGCCCGCGTTCGAGACGGAGAATCCGAACTGGTCCTGGTTCGCCTCACCGTTCAGAGCCGCGATCTCCATTCCCGTCGCGCCGGAGAAGACATGGACCGCCCCCTCGTCGGTCGCCATCAGGTCTTCCCGAGGAGCGCCAATGGCGAAGTCAGGCACACCGTCGGCGTCCAAGTCCCCGAGCCCCGTGACGGACGTCCCGAACTCCGTGAGAGCGGCGACTCCCTGGACCGCATGGATCTGGGCGCCGTCCGAGCCGGAAACGACGTAAGCGGCCCCCGACGACGCCCCTCCCACGTCGGAGAGCCGAGCGCCCACGACCAAATCGACGATGCCGTCCCCATTCACGTCGCCCACGGAGTCCACACTCTCCCCCAGCTGGTCCCCTGGCTGGGGCCCCTCGAAGCGGGAAAGGATGGCGGGGTCGAGAAAGGTGTAGACCCGGGCCCGGCCGGCGTCGACGGCCGCGCCGTCGTCCTCCAGATAGGCTCCGACGAGAACGTCGCCCAAGCCGTCGCCGTTGAAATCCGCTCCTCCCGACGTGGCGATACCGAGCTGGGCCCCCGGTTCGGCGCCGTCGATGGCGAGCAGAAGCGAACCGTCCACGCCGGAGTAAAAGCGGATCGCCCCCGAATCCACCCCAGCGGAAGCCGCGAACGGAGCGCCCAGGGCTATGTCCGGGGTCCCATCTCCGTCGAAGTCCCCCGCGGCCGCCGCCGAGAAGCCCAACTGCTCCCCCATGGCGGAGCCCATGATGGTGAAGATTAGGCTCCCATCGGCCCCCGAGTAGGCGCGGGCCACTCCGGAGTCGGTAGCTCCCCCGTCCTCCAGCCTCGCTACGACGAGGATATCCGCATGCCCATCGGCGTTGATATCGCCCAGCCCGGCCACGGCGGACCCGAAGAGATCCACCTGGTTTTGCCCGTCGATGCTGAGAAGCTGAGATTGATCCGCGCCGGAATAGACCCGCGCCAAGCCCGCGTTCGAGAATGCCCCCTGCGTGTCGGCCAACTGCACGCCGACGAGGAGATCCGTCACGCCATCCATGTTCACGTCGCCGGCGTCGGCGATGGCGCTGCCGAATTCGTCGCCGGGCGCGTCGCCCGTGAACGTAGCGATGAGCGATCCGTCGACCCCGGAATAAACCGTGACCTGACCGAAATCCGCGCCCATCTGGTCGACACGGGGTGCCCCGATGGCGAAGTCGCCCATGCCGTCCGCGTTCCAATCTCCGAGACCAGTCATGGACTCACCGAAACCATCGAACGGAGCCGTACCGGCAAGAGAATAAAGCAGCGCCCCCGTCGGCGCGGCGAACACCCGCACCGAGCCGGAATCCGTTCCGCCCACATCGGAACCCGGCGCCCCGACGGCGAACTCGCTCAGCCCATCGCCGTTCAGATCGCCTAAGCCCGCCACCGACGTCCCGAAGAGATCGCCGGGCTGGAGCCCATCGATGGCGATGAGGATCCCGCCAGTCGCCCCGGAGTAGACGCGCGCTTGCCCCGCGTCCAGCCCGGCGCCGTCCGCCCCCGGAAGACCGACCAGGATGTCCGACACACCGTCCCCGTCGATGTCGTCGACCACGGCCACGGAACGACCGAGGTGATCTCCCGCCGTCGCCCCGTCCAAGGTGATGAGGGCCGTGAATTGAGCGGATGCGAGAGCGGACAGGAGAACGATCGAGGTGACAAGTCGAGGCAGGAACGTCATCATGGGTCTCCATCAAGGACTGAATCCGAAGCTTCGATCTCACATCGGACATCACGGAGTGAAAACTTGAATCTTTATGCAGGTGGGGCATCTCCCTCGTCGATGGGAGCGGGATTTCATGCGGTTCTCGGGCCCGCACTGGTGGCTCTCGTCCTCGGAGCACCCAGTGCGCTCGCACAAGAGAGCTGGCCCGTCGTGGAGCTGAAGAACGACAACCTCGTCATCGAGCACTCCGTCCGGATTCGGATCCCGCCTCAGCGCGTCATCCGGGATTCCGACGGCAACGGGGTCATCCACGTGGAGGCGGACGGCGTCACGATCGTCTTCGAGGAGGGAAGCGTCCTCCGGGGCACTCCACCCGGCCCGTCCCCCGACGCGATTCGCGGTGTGGGAATGAGAGTCCACGGACGGTCCGGCGTCACGATTCGCGGCCTGCAGGCGGAGGGTTTCCGTCTCGGCATCGATGCGGAGCATGCGGACGGTCTCATCGTCGACGCAGCGCGCTTCTCGAGGATGTTTCGCCAGCGGTTGAAGTCGACACCCGAGGCGGAAGACGCCTCCGACTGGCTGTACCCCCACGTCAACGACGACGGTCACTGGGCAAGGGACTACGGCGCGTGCGTGCTAGTCCGGCACAGCCGCAATGTCACAGTCCGTCGATCCAGGGGCCGGGAGAGCCAGAACGGCATCCTGCTGGAATGGGTCGACGACTCCCGCGTCTACGACAACGACTTTTCGTTTCTCTCCGGATGGGGCCTCGCCCTTTGGCGATCGTCTGGCAACCTCATCAGTCGCAACGCCTTCGACTTCTGCGTGCGGGGCTACAGTCACGGGGTCTACAACCGAGGCCAGGACTCGGCGGGGATCCTCATGTTCGAACAGTGTTCCCGCAATCGCATCGTCGAAAACTCGGTGACTCACGGTGGCGATGGATTCTTCGGATTCGGTGGAAAGGAGGCCCTCGGCGAGACATCGGCTCCAAAGGACTTCGACAGCAAGAGAAAGGGCAACAACGACAACCTGATCGCGGGCAACGACTTCTCAGACGCCGTCGCCCACGGCTTGGAGATGACCTTCAGCTTCGGGAATCGCATCGAAAACAACATCATGAATCGCTGTGGCATCTGCGGGGTCTGGGGAGGCTACTCCCGGGACACCCTCATCGTCCGCAACCGCTTCGAGCGGTGCGGCGACGCGGGCTATGGCCTCGAGCGCGGAGGCGTCAACATCGAGCACGGGCAGCGCAATGTCATCCTCGATAACGACTTTGTCGAGAACCGCTGCGGCGTCCATCTGTGGTGGGATGCCGATGAGGCGATCGCCCGACTTGCCTGGGGACGCCGCAACGGGATGCAGGTGGAGAACAACTTGATCGCCGGAAATCGATTCCACCAAGACGATCTCGCCATCCATCTGCGCCACTCGGGGGATTCGACGGCGCTCTCGGCCAACCAATTCGACGGTGTGGGAAAGGAAGTTCTCCTGGAGAAAAGCTCGGTGTCGAAACCACGAGGGCCCGTTCCCAGCGTCAAGCCCGTCCCCTATCGCGCAATGGGCAAGAGCCGTCCCGTCGGAGCCCACGGCGAACGGAAGGGACGAGAACACATCATCATGTCGGAGTGGGGCCCTTGGGACCAAACGACACCCTTGCTCCGGCGTGTGAGCGACGAGGGATGGGCCCAGGTGTGGGAAGTCCTCGGGTCGAAATCGTCCAGCGTAACATTCAGCGGCGACTCGGGCGTCGTCTTCAGGCGCGCGGGCGAGGCGCGATGGCGCGTGGAAGCGAAGACGCGGGGGCTGCACCGCTTCGGCATCGGACTCCCTGAGGGGCCTTCCATTTCCGGACACCTTCTCAAGGTCTCCTGGAGCGTTGCTTGCTTCCCGACATCCTTCGACCCTCGCGAGGCCGAAGGCTCCTTTCGCATCGCAGCCGAAAAGGCGCACGCGATCACGTTGCCCGTTCTCGACTTGCCGTTCGGGATGCAGGGCCCCAGCGCACTGGCGGCCAAGGGTCGCCCCTTCGAGCCCGGTCTGCCGCGAGACCACTTCGGAACCACGGCTGACGCGGTGCTCCGTCTTTCCCCGGG
>DRQF01000215.1 GCA_011369445.1 Planctomycetota bacterium | reverse complement strand
TCGGCGGATACCCCCTTTCCGTGCCACGCCAACTGGCGCGCGTCGAGACGCGCCTCGCTGGCCAGTGGAAGAGACCTGCCCGTCTCGTCCTTTCCGGAAAGCCCTGAAAGCTTCAAGGAACCGTCGAGGCGAGCGGACTGAGGCGTCCCATCGGCCAAAGTCATCGTGAGATCGAAGGCGCCATCCACGGCGCCGTTCAGGGTCACACCGGGCTTCACATCCAACATCGAACCCAGGCGGTCGATGAGGCGGCCCACATCTCCCGTGACGGTCAGTTTCCCCGCAACCTCGCCGGAGGCCGCCAATGGCTCACGGGTTCGGCCATCGAAATCCATGGAGAAGGCGTCCGCCAGCTTCATGTTCACGCGCTGAGTTCCGGAGCCCCTGTCGTCGGCGGTGAAAGACATCGCCAGCGATGCCTCCTTGAAACTGATGGGGCGAGCATCCGGAGCCTCTCCCCGTCCGAAGACGTCGCGGAGGTTGAGGCTTCCTTCCCCGGAGAGCGCCAACCCCTCATCGATGCGAAAATCTCCTTTGCCCGCCAGGGAACCATCCAGACTGCGAACGCCTGCCAAGGGCGCGAAGAGAGGCGCCCAGACGGCAAGATCGAGAGGTTCGATCTCGTAGGACACGGTGCCGGTCATGCGCTCCTCGTCCGGTCGTCCCTCCGGAAAGAGATTGAGGCTCGCCTCCACGGAGAGAGCCCCGGCTCCCATCTTCCCAACGACGAGATTCAGATCGAGGGGCTCGCGAGTGGAGGGCCACGCGATGCGGCCGTCGAGGCGATCGATCGTGAGGGTTTCCCCCCGAGCATTGACGACTTCGATCGTCCCTCGCTCCAGCGAGGCGTTCAGGACGATGTCCGGGAGCGTGCTGCTCGAAGGAGGCTCCTCGTCCCGTTCGGGTTGACTCTCCTTCATCCCATCGATGCGGTATCCCCCGTCCGCACTCTCGCGGAGGCGCACATGGGGCGCCAGGACGCGGATGTCCACGACGTAGGTCTCGGAAAAGACCTTCCAAAGGTCGATCTTCGTCTCGACGAGTTCAGCGCCGAGCCGGGTGTGCCCTTCCGAGTCGCTCACAGCCAGAGACTCGATCTTGACTTCGGCGGGCCATGAGAACGTACAGCGAGCGACGGTGACGTTGCCCTCGAATCGTTGCGCGAATTGATCCTCGATCTGGCGGCGGGCTATCCCGGAAATCACCGAAGGTGCGGCAAAATAGACCAACAGGGCCAGCACGACCGCAAGGATGAGAAGGTTGCGGATCAATCGTCTGATGAAGGAAGGACGACGGCGGGTTTCGGGTGAGTCGGTCATGGGGGACTCCGATGCAAATCTCTTGGGCGCTCCGCATCGTAACGCCTTGGCCCCGGACCACGCCAACTGTTTGGGAAATCGCGAGGGTCAAAGAGGGGGACGGTTTTTCCGACTTTGCCACCAGATCCAAACGACGAAGGAACCGATCATTCCGAAGGGGAGCGTGATCATTCCAAGGATCGAAAGGAAGTATCCCTTGACCAGGGACTGGCCGCTGTCCTTGACGGCGACCTGGCAACTCGGTCAGCCGAAGGCATCGGGAGACAGAGTCATCCAGACGATCACGGGAAGGAGAAGAATCACCCATTTCTTCATGACACGGAATCCAGAACGAGGAGCCCCATCAGCAAGGCGATGTGGACGATCGACCCCTTCAAAACCCAACTCGCCGAACGGGCTGTGGGCCTCCAGCGAAAGAGAACCGTGAGCAGGAAAAGACCTGCCCCCAGCAACATGGCACCGGTCCCGTAGCCGTGCCCCGCCATGGAAAGGCTGACGGGGAGCAAGCTCACGACCATGAGAAGGGCCGATTGCGTCACCATCTTGCGGGCCACCAGCGATCCGTCGGCATCCCGTCCCGACCACATGGCGTAGCCAGCCCGCGCATAGTCTTCACGGTGGAGCCACGAGATCGCCAGAAAGTGGGGGAATTGCCAGATGAACAGGATGGCGAACAGGACCCAGGCCTCGGCGTCCAAGGAACCCGTCGCCGCCGTCCAACCCATCATGGGAGGCAGGGCGCCGGGAACGGCGCCAACGGCCGTATTGAGGGGACTGATCCTCTTGAGCGGAGTGTAGACGAGGACGTAGGTGACGACACTGAGCGCGCCTAGCATCGCAGTGAGCAGATTGACCCGCAAAGCCAACCAAGCGGTGCCGAGTACTGCCAAGGCGATGCCGTAGACCAACGCTTCCGCCGGGGTCACTCGGCCCGCGGGAAGGGGTCTTCCTCGAGTCCGTTTCATCCTCAGGTCGTGCCGGCGCTCGATGAACTGGTTGAGGACGATCGAGCCGCCTCCGGCGAAACCTGCTCCCAGCAGGAGATCCAGAAGCACGAGGGGCTCCCAAGCTCCGCCGACCGCCACGAGATAGCCGGCGGCAGCGGTGACGAGCACCGCACCCATGGCCCGGGGCTTCGTCATGCTCAGGTAGTCGCTCAGTCGATTCATCACCATGTTCCGAGGGGCCTCTCCCCGATCTCAGGAATGGGCCGGGGCCACCGTCGTGTCGGGAATGGGGCTGCCGTCCGGCGAATGCTGCGGGGCGAAATCCTCCGGCATATCCGGGTGACTGTATTCGTAGGGACCGCGGTAGACGAGAACGGGCTCGACGAAGTTGCCATGGGGAGGGGGCGTGGGTGCCGCCCAGTCGAGGCTGTTGGAGCGCCACGGGTTTTGCGCAGCTTTCTTCCCCTTGTACATGCTGTGGAAGAAGTTGATGAAAAAGGGCAATTGGGAGAAACCGAGCCCGATGGCGCAAATCGTCATGATCACGTTGGCCCAGTGGTATTGCACGAGGAACTCGTACCCGCCCCCACCAGCCTTCACGACTTCATCCGTCATGGCGGCCACGGCAATGCGTCGCGGGTGCCCCTGGAGCCCCACGTAGTGCATCAGCATGAACGTCCCATTCAGGAAGACGAACGTGAGCCAGAAGTGCAACTTCCCCAGCATGGGGTTCATCATGCGCCCGAACATCTTCGGGAACCAAAAGTAGATGGCCCCGAAGATGGCCACCACAGTGGATGCAAACACCACGTAGTGGATGTGAGCCACGATGAAGTAGGTGTCGTGAATGTGAATGTCCACCGGCGTCGCGGCCATGAAGATGCCAGAGAGGCCGCCGATGATGAACATCCCCACGAAGGCCAGGGCCCAGAGCATGGGGACCTCGAAATGGATCTGCCCTCGCCAGAGCGTTGCCAGCCAGTTGAAGACCTTGATGGCGCTCGGGAGTGCGATGAACATGGTCGAGACCATGAAGGTCATGCCCAGGTACGGATTCATTCCGGACTGGAACATGTGGTGTCCCCACACGATGAAACCCAGTCCCGTGATGCCCGCCATCGCGTAGACCATCGGTCGATATCCGAAAATGGGCTTGCGTGCGAACGTGGCGAGGATGTCAGAAGCGATCCCCATGGCCGGCAGAACCATGATGTAGACGGCCGGATGGGAGTAGAACCAGAAGAGGTGCTGGAACATGAGCACCTGTCCCCCGCCGGCACGCATGGCGTCCATCCCCGCATTGGCCTCCGCGCCTGAATAGATGAGGCCGCCGGCCACCAATCCGTCGGGGACGAAGAAACTGGTGCCCGCCACCCGGTCCAAAAACAGCATGATCAGGTTGGAGGCGAGTACGGGGGTCGCCAAGAGAGTCAGCGTGGACGTGATGAGGATCGACCAGACCACGAGAGGCATACGGAAAAGCGTCATTCCCGGCGCACGAAGCTTGAGAATGGTCGTGATGTAGTTCACGGCACCCATGACCCCGGAGAATCCCGTAAAGAGAACTCCCAAGGCCCAGAGGTTGACGCCGTTCCCCGGCGTGATCGCCGACAGCGGCGGATACGCCGTCCACCCCGCCCCGGCCGGTCCGCCTTCCACGAAAAAACTCACCAGGAAGAAGACCGCCCCGGTGAGGAACATCCAGTAGCTCCACATGTTGAGTCGGGGAAAGGCCATGTCGCCCGCACCGATCATCAAGGGCACGCACCAGTTGCCGAAGAAGCCGACGAGCAGCGGGATGATGACCAAAAAGATCATCACCGAGGCATGCATCGTCATGGCGGCGTAATAGCCCTCGGGCGAGATGGTCGAGAACATCCCGGACGCATCGGGATTGGCTTGGCCGACCAGATAGCCCGCGAGGGGAATCTTGGACCAGGGCCAAGCGATCTGCCACCGCACCGTGACGGCGAGAAGCCCCCCCAGAAGAAACAGGAGGATCGCGGTGAAAAGAAACTGCTTCGCGATCATCTTGTGGTCCACGCTGAAGAGATAGTGCCGAATGAAGCTCTCTTCGTGGTGGTGTTCTTCGTGCCCGTCGTGTCCGTGGTCGGCGGCTGCCGCGGCTGCTGCTGCACTCATGCTTTCGATTCCTCGATCTTGAATTCGGTCTGGCTAGAAGGCGACCTCAGCGCCCTTCTTCCTCGCCCTCGTAGAACTCCAGAGCCTTCACGTACTGGTCCACGGGCCAGAAACGGAAGAACTCCGTGGGGCTGTCGTAGTCGATGGGGCCGGCCTCGTCGTACATCTCTGCGTACCGCGCATCCCACTCCTCGGGCGGGACGATCTCGTACTCACCCCGCATCTTGTAGTGGGAGGCGCCGCAGAGTTCGGCGCACGCGATCTCCCACTTTCCCGCCTTGTAGGCTTGGAACCATCCGGTGATCACCATGCCGGGCACGGCGTCCTGCTTGAACCGGAGCTCGGGTAGGAAGAGGGAGTGAATGACGTCGAGGGACTTGATGCGGAGGATCACCGGGCGATCCTGGGGGACCACCAGGCGGTTGTAGCTGAAGTCGTCCTCCGTGCCCCATTTGTTGTCGGGGCCAGGATAACGGAAAAGCCACTCGAATTGCTTCGCGAGAACGTGAACCTCCTGAGCCTGGGGATCGTCCAGCGGAGCTCGCTCCGGGTCCTTGATATCCACCCATAGATTGAACTGGAGAAGAGCCAAAACGCCCAAGATCAAGGCCGGGATGCTCGTCCAGATGATCTCGACCTTGTGATTGCCGTGGGTGTGATAGGCCTTGCCGCCCTCCTTCGCTCGATACTTCCAGATGAAGTAGAGAAGGAGCCCCTCGGTGCCGACGAATACGATGCCGGTGAGAGCGAAGATCAACCAAAAGAGGTGATCGATCCGGTCGGCGTGCTCGGAGATCGCTTCGGGGAGCAAGAAGCCCCGTCCTTCGGCGTGGCTCGTCCCGGCGAAGACGAAGAGCAGGGCAACGAGGGTTCCGACCCCGCGACCCAGCCAGGTGTTCCGTCCAAGGTTCATATTCTGTCCATCCCCTCGATTCGTGAATCCGCAAATGGGGCCGCCGGAGACCCTCATCCCTGGAGTCTCCAGCGGCATCGTGGCTACTTGCCCATGGTGGCATTCACCATGGCCGCCTGACCGGCGGACACCGTGATGCTCTGGGAAGGGGCCTTCAGCGACCCGCGTTCGTGCAGGAAGCTGATCTCGTACGTGCCCGCCGGAAGATTCTTGATCTCGAAGTTACCTTCGTCATCCGTCACCGCCCAGTAGGGGTGCGCGAAGATTCTCGTGGGCGCCTTCATCCAACCGTGGATGTCGCACTGGAACGCTCCGGAAAGATCCGGCGTCTGCAGCTGGTCCACGATGTCCGTGGCGGGCTTGGGCTGGGTCTTGTTCACGGAATCGTTGAGCTGACTCGTGAAGTGGTAGTTGTGGCTGGTGTCGTCGCTGTTGCGAACCTGCAACTCCTGTCCCGCCACGAGGCAGAGCACATGAGGGATGTACTTGCAGCCACGCTGATCGAGGAGCGCCGGCGAGGAGGGCGGTTGGAACTCGAACTTGTTGAGTCCCTTCGACACGTAGACCACGACATTCTTCAGGCCGCCGCTGTCGGAGACCAACAGGTCCTCATAGGTTGCCACGTGATTCTTCGCGCACCACGGGTCCTTCGACATGTCGATGGGCTTCGGCTTCCTGGCCTTGCCTTTGTACTTGACCTGCCCCTTGATGCTGCCTGAATTCGCGACGCCCTTGGCGATGTCATCGCAATTCGTAGTGGGCATCTGGCCGCCGGCGGGGCCGAAGTTGCCGTCCCCTCCCGATCCGCCCATATCGGACTTGGCCGTGGACTCCGAACCCGTGTTCGTTCCACTCTTGTAGTCCTTGTAATTCTTCGGACGGTTCCGCTTCGATTCTTTTCCGCCACAGGCGGTCATGAACATGCTGGCCGTGGCCACGATCATGAACAGGGCGATCCAGCGTCGCATCATGGTGAAAGGTCTCCGTTTCTCTCTTCCGGGCGGCTCATCGTCATCTACGGACGGACACCCTCCTAGGATGCCATGGGGGAGCCGAAATATCGAGGCTGCGTTTCCATCCCCTCTTAGCCCTCGCCGAGGCTTCCATCAAGGCGAGACGCCGAAGGGGAGGACGAGAGGCATCATAGAGGCAGGGGCTGACGGAGCGATGAGGCAAATCGTCGCAGAACACCATCCCCTTGGCGCCCTCGCCACTCGGTCTCACAATGGGCGCCGCTGCCGGGGGATTTTCCCCACGCGAGGGGAGAGGAACATGAGTCGCTCCAATTTGATCGTCGTCATCATCGTCGGCCTCGTTCTGGTGGTCACCGGGGTGATCGTTGCCAATCTGGTGACGGGAAAGACTCTACGACGGGACGCGGAGGAGATGGAGAGGACGGTGAAAAACCCGATGGGGCGGGGGGAGGGCGGAGAAGCCCGCCTCATCGACGCCGGGATCGTTCCGCCCTTCACGCTGACCAGCTCGGAAGGGAAGCCCTTCGGACTGAAGGACTTGAAAGGCAAGGTGTGGGTCGCCGACTTCATCTTCACGAGTTGTGCGGGCATCTGTCCCCAAATGACGGGAATGATGAAGAAACTCCAAAACGACCTCGAGGATCTTCCCGAGGTGCACTTCGTGTCGATCTCCGTGGATCCGAAACGGGACACGGTCCAAGCTCTGGCGGAATACGCCGAAGAATATGATGCGGATATCAAACGTTGGCATTTCTTGAGAGGCGACCTCCCTCTCATTCAGGCCCTCTCCGTCGACGGCTTTCACCTCGGCGACAAGGAGAATCCTCTCAACCACGCCCCCCACTTCGCCCTGGTGGACGCCGATGGGCATATCAGAGGTTATTACAATGGAACGGGGCCGGACCGCGCGGCCAGCGTCGATGCCCTCGCCGAGGACATCCGCACCCTTGTAAAGCGCGGAGGTCGCTGATCTCCCCCTCTTCTCCGTGCCTCCGTGAAAAAAAAACGATCGGGCTCGCGGTGGCGACGGAAGGCGCATCTCTCATGGGATGTGGACATCCTCGTCCGCTTCCTCGCTTCTACGCAGAGTGCGGAAAGCAGGACGAGGAGGACCTCGTCAGTCCAGAAGAGGAGACCCGGTCACTTCACGCGGACGCGAAGGGCATTGGTGGCGGCCACCGTGCCTTGGGCGTCTTCGACGATGAGGCCTTGCAGGCCGAAGGTCACCGGGAACGGCAGGCCCAAGAGCGGGCCGGACGTCCACGG
>DRQF01000214.1 GCA_011369445.1 Planctomycetota bacterium | reverse complement strand
GAGCGGGTCTCCAAGACTCCGGCTTCGGCTCTCGACACCTGTTCACGCAACGGGCAGGCGAAGTTCTTGGGAGCGAAGAAGTGCAAGAAGTGTCACTTCAAACAGTGGGCGAGCTGGCGGAAGACGGTCATGGCCAAGGCTTTCGAGACCTTGAAGCCCGGAAAGGCGGTCGACGCCAAGAAGAAATACAAGCTCGACCCGGCCAAGGACTACACGAAGGACCCGAAGTGTCTGGAGTGCCACACGACCGGTTACGGGAAGCCGGGCGGCTATCCCGCCGTCGTGCCCGGCAAGCCATGGACCTCGGAGGAAATCATCCGGGCGAAACGCTTTGAAGGGGTCCAGTGCGAGGATTGCCATGGTCCGGGCAGCTTGGCTGTCCCTTACAAGGACAAGCACCCCGACTTCAAACTCGCCAAGCTCATGGAGCTGGGGTTGCACCTTCCGGACAAGACGTCCTGCCAGCGGTGCCACAACGAGAAGAGCCCCACGCTCACGAAGGACAGCAAACTCGACTTCGAGAAGGCGATCAAGGACAAGAAGAAGATTCACAAGCACTCGAAACTCAAGCATCCGCATTAGCCGTTGCCCGAATCGGCGATCCTGATTCGAACTTAGAAAGGGTGGACGATGAGCAGGTATGGGAAAAGCTGCATTCAGAGCCTTGCGATCCTCGGATTTCTGATGTGGTCGGCCGTGACGGCTGCCCAAATCGAAGAGGGGGCGGGACTCCTCCAATTCAGTGACGAGACGCAGAACTGCGTCGAGTGCCACCGGAAACTCAATCCCGGCCTTTACCAACAGTGGGGCGACAGCGCTCATTTCCGCGCCGGGGTAGGGTGCTTCGAGTGCCACCAGGCCGAGGACGACGATCCCGATGTCATGGAGGACCACAATGGCCACACCATCAGCGTCATCGTCAGTCCGAAGGACTGCGCCCGGTGTCATGCGGAAGAAGTGAAGCAGTTCTCGAGTTCTCATCATGCGAAAGCGGGGCGCATCCTCGGCTCTTTGGACAACGTCCTCGCGGAGGTCGTCGAAGGGAACCGCGGTCTCAAGACGAGTGCGTTCCCTCATGGGACATCCGCCGTGGCCGTGAACGGTTGCTGGCAGTGCCACGGAACCGAAGTCAAGGTCCTCGAGGGCGGGAAGCTCGACCCGGCGACTTTCCCCAACAGCGGGATCGGGCGCTTGAACCCCGACGGCAGCGAGGGATCCTGCGCTGCGTGCCACGCACGCCACTCGTTTTCTGTTGCCGAGGCCCGTCATCCGGATAGCTGTGGCAAGTGCCACCTTGGACCCGATCATCCCCAA
This sequence comes from Planctomycetota bacterium, assembly GCA_011369445.1. GTDB lineage: Bacteria > Planctomycetota > DRQF01 > DRQF01. Next base: position 21,766 of record DRQF01000214.1, on the reverse strand, counting down.
AAGGAGATCTATGCCGAGTCGAAGCACGGGATCGCTTTCGCGGCAAACATCAAGAGGATGAATCTGCATTCCTCGAAATGGATCGTGGGCGAGGACTACTGGGCGGCCCCCACGTGCGCCACGTGTCACATGAGCGCTACGAAGAACCAGTCCGTCACCCACGACGTGGGTATGAGAATCAGCTGGAACAATCGCCCCATCGTGAGTGTTCGCCCCGAGCAGGCCGACAAGAAGCTGGGACTCCCCGGCGCCGACGTGCCCTGGCAGATCCGACGGAAGAACATGAAGGACGTCTGCTCGAACTGCCACAACAAGAACTGGGTCGATGCCTTCTACATCCAGTACGACGGGCTGGTGGAACTCTACAACGACAAGTTCGCCAAGGTCGGGAAGGAACTCATGGCTGCGGCGAAGCCTCTGCGCCATCGGGATGCCCCGTTCGCCAACAAGGTGGATTGGGTGTGGTTCGAACTTTGGCACCACGAGGGACGTCGTGCCCGGCACGGGGCTTCGATGATGGCCCCCGATTACACCCACTGGCACGGCATGTACGACGTGGCGAAGTCGTTCTATACCGAATTCGTTCCTGAGTTGCTGGAGATGGCCGAGAAGGGACAGGTCAGCACGGATCCTGCCAAGAAAGCCGCAGCGGCCAAGCTCATGGAGACGATCAGAAAGGTCTTCGACGACTCCAATCACCGTTGGGCGGTCGACAAAATGGACCCATCGGAACGCGCCATGCGCGAGAAGGCCCGCAGAGAGTTCCTGGAGCGCTACAAGAGGAACTGATCCTCCGAGGAGAAGCCGGGGCTTGTGTTGCGGCCCAGCCCCGGCAAACATGGCGTTGCGCCACGCAACTCAGTCTCCGCGGAGAAACCCATGTGCCGTTCCCTCACGACCCTCACCATCGTCGCCATCCTGGCCTTCCTCACGTCCTGTTCCACCCTCAACAAGATGATGGATGGCGACCGTCCAACCGCCGCCGTCAAGGGAGTTTCCTTGGAGGGACTTAGCCTCGACGGCGCGGATCTCGTGTTCGACGTTGAGATCGGAAACCCCTATGACGTTCCTCTTCCTTTGCTCGGGATCGACTACGAACTCGCACACGCCACGAAGAAGTTTCTGAGCGGCCGATCGGACGAAGGAGGGACCATCCCGGCACGCAGGAGTCGCGTGATTCCCCTCAAGACGCACGTGCAGTTCGCCTCCCTGGTGGCCCTGGCTTCCGACGTCAAGCCGGGCTCGGTCGTCGACTACGTTGCGGACATCGGTTTGACGGTGGATGCCCCCGTACTCGGCCAGCTTCGGTTGCCTCTGCAAAAGCAGGGCGAAGTCCCCATTCCGAATGTCCCCAGGATCTCCGTGGACGGGATCCAGTGGAAGGAGCTTTCGCTCACCCGGGCCGCCGCCGCGATGAACCTTTCCATCGAGAACACGAACGACTTTCCCATTGATCTCCAGGATCTGCTCTATCAGCTGAAACTGGGAGGGATGTCCGTCGCGGAGAGTCGCGTCACGGAAGGTGTGAAGTTCGGGAAGGGCGAGAGCCAGTCGATGCAGATCAATTTCGGGCTCAAACCGTCCGACTTGGGACTTGCGGCATTCCGCATGCTCACAGGCTCCGGGGCCGGTTATGAACTGACCGGTGACATGGATCTGGCAACGCCTTTCGGTCCCCTGAAGCTCCCCTACGACGCGAAGGGGCAGACCGGGTTTTCTCGCTGATCGGCTGAGACGTTGAGCGCGCCCGACGACTCTCAGGCCCCTTCTCACGAGAAGCCCATCGCAGGCCAAGCGCCCAGCCGCCTGTTGCGATGGCTCCTGCGGTTTCGAGTTTGGGCTGGGGAGGTCCTCCGTCCCACGGAACTCCAGGCCTTGCTGGTTTGGGCCGCCATCATTGGAGTGGTCGGGGCGGTGTCGGCCCAGCTCTTTCGAGAAGCCACGGATGCGTTTCACCTGGGCCTCACCGGTCAACCCGGCAATTACGTCGACAGTTTCGCCCATATCCCCTGGTGGAAGAGAATTCTCATCCCGGTATTCGGAGGCGCGATGGCCGGGTGCGCGCTGCACTTCGTCTCGCGCGTGAAGAAGAGCGAAACCACGGCCGACTACATGGAGGCGATCGTCGTCGGCGACGGTCGCGTCGCGTTTCGTGCGAGCCTGATGAAGAGTCTGGGCGCGTTTTTCTCCGCGTCTTCGGGTGCCAGCATCGGCCGCGAGGGCCCCCTCGTACAGTTAGCGGCCGTTTTGGCGTCGCTGCCCGGCCGGTTCCTCACCCTTTCGTTGCCCAAGCGACGCCAGCTGGTGGCTTGCGGCGCCGCGGCCGGGATCGCGAGCGCGTACAACGCGCCCATCGGCGGTGCGTTTTTCGTGGCGGAAATCATCCTGGGGTCCCTGGCGATGGAGTCCTTCGGCCCTCTTGTGGTCTCCTCGGTGATCGCCACCCTGGTGACCCGGGGAATTAGCTCGTCAGAGGCCATCTACGAGACCCATCCATTCGCATTGCATTCCAACTGGGAGGTCGTTGCGTTCGTCGTGCTTGGAATCGGGTGTGGTTTCGTGGCACCTGCCTACGTGCGATTCCTCAGGGGGTGCGAGAAAGGGTTCCAGAGGCTTCCCGTGCCCAGGATCGCGAAACTGGCTCTCGGAGGTGCGATCTTCGGCAGTCTCGCCATCCTCCATCCCGAAGTCTGCGGAAACGGGAATACGGTCGTCTACTCCATTCTCCACAGCCCTTGGGCTTGGCGAGCCTTGCTGGCCGTGCTGATTCTGAAGGTCGTGGCCACCGGAGTGACCTTCGGTTCCGGAGCCGTTGGGGGGGTGTTCACACCGACCTTGCTCACCGGCGCGGCCATCGGCTATCTCTTCGGGACGGCGTTGATCGGTGTTTTCCCCCACGCGGCGCTCGACCCGCGAGCCTACGCCTTGGTCGGGATGGGGTCGTTTTTGGCAGCCGCCACGGGTGCTCCGATCATGGCGATCATCATGCTCTTCGAACTGACGCTCAGCTATCAGATCATCCTCCCGGTGATGCTCGCTAGCGTCCTCGCGTACTACACCTGTCGAACGTTCAAGACCAAGTTCCTCTACGACGCGGCGCTGGAGCGGAAGGGAGCCGCCGTGGTCTCGGAGCAGCTCGCCCATCTGGCCATCGCAGACATCATGCGCCCGAACCCGGTTCATCTCAGGGTCTCGAGTACATTCGAGGAGATTGCCGAGGCCTTTCTTCAGCATCGGTTCAACTACCTCTACGTCGTCGATGAAAAGGATCGGTTCGTGGGCGTCGTCGCCCTCCACGACGTGAAGGCCTACCTCGACAAGCCGGAGTTGGCGAGCGTGCTGATCGCCGAGGACATCCGCCACGGCGAGTTTCCGTCCGTCACACGGGAACAGTCGCTGGAGGAAGCGCTCCACGCCTTCGAGGACGTTCGTGCGGAACGATTGCCTGTCGTGGAGTCCAGGACGTCCCCGGTCCTCGTGGGGAGCCTGTCCAAAACCGATATTCTCATCCACCTGCTGGGGCGGCATCACCGCCGCTGAGGCTCTTCCATCGAGCCGATCAGGGCGTGTCAGGGCGCCGGACCCTTTGGAAAAATGGCTTCAGCTCGTCTTCGGAGAGTGTCTCCTGCTCGAGGAGCTTGGCGGCTGCTTCGAGAAGAAGGTCCTTGTTGAGCTTCAGGGTGACGAGTGTCCTCTCCCAAGCGGTATCCACGATGTGTTGGACCGCTTCGTCGATGCGACCCGCCGTCGCTTCGGAGTATTCGCGGGGCCGGGGCATGGGGGAGGGACCGTTGAGAAGGCCGGGTGGATCCAGATCGAACACGACGTTGCCGAGCTCGCCTGCCATGGCATAGCGCTTCACCATGTCTCTCGCGATGTCCGTGACCTTGGCGAGGTCGTCCGATGCGCCCGTGGAGAGATGATCGAAGACGATTTTCTCGGCGGCGCGCCCGCCCAGAAGCACGCACATCTTGTCGTCCAGTTCTTGCCGGGTCATGAGGTAGCGGTCTTCGGTCGGACGCTGCAGCGTGTAGCCCAGGGCTCCGATTCCGCGGGGGATGATGGAGACCTTGTGAACCGGATCGGCCCCGAGTGCGGCGGCGGTCAGAGCGTGGCCCATCTCGTGGTGGGCAACGATGCGTCGTTCCTTCTCGGAAAGGATGCGCGTGCGGTGCTCGAGCCCAGCCACGACCCTTTCGACGGCGGCGGTGAAGTCTTCCATTCCCACCTTCTTCGCGCCGCGCCGCGTGGCGAGGAGCGCCGCCTCGTTCACGAGATTTGCGAGGTCGGCGCCGGTGAAACCCGGTGTCAGAGCAGCGATCTTCTCGGGGTCGACGTTGTCGCCGAGGACGATTCTTTTGAGGTGGACCCTGAGAATGGCTTCGCGGCCGCGTTTGTCGGGGCGCCCCACGAGGATCTGTCGATCGAAGCGCCCGGCCCTGAGAAGGGCCGGGTCGAGGATCTCGGGGCGATTCGTGGCCGCCAAGAGCACGATTCCCGTGGTGGGGTCGAATCCATCCAGCTCGACGAGGAGTTGGTTGAGAGTCTGTTCCTTCTCGTCATTGGCCACGCCGCCGGGAAACGCGTTGCGCGCCCGGCCGAGGGCGTCCAGCTCGTCGATGAAGATGATGCAGGGTGCTTTCGAACGGGCCTGCTCGAAGAGGTCACGAACGCGCGCCGCGCCGACTCCGACGAACATCTCGACGAACTCGGAGCCGCTGATGGAGAGGAACGGCACTCCCGCCTCACCGGCGACGGCGCGGGCCAGCAACGTCTTTCCTGTTCCAGGCGGGCCGACCAACAGAACTCCCTTCGGATTTCGAGCACCGAGGCGCCCGTGCGCATCCGGGTTCTTCAAGAACTCGACCGTCTCACGCAGCTCCTGAATGGCTTCGTCCACGCCCGCCACGTCTTTGAACGTCGTCTTGGTGTCGCTTTCCACGTAGATCTTCGCCTTGCTCTTTCCGATGGCCAAGAAATCGCCCCCGCCCTTGGATGCCATCCGGCGCATGAGAAAGAACCACAGGCCAAAGAAGAAGACGATTGGCAACAGCCACGCAACCAGGAACTGCATGACGCCGGACTCGACCTCGCCCTCATACTTGATCCCATGCTTGTCGAGGAGTTCTCGCATCTCCTTGGAGACACGCGTCGTCACGAAGAAGCGCCTTCCGTTGCGGGGCTTTTTGAACTCGCCCCGCACCTTGTCTTTCGAGACGACGACTTCCTTGATGTCGCCCTTCTGCACGGCATCGACGAATTCGCTGAAGGCGAGGGGCTGGGCCGCGAAGTAGCGGGTGAACAGATTGTTGACCACGAGGATGCCGATGATCGCCACCAAGAGAAAGATGAGGTTGAATCGCTTCTTCTGGGCCGGTTCGGCGGGCATGAGTCAGATCTCCTCGGGAAGCGTGTCGGGGACTCCGTGGTCGCGGACGAGGGCGAGAATGGCGCTGTAAGGGACGACGAGATACCGGTCGCGTTCGAAGGAGATCTCGATGGCCGCCTTGCGAAAAAAGACGGCCCAATCGCCGAGTTCCACTTCCATCGGCAAGTACCGGCGAGGTTGAGAGGGATTCTTCCAGGGTTCATCGACGTCGGAATCCGGAGGAGGGAGGGGAGAACCCGGCCCCATGGCGACCACGCGCCCTTCCTGCACGGCTTCTTTTTCCATGGCGTTGGCAGGGAGGATCAGACCGACCTCGGTTCGGGATTCCCCCTGTTCCATCGCCACCAGGATGCGGTCTCCCACCACGAGGAGTTCCTTGGAACCTTTCTTCAATGCTATTCTCCGAAGGGTTGGTGGACGCCACGGCCCACCCCATGGTATTGAGTTCTCGGGGAGAAGGGCAGGCCTCCCCCGAAACGACAACGACGTTTGGAGTCGCACCCGACTCCGGACCCAAAGAAGGAAACCGCAATGAGCGACATGCCCAAACCACCAAAGACGTTTCGCGCCTACATTGAACGCTATCCTCACCTGGGTGAGGCCTGGGACCGGATACGGCAGGCCGAAGGAGATGGTCCCCTGGATGCTCGTACGGTGCGCTTGATCAAGTTGGGCGTGGCGATGGGAGCCCTACGGGAGGGTGCCGTCCACGCGGGCGTCCGCAAGGCCGTGGCACTCGGAATCCCGCGGGAGGAGATTGAACAGGTCGTGGCCCTCATCGCGGGGACTTTGGGAATGCCCGCATCCGTGGCGTGTTTTTCCTGGGTGAGGGACGTTCTCGACGGAGAATGAGGTCGGCGGCGGGACGTTGTCTCCGAGGCCCGTGTCTGACACCTTGACGCAGACGAGGACGTCTCCGAGCGGCCCGTCGGGTTATCCAGTGAACCGAGGATCGATCCATGACGACGGTATTTGACGGTTTTCCCGGTGATGCCTACCTGCGGGTCTTCGCCGCCGATCGCGACCTGACCGCAGAGGAAGAGGCGCGGCTCGCCGGTTCTTTGACGGAATTCTTCCGGACGTGGGAATACCACGAGCAACCCCTTCGCGGGGCCTTCGAGATCCTGCATCGCCGCTTCGTCGTCGTGGGGGCGGACGAGAGCCGAGTCAAGGTGGGGGGGTGCTCGAAGGATGCCCTCATCGGGCTGTTCCGCGAGGCAGGCGCCGCCATGGGAGTCGATTTCGTCCACGGGCCTCCGATCCACTATCGAGGTAGGGACGGAGTCATCCACGCCACCACGCGAGAAGGTTTCGGTGAACTCGTGGCGAAGGGGGAGGTCGACGGGACGACGCCCGTGTTCGATCTCACCCTCTATCAGATCGAACCCTATCGCGCCGGGCGCTTCGAGATGCCCGCCGCCGACTGCTGGCATGCGCGGGCGTGGGATCTGACCGCCGCCGACCGGACCTGAATGCGCCATCCGCTCCCCGAGGCGCGGTGGCCGACGAAGGCGGAGGCCGAATGCAGTCGGCTGTTTTCTTCCCTCCGCCTGACGAGCGGGCTCGAATTGACCCAGCGGACATGGGTGCCCGCGATGGTCCCCTGGCGCGCGACGGAGGAGGGGTTCGTCACTGAGGAGAATCGGTCCTGGTATGGGCGGTTCGCGCGCGGGCGCCCCGGCGTGCTCGTGGTCGAGGCCACGGGAATCCGCGACATCCCCTCGGGGCCTCTGCTTCGTATCGGCCATGACCGTTTCATCTCGGGGCTTCGTTCCCTAGTGGAGCGGGTTCGGGAGGAGTCGACGGGGGAAACTCGACTCTTCATTCAGCTCATCGATTTTCTCGTGATTCGTCGCCGACCCGATCCCCTGAAGTTCTTTCGCCGGTACTTGAGGATCACTGACGCTCATCGTCGCCGGCTGGCCGACGTGACGGGCGATGAGTCTCATCTCGAGGCCAACGACCGCGAGGTGAGGGAGACGCTTCTTGTCGGGGACCGTGCTTTTCTCGAGGCCGTCCTGGATTCCCGCGAGCTGGAATCCCTCGACTATGGGTATCGGGAGCGCGTCTGGGACCTCCATCTCGAGCACATCCGACGTCTTCCAGATGTGCTTCCTCGACTCTTCGCCGAAGCCGCGTGCCGTGCTCGCGACGCGGGCTTCGATGGCGTGGAGTTGCATTTCGCCCACGCGTACACGATGGCGAGCTTCCTGTCCGCCTTGAACACGCGGGACGACGGATACGGGGGAGACTTAGAGGGGCGACTGCGTTTGCCGTTGGAGGTGACGACTGCTGTGCGTGCAGCAGTGGGCGGCGACTTCACTCTGGGGTGCCGTTACCTTGGGGACGAGGTGATTGCCGGGGGGTACGGCGTGGAGGACGCGGCCCTCATGGGGGAGGCTTTCGCAGGAGCGGGCATGGATTTCCTCTCCATTTCCAAAGGAGGAAAGTTCGAAGATGCTCGTCAGCCTCGCATCGGAGATGCGGCCTATCCCTACACGGGGCCGAGCGGGCAGGAGTGCATGCCCACGACGCGGATCGGTCCTCCAGGGCCTTTCGGACGAAACGTGCCCCTCGCTCGGACGATTCGCGCGCGGGTGCGCCAAGCTGGATTTGTCACTCCCGTCGTCACGGCGGGTGGGCTCTGCACCTTCGATCAGATGGAAGGAATCCTCCAGCGCGGCGACGCAGACATCGTGGCTGCTGCCCGCCAAGCCTTGGCCGATCCAGACATGTGGCGAAAAATGCGTGAGGGACGTGGCGCTTCCATCCGTCGCTGTGAGTACACCAACTACTGCGAAGGGTTGGATCAGAAGCACAAACAGGTTACGTGCCGTCTTTGGGACCGTCTGCCCGTGGCTTCCGACGAAGTCGATCCGCCTCGCACTCCAGACGGTCGCCGTCTGCTTCCGCCCGACTGATCCTTCCTGACGTCGAGAGAAGGCCATGGGCTCCGTCACGGTCGTCGATGGGCAGCCCTCGTCGTTCGCGGTTTCCCCGTCCTATTCCCTTGGGTGGAGTTGGGACGTCCGCGTTCCGCGAGGCGCACCCGGCCTCCATCAGGAAGACGAGGGGGACTTCGTCAGTCCAGGGGAGCGCTGCGCGGATCCGTCGTGGGATCAGAGGTTCAGAAGATCGGAGATGTCGTCGGCGTCGAGGGCGGCTTCGAAGAGACGCTTCAGGGTCTCGGGAGAAGCCTTCTCGAGGCGGGCCTCCAGATCGTCGGGAATGCTTCCGAAGCGGCGCCGAAGAAGGAGCCGAAGCATTTCCGCCTGCCCCTTCTCGATGCCCTTCGAGAGCCCTTCTTTGATTCCTTGGTCGCGGCCTTCCTCAAGGCCTTGTGCGCGGCCCTCTTCCAGCCCTTGTGCGCGGCCCTCTTCCCTGAGTTTTTGTCCCGTGGTCTTCAGCATGATTTGAACCTCCCATGAGTGCCGCGCGAAGGGAAGAGCTTCCAGGTCCTCCAAGGCCGCGTCGGAAACCTCCAAAAGATAGCATACGCAGGCCTGGATGCCGTCCATGCCTCCGTTTTCATTGAGCCCCGCCTCGAAATGCCGGTCCCATGCGGGAAGTTTCTCGCCCATGCCGGGGCGCCGCCCGTGCTTCAACACGAGCGCCGTCAGGGCGAGGAGCCCTGGTCCCAGACGTTTCTCGATGTCCTCGTCGCTGATCCGATTCAAGTCGATGAGATCGATGCGGCACGTGATATGGGAGGGCTCACCCCCGCCGCCTTCGACGTTCAAGGCGAGGGGACCGTTCCAGGGCCTGTCTCCGTGATACAGCACGACGATGTGCAGACGAGGCAGGGTGGCATCCAGCCCATGGGTTCGGAGGAACTCCCTCAGGATGTGGGCGGCATACTCGAGAACCCTGAGGGGCATGTCATGTTGCGGCGTGCTTTGGTGTTCGAAAAGGAGGCAGACCCGGGGTGTCCCGTCCTCCCCAGGTTGGGCGGCGAAAACCAGGTCCGCCTAACGGCGCTCGAGAGAGCGCCCCACGAAGGCCGACGACAGGCGTACGAGCCGGCCCAGCCCGGCTGCCCAAGGCAGAGGGGGACTGGGGAGCCGTTTCAAAAGGGCCTCCATCCTCCTCGCATCACTCAGAACATGCCGAGTCAGCCCGTCATGAGGCGCGTCCACCATGACTCCCTTCTCCTTCCCCCGAGAAAACAACCTGACGCCGACCCTCAAGACGTCACGGGAAAGAGGAAGGAGACGGTGTTTTTCGCCGGGGCTCCCATCGCCCGCCGGACATGAGGCAGACCGACCGCCCAAAACCCAGCGCCCCGGAGGGATGGTCAAGGTCGGCGGTCCCACATCTCCCGAAGCCCCTTGCCATTCGCTCGCACGGGTGGAGGGAAGCGAGACACGCAAGAGTGGACCCGGCTTTGCGGGCACACAGTAGACGTGACCAGGGCTGGGGTGGCATGATGACTCCAAGCCCTTGGCCGTCGGTCGCTTCGGAGGGTGATGGCCTTCGCGGAGAACGATCGACTTCGCACGGGATGGAGCGAAAAACGACAGGAGATCCCCATGCGCGGACATACCTTGACCTGGCTTGGGGCCGCCCTCGCCCTTGTTTTCTTGCTCGCGGGAACGGGGGAAGCCCACGGGGGGCAATACACCGGCCCGAAACCCGGCGGAGTAGGAACACCCCGTCGAGGACCGACCGGTGCGCCGCGCGGCGGAGGCGTCACGGCGGGACTCACCCCCTCCTGGCGGGACTGGTGGGACCGGAACAGAGAAGAGTTCTTCAATGTCCTCGCGCGACGGCAAAGCAAAGCGGACCCGGCGACACCGGAGGAGGAACAGAACGAAGGGGCCTCGGCCCTCTTCCAGCCCCTCACCGAGGAAGAACTGAGAACCCTCGTGCGTCCCCTGATCGTGGCCGCTCTCGCCGACAAATCCGCCGAAGTGCGCGACGCCGCGGCGATCGCGCTGGGCCGAGCGGGTGCCATTCCCCAGCTCGAAGCTCTGAAGGTCGCCCTGAAGGACTCCCGCAAGTCGGTGCGCGAAGCCGCGACGCTGGGGATCGCTCTCCTTCACCACCCCATGGCGGAACAGGTCCTGGTCGATCGGCTCACTCAGACAGACCTAGGCCATCGGGAACGGGGCATCACGGCTCTCGCTCTCGGCCTGTCCGGCGGGAAACGCGCCTTCAAGGCCCTGACGGACCGCTTGGGGAAGGACGGCGCGCTCAGGAGGGTGTCCCGCGCGAAGGCCCGCGAGGTGGAAGGGGCTCGGGTCTACGCCCTTGGCCTCATCGGCACGGACGCCGCGCGGGCGGCCATCACGTCGGCGCTTTCGAGTCATTCCACGAAGGACTCCACCTTCATCCCCATGGCACTCACCGCCCTCGCCCACTGCGGCGACCCTTCCAGCGCCGGGGACGTCTTCCGGTATCTCGGGCACAAGAAGAGAGAGATTCGCCGATCCGCGGCCATCGCGGCGGGTCGCGTCGCCACGAAGAAAGACAAGAAGTGGGTCCAGCTTCTGGTCCGCCGTCAGGCGTCCGAGAAAGACATGCTAGCTCGGAACTTCATGCTGTTCTCCCTCGGGCGGATCGGGGGCGACCAGGCCGTCAAGACACTGCGTTCGGTTTTTCGAAAGGACCGCCAGCGAGCCGCCCGAGCGGTGGCGGCCGTCGCGCTCGGAATCGCCCGCGCGACAACCGAAATCCCGGCACTGAGAAAAGCGGTGACGGCCGGAAAAGACGAGACCTTGCGGGGAGCCGCGGCGATAGCCCTGGGCATCATGGGTGACAGGGCGGCCGCCCGGGACATCCTCAAGGTTCTCGATGGGACCGGCAACCCGGCCCTGCAAGCCGACCTGGTCACGGCCTTGGGAATGCTCGAAGCCGAGGAGGCCGGTCCGGCAGTGCGCACTCTGATCGCGCGGGCTCGCAATGGCCGCCTCGTGCAGGCTTGCGGCTACTACCTGGCCGTAGCTGGTGACTCGGAATCCATCGACCTTCTCCTATCACTCCTGGAGAAGTCCGGCAGCATTCAGGTGAAAGGGGGCGTCGCCACCGCCCTCGGTCGTTCCCACGACGGCCGCGCTGCCAAGCGGCTGGCCTCGATCGTCGAGTCCGCGCGCTCCACCGATCAGACCCGCGCTTTTGCCATCGTAGCCCTCGGACTCATCGCCGATCGCGTGCCGATCAGCGACTTCGCAAGAGTTTCCATTGACTCGAATTACGCCCTTCAGAACGCGGATGCCCTCCGAGAGGTCATCGATATCTTCTGATCCACCGCAGCGGGAATTCCTTGCACCGAGTCGGGACAGACGCTACATCGGGACCATGAACAAGCACCTCATTCTCCTGATCGCCTTGGCACTCGCTCTTCCTCTTTCCAGCCAGACCCTCGTGGAAAGCGACATCTTCGTCGCGGATCGGGGCAACTCATCCAATGGCTCCGACGGCGAGGTTCGCCTTTACAGCAATACCGGTGCAATCCTCGGCACGCTTCCCAGCGCCGGAAGCGGCAAGATTCGTGGAATCGGCGTCGACGACCTCGGAAACGCCTACGTCGCCCGGGGCAATGAGATCATCCGCTACGACGCCCCAGGCTATGGCCAAACGACGACCGTGGCCACGGGAACGAAAGCCCAGGACGTGGCCTTCGACCCGGTAAGCGGAACCCTTTGGTGCAGTTTCGGCGTGAACGCCTCCGAGGCCACGATCGTCCAGGCAACGACGGGGGGGGTGGTCCTGCAGACTCTCATGGACTCTTCGCTCGTCCATCCGCGACGTTTAGCTTTCGGTCGTTCGGGCGACCTGTATATCGCGAACGTGGTGGGTAACAACGTCATCCATCTCGACACGGCAACCGGTGTCTTCCAGGAGCACGTCAACGTCGCGTCGCAGTCCGCAACCCCGATCGGTGTCGCGGTCGCGCGCAGCAAACCGGATCGATTGTACGTCGTCTCCGACTACGGAACCGCCACGTTGATTCTGGAGATCGACGGGGCCCCCGGAGCGGGCTCGGTCACATCGAGTTTCAACTTCGGCTCGCTCACGGACCTGACCGCCCCCTCGGGCCTCGAGACGGACGGCTCGGGCAACCTCTTCGTCGCGAATCGCGACATGGGCATGAACATTCCAGGCGTCTACCCCATTCGCCCAGACGGCTCCCGCCCCGTTCCGCCCTACATCGGCTCCGAACACATCAATCCCATCGATGTCGCTTTCATCCGCAGGCGCCTCGATCTCAGCCTGACCTCCTCCGACGGCACCAGCGCCAACGGCGCTGCGCGGGTCCTCTTCGGACCACAGCAGGCGGCCATCACCGTGTCCCTCGACGCGCCCGATTTCCCCAATGCCGTCTATGCCCTGTTCTGGAGCGACATTTCCAACACGTTGATGGGCCAGAACTGCTTGGCCAATCCTCTGATCGATCTGCCCATCGGCGACGGGGTTCAGATTCACCCCCTCGACGCCCGCCGCGCCCCCATACTTCTGGACTCGCTATATTTCCTGGGGATTCAGATCATCCAAAATGGAGGATCTGGCGCCATTCCGGCGGCGGACCCCGCCCTCTGCCCGGGGAGCGTCCCGGGAACCTTCACCTTCATGAGCGGCCTTTTGGATGCGAACGGGCACGCCAACGCCCAAATCGTCTTCCCTTCTCTTCCCTGCCCACCCCCCGTGTCCGTGCAGATCCCGCTGGGTCTCATCGCCGCCGTCGTCGATCCCACGGTCTTCGGCTCCCAGGTGGGCCTCATCTCCGATCACCCGGCTTGCCTTCTCCTCGAGCAGCCCTGAGGGGTCAGGGCATGAGGGTCACGCGGAGCACGGGCGTCAGCATCACCTGCCCCTGAGCGTCCGTAGCCGCTCCGACGAGGTCGAACGTCACGCCGACGGGAACGATCCCCGACGGCATGGCGAAAGGAATCGACGGGAAAAGCCCGGGTAACGGCGGCAAGGTGAAGTGAATGGGATTCCCCGGCTGCGCCGCCGGGAATGCCGTGATGAGGGCCAGAGTGAACGCATCCGGTGTGAACCCCATCAGCGGCCCCTGGCCCAGCGGTTGCGAGACGTTGAAGCTGGACGCCATCCCCCCTTCGATCGCCACGGGGTCGAGGTCGACCATTGCGATGAGAGCCGCGCCAGCGCCCTGATCCTCCAGAACAACCCGAAATACGGCACGCGTGCGGGCCACACCGGTCACCAGGGCCCCGCTCCCCGTCGCAGCCTCGAGGATGGGAGGGCCGCCAGCGGCAGGCAGTCGGAAGACTTGGCCCGCCAAGCCGCCGACGAGGATCTCCCCGGTGGAGACATCCAGGTCGAGGGCGTTGGGAAAAGTAATCGCACCGGGCGCTGTGAGATCTTGCAAACCTCCGCCTGGAAGGACGCGCACCACGCGATCAACTCCGGAAAGTGCAGCCAGGTACTGCCCCGTGGCGGGTTCCAAAAGGAGTGCCGTCACAAACGAGATTCCGGTCGACCACCCCGATGCGATCGTCGTCACCGCCCCGCTGCCGTCCAGAGTCCAAAGACCGTTGGCGCCCCCAATCACATGGACGCCTGCCGCCGAGTCGTAGAGGCCCGCATTGAGAGCCGCTCCCCATGGTGTCGTCGTCGATGCGACCTGAGTCAGAACGCCGGTACCCAGGTCGAGTTGCCACACGACGTCGGCGCCCCCGTCGTAGAGGAAGAGTGTCGACGCCCCGGTGCGTGACATCGACGCTACCTCTCCGACGGCAGAGCTGAGCAGCTGCCAGGTGGGGGCCCCCTGGAGGCTCATCGTCAGCCGTCCCACGAATCCGTCGCCACCGACAAAAAATCCGTCCGGCGCCTCATCGTCCCAAAGGAGACTCTGAGGAATACCCGTCCCTCCGAAACCTCCCACCGGAGACACCACGGACACCTGTCCGGTAGGGGACACGACGCTGACCTGCTGAGCCGTGAGGTCAATGACTCCAAGCGATCCCCCCACCAGCTGGGCCGCGGACGATGCGGCAAGCAGAAGGAGGACCGTCATCGTAGAGTGAAAACGACAGGACATAGGACGGCTCCCTGGGCGCGAAGACTCCCCGATCATGGGACGCTGCCCGGGAGATTCAAGCAGGAAAAACGACCAGGGGTCAGGGGCGACGACCGTCGAATCGTTCCACAGCCTCGTTCATCCAGGCTTGGAGCGAAGAAGTGACGTCGCCCCGGTGGATCAATCTTTGGAGGAGCGATCTGACCGTCGCATCGTGTCCACGGATGAGCGTATCCACGGCCAAGCGAAGAATGCCCTCGTCGTCCACGGCCGGACGCCAGTTTCTCAAGACACACCGGCAAAAACCGAGGACTCCGGCGAGATCCGGATCCAAGTGCGAGACTTCTCGCATCACCTCGAGACGGAAGGGGCGCAACTTCGGATCGACAAAGACGTCACGGAGCTCACGAAGTCCTTCCGTGGACCCACGCCGCGCCGCGGCGGCGGCACAACGAATCCTCAGGAGCGCGGAATCCTGACTCCGGGCCAGCTCGAGAAACTCAGGCGCGCCCTCCTCGCCCAAGAGACGATCGAGGACGCGAAGCGCCCGAAGTCGCACGCATGACTTGGGGTCGTTCCGAACGACATCGAAGAGAAGCTCTTCTCGTCCTTCGACTCTCAGGCTCCCCAGAAGCTCGACGAGTTCTCCTCTTAGCTTCCGATTCGCACGACAGGCTCCGACGAGACGCCGGTCGATGACTTCCAAGGAGAGAACCCCCACCTGCTCCAAAGCCGCCAGGAGCTTGGGTTCCCCGGCGCAATCGCGCCGCCGCCGCATGGCGAGCACGTCGTCCACGAGCGCCACGACCTCGGAAGGCTCCCGAGTCCGCGCCCTGCCTCGCCGCTTCCCGACAAGCAGAGCGGTCTCTGCCGTCGCTCCTCGAGTCGGGTCCGCCTCGTCACCATCGTCCCGACACCCCATATAGGGGACGAGGTCGGCACGGGGTGGTGAAGGACGCACCCGGACGAGAGGAGTCATCTCGAGCATTGGCGCGCGTGACGCATCTGAGCCGGCAACAGTCGGCCTCGTCGCCGCCGCATCGGGCAGGCTCTCAGCCAGGGCCGCCGAGTCCTTGGAATCGAGAGGAATATGATCGGAGTGAATGAGACCCCGCCCCCAAAAGACGAGTCCGCAGAGGACGGCTGCCGCGACCAACACGGCAGCCGGACGCCTCCACCGGCTTCGCCGCGTCTTGGTGTGGGACGACCAGTGCATGCCGGGAGAAGGGAGTGACCGGGCAGAGTCCGGCTCGACCTCCGGAGCCAGTGCGACCAGTAAGGCGTCGACCGCCTTTTGATCCTCACCGAGGTAGGCCGCGCACTGAGCACATTCCCTCAGGTGACTCTCCAGCTGGAGCCGTTCCGGCCCGTGAAGCTCACCATCGAGGTAGAGCTCGAGCCGCTCCGTGACCCAGCCGCAAGGGTGATCGAAATGGTCGAACGAACGGGACATGGCGCCGTCAGGCCTCCTCCGCCGAAAGGAACTCCTTCAACTTCATCTTGCTCCGATGCAAGATGATGCTGACCGAGTTGGCGGTGATCCCCAGTTGCTCGCCGATGTCGCGGCAGGAAAGTCCGTCCTTGTAGCGCATCAGCAACACCTGCCGATACCGGTCGGACAACTCGCGCACGCCGGAGAGAATCTGACGGGCCTGCTCCTCTTGGAGCAGTCGATCCATGGGCTTCACGGATTTCCGCGTTCTGCGGTCCAGCCCGTAGTGGCTGATCCCCGAAGCCGAGAACACGTTGGATTCCAGACGGTGTCTCCGCAACTTGGAGATCGCCAGGTTCACCCCGATCCGGAAGAGCCAGGTGGAAAAGCGGAAGCTACGACGATACCGATCCAGGAACTGATAGGCCCTCAGGAAAGTATCCTGGGTCACGTCCCTGGCCAATTCGGCCTCCCCCACCACGCCGAGGACGACGTTGTAAAGGGAGTTCTCGTAGCGCCGCGCCAGCTCGCCAAAGGCATCGCCGTCGCGTTGGAGCGCCCGCTCGATCAACTGGCTCTCTTCGATCGTTTCAAGTTCTCTCGGCATGGACCGTTCTACGTGGATTCGCTTCTCGGTCGGTCATTCTACCCCCTCGAAGCGTTCATCTGTCAGAAAAAGCGTGAACGACACCCGTTCACTCCCGCGAGGCGAAACGCCGAAGATCCTCCGGTTTCCCCATGACCGTCATCCGCCCCCCCTCGGGGAGCACGGTATCAGCCCGGGCCGGCGACACCACGCGTCGCTCGCCCTCTTCGCCTGGGAACACGACTCTCAGCACCATCAACCCCTTCAGACGCCCCCCCCGGCCGATCTCCTCCAAGGTGTGAGCCTGCAGATCCTCCGGGATGTCCAACGTGGCGAGGGTCACTCCTTCGCCGATGTCGACGCTGTCCTCGAGCAAAGGATGCGCCAACGCCTGCGCCACCCGCTTGGCCGATTCCACTTCCGGAGAGACCACGCGATGGGCGCCGATCTTCTCCAGGATGCGTATGCGGTCGTGGGACTGAGCCCTGGCGAGAATGCGTCCGACACCCACTTTCTTGAGGGCCAGCACGCACTCCTGAGAGGCCTCGAAGCTCTCTCCGATGGCCACCACCGCCAGATCCACCTCGCCGACTCCGGCCGCAGCCAGATCCTTCGGATCTCGGGCGTCGAGAACGCGACAGCTGGACACCTCGCCCCGCACGCGTTCCACGGACTCCTCGTTGTCGTCGATGGCCAGGACTTCAACGCCCAATCGAGAGAGCTCTCTTGCCATCGCCGCGCCGAATCGGCCCATCCCTATCACTGCTACGGAATGCATGGTGGATCAGCCTATCATGACCCGTTCTTCGGGAAACTCCACGGGAGGCGGTTCACCCCGTCCCCCAGCGGTAAACAGTACGAGAGTGAGGGGGCCCAGACGACCGGCGAACATGAGAATCGTGAGGACGATCTTCCCCCCCTCCGAAAGCGCCTCGGAGCCGGAAACGCCGACCGAGTAGCCCACGGTTCCAATGGCCGACACGGCCTCGAAGAGGAGGTCGCCCACGGCGAAGGTGTCACCTTCGGTCACGAGGAGCGCCAGGACACCCAAGAAGAGGGTGATCGCATAACAGAATACGATCGCCGCCGCCTTCTTCATGATGTCGTCAGGGATGCGTCGTCCCCCCACCTCCACGTGGCGCCGCCCCCCGAAAAGCGCCGTCACCGCCAGAAGCAACACGACAAGCGTCGTCGTCTTCATACCGCCGCCCGTCGAGCCCGGTGACGCCCCCACCAACATGAGAAACAGCAAGAAGAAACGGGAGGATTCCCCGACGCCGCGTCCGTCCGGCGCCTGGAAGTCGACCGTGCTGAAACCGGCCGTCCTGGCAGAAACCGACTGGAACGCGGAGACGAGAGTTCGCTCCCCCATGGAGCGCCCCTCGAGACAGCCGTGCCACTCGAGAGCACCGAAAACGAGGGCCCCTCCGACGATGAGGACGGCCGACGCCGTCAGCACCAAACGCGAATGAAGTGAGAGCCAGTGTGCCTTGCGATGCTGGCGGAATCCCCCCCCGGCCCATCGGAGCAGTTCCATCAGGACCGTGAAACCCAACCCGCCCAAGAAGATCAGAGCCATCGCCACGATGTTGAAAGACACGGCACCCGAATAGTCCTGAAAGCTCGTGGACCTCAGACCGATGCCCGCATTGCAAAACGCCGACACGGAGTGAAAGACAGCCGAGAAAAGGGGGTTCTCGTCACCCGCGAACCATGGAAGAAAGCACAGGGCGCCCACACCTTCGATAACGAATGTCAACGCGAAAATGGAGGCGACGAGCCGGCTCACGCGCCCCAAATCCTCCAAGTTGAGAGCCTCCCCCAGCATGGCCCGACCGCCCAACCCCAAGCGCGAACCCGTGGACAGCACGAGAAACGTTCCCAAGGTCATGATCCCCAGTCCGCCCAGTTGAATCAGAGCGAGGACGACGGCCTGCCCGAAGGGGCTGAAGGTGGAACCGGTGGCCACTGTCTCCAACCCCGTCACACAGGTCGCGGAAGTGGCCGTGAAAAGCGCATCCAAGAACGTGATCGACTGCCCCGCGGCGAGGCTCCGAGGCACCATCCAGAGCAGCATGGCTCCCCCAACGATGATGACGGCAAAGCTCCCGACCAGCGTCACCATGGGCGCATGCTGCAGCGTGGGAGAGAGGACGACGGCGCGGAAGGCTCGGTGGGAAGCGACGGCGAAACTCCAGGCCCCGGCTGCCGCCGTCAGTCCCGCAAGGCCGTAGTGGGTCGCCGCCAAGGGGATCGCCACGAGGCCGATGAGAACGAAGAAAGCCCCGCCCGGGCGAGACCTGAGGAACTCCGCGGGACTGTCCCAGCGTCTCAGGTCGGCCAACCACTGGAGGAACAACGCCGCGGTCGCCCCCCAGATGGCGACACGACAGCCCCAAAGAACATTCTCGTTCAGGCGAAACCCGCCGAATCGCGTCACGACGGCGGGCAACACCAGAAAGAGCAACAGGCGCAAGAGCGGACCGGACTCCGACCGGGTCCTCTCACCCTCATCCGTGCCGAGCAGGGCGGCTAGGGGGTCTCTCCGCGGCAGGTTACTCAAGAAGGGAATGTCCCGTCATCTGAGGCGGTTGATCGACGCCGATCATTTCCAAGAAGGTGGGGATCACGTCGGCGAGCCTTCCACCGGAACGAAGTGTGCGCCCCCGGAGGGCCGGGTCGATCGCCACGAGCGGAACCAGATTGGTCGTGTGCGCGGTGTGCGGCTGGCCCGTCGCGGGATCGAACATCATCTCGACATTGCCGTGATCCGCGGTGAAGAGCATGGACCCCCCGAGCGAGAGGACGGCCTCCTTGATCGCCATGGCGCCCCGGTCGACGGCTTCGACCGCCTTGACGGCCGCGTCGAAGAATCCGGTGTGCCCCACCATATCCGGATTGGCAAAGTTCATGATGATCACATCATGCCTGCGGTGCTCGAGATCGTCGACCACCTTCTCCGTCACCTCGGGCGCACTCATTTCGGGCTGGAGGTCGTAGGTCGCCACCTTCGGGGACGGCACGATGATGCGGTCTTCGCCCTCGAAAGGCTCCTCTCGCCCTCCGTTGAAAAAGAACGTCACGTGGGCGTACTTTTCGGTCTCGGCGATACGAAGCTGCCGCAAGCCCACCTTCTCCGCCAACTCCCCGAACACCATGTCCAAGGGCACCGGAGCGAACGCAACGGGGACAGGATAGCCCTTCTTGTACCGGGTCATGGTGACGTAGGTGAGGTTCAAACCCTTCTCGACCTCGAAGCCGCCAAAGTCCGGCAGGACGAAGGCCTCGGTGAGCTCCCGCATCCGATCCGAGCGGTAGTTGAACGTGATGACCGCATCGCCCTTTCCGATGCGGGGTGTCCCACGAAGGATCCGCGGCTTGACGAACTCGTCGTTCTCGCCCGCCTCATAGGCATGGGCGAGAGCTTCCTTCGCCGAATCAACCTCCTCCTCGGCGACGCCGCGGACGAGGGCGTCATAGGCCCGTTTGACCCGATCCCATCGCTTGTCGCGGTCCATCGCGTAGTAGCGACCAACCACGGTGGCAAGCACTCCCGTCCCCGCCTCGGCCATCTTTACCTCGAGGGCGGCCAGGTACTTTTCCGCTGACCGAGGAGGCGTGTCCCGGCCATCCAGAAAAGCGTGGAAGACCACGCGGTCGCCCGTCAGCCCCCGGCGCCGGCAAAGCTCGAGGAGGGCGAAATAATGTTGGTCGGAACTGTGGACGCCGCCGTCCGAGACAAGCCCCATGAGATGCAGGCGCGTCCCACGCGTCAACGCGGCCTCAGCAGCTTCGTTGAAGGCAGCGTTCTCGTAGAACGAACCGTCGGCAATGGCGTTGTTGATGCGGTCGATGTCCTGCACGACCACGCGCCCGGCACCGATGTTCATGTGTCCGACCTCGGAATTTCCCATGAGGCCCGGCATGAGCCCCACTGCTTCTCCCGAGGCGGAGATCCCCACGTGGGGGTAGTCCCGCCAAACCTCGTCGAAAAACGGAGTCCTCGCCGTAGCGATAGCATTGCCTTCGGTCTCGTCGCGCAGACCGAATCCGTCGACGATCATCAGCACGTGAGGTGCCTTCATGCCCGCTCCTTCAGTCGCTGCGGCCTCCGAGAAGACCGGATCGCAAGAGGAAGTAGAAAAGCGTCGCCAGCGACGTAATCGCCGCAGCGACATAAGTCGAGGCCGCCGCGGTCAGCACCTTCCGTGCGCCGGAGAGTTCCTCGCCCTCGAGAATGTGGCCTTCGCGCAACGCGATCATGGCTCGGCGGCTCGCATCGAATTCGACGGGAAGGGTGACCAGCGTGAAGAGCGTGCTCAGCCCGAACAGGGCCACGCCGACCAAGACCAATCCACTCAAGTGCAGGAACATCCCGGCAAAGAGCAGGGGAAAGGCCAGATTGGAGCCGAGCATGGTCAGGGGCACCATGGCGGAACGAAGTTGCAGGGGAGCGTAAGCACGGGCATGCTGGATGGCGTGCCCGACCTCGTGAGCGGCGATCCCCAACGCCGCAACGCTCCGGCCGGAGAAGTTCTGGGGCGAGAGTCTCAGGGTCTTCGACCGGGGATCGTAGTGGTCTGAAAGGAACCCCTGGGACGGCTCGATGGTGACGTCGTGAACCCCGTTCCAATCGAGAATGGCCTTCGCGATCTGCGCGCCGGTCATACCGTTGCTGGCCGCCACTTGGCTCCACTTGGCGAATGCGGATTTCACCCAAAGCGTGCAGAGACCCGACAGGGCCAAGCAGGGCAAAAGAATCATCCAGTAGAGTGGGTCGAAGGTCAAGAACATGGGCTTCCTCGCTGACTGATCCGGGATTCCATTCGGTCGGCCCGAGAAGGATCTCCCCCCAGGGCCTCGATCTCAGAACAGCCCCTCGATATTCCCGTCCGCATCCACGTCGATGCCTCGGAGGGCGGGGCGGCTGCCCAATCCCGGCATCAACATCATGTCACCCGCCAGAGGGTAGACGAAACCGGCTCCCGCCGACAGACGCACATCTCTGACGGGGAAGACGTAGTTCTTCGGCGCTCCCTTCAGTTTCGGGTCATGAGAGAGGCTGAGATGAGTCTTCGCCATGCAGATGGGGAGCCCTCCGAATCCCCAGTCCTCGATGCGGGAGAGGCTCTCCCTGGCCTTCTCGGCGAGATCGATGTCGTCCGCCCCGTAGATGGTGCGAGCAAGAACGCGAATTCTCTCCTCCAGGGGAAGCTCCAAGTCGTAGAGCGGCTGAAAAGCGGCGCGGCCCGCCTCCGCCACGCGATCCACTGCATGGGCGAGCTCCTCTCCCCCCTCCCCGCCCCGCGCATGCACGTCGGAGACGGCGGCTTCCGCCGCCCCCGCGGCGCGCGCTTTCTCGAGGACCAGCTCGAT
>DRQF01000213.1 GCA_011369445.1 Planctomycetota bacterium | reverse complement strand
TTCTTGGCGCCAGGCGATCCCACCCTGTTCACCTTGAGCGACACCTTCAGCTACGCCAACCAACTGCTCCCCGCCTTCCCGGCGGTGGGACAGGGCAACGGCATCGCGGTGTCGTCGGTGACCACGGGGATCCCCTTCCCCGTCACCTTCACTCTGCAAGGCGTGATCCTGGACGCTTCCTCCCCCGTGGGGGTCAGCGTGACCAATGCCCTTCGCCTCCATGTGGATTGATCCTCTTCTCCTGGAGCCGGGGCGCCCTCGCCCCGCGAAGGTCGGCGGGTGATCCTTGCCATGGGACGTCAAGTGAAGGCTAAAGCCTCCGTTCCTGAGTTCGCCGCGGCGGGGGCGCGGGAAGGGGAGTGCGTTGGCCGCGGGCGCGAACGGGGATCATGCGGTGGACCAGGTGGAAGAGGGTGGGGACGAGAAGCAGGGTGAAGAGAGTGGAGACGACGAGGCCCCCCAGCACGACGGCGCCCAGGCCCCGATAGAGCTCGGCCCCGGCGCCGGGAAAGATGACCAAGGGGATCAGGCCCGACACCGTCGTGACCGTGGTCATGAAAATGGGTCGGATGCGGTCGCGGATGGAGGCCAGCAGAGCCTCTTCCACGGCCATCCCCTCCGCGCCGATGTGATTCAGCGTCTGGTGGACGATCAGAATGGCGTTGTTGACCACCGTTCCGATCAGGATGACGAAGCCCAGCATGGTCAGGACGTCGAGGGGCTGGGGGACGAAGAGGTTGAGGAGCGCCAGCGCCGCGATCCCGCCCGCCGCGCCGAGGGGCACGGAGAGGATGATGACGAAGGGGTTCAGCCAGGATTCGAAAAGCGCCGCCATCAATAGGTACGTGATCATCAGGGCGAGAAACACGTTGAAGCGGAGAGCCTTCCACGTGGAGCGGAGCTTGTCCGCCGTACCGGAGAGCACGAAGCGCGCCCGCCCGCGGCTCGCCTCCCTCATGGGAGCCAGCACCTTGGTGTCGATGCTCTCCATCGCGTCCTCCAAAGCGACGTCCGGAGGTGGCGAGACCTGAATCGTGATCGTGCGCTGGCGTTCGCGGTGATTGATTTGTTCCGGGCCGCTCGAAAGATTGATGCGCGCCACCGAACCCAGAGGGACGAGGACCCCCGATCGCGTGGCCAAGGGGAGCTGCTCCAGATCCTGCGTTCGCGACGCCAACCTTTCGGCCCCCACGATGGAGAGGTCGATCTTGTCGCCACCGATGTAGTAGTCGGCGGCGTAGGCTCCGTCCACGAGAGCGTCGACCGCGAAACCCAGCTCCGTGGCGTCCATGCCCACGTCGGCGAGCTTGTCCCAGTCGGGTTCGACGTGGACTTCGGGGTTGGCCAGATCGAGGGAGGGCTTGGGGAAGACCTGGGCCGTCGGGAGGAGGACCCGAATCCGCCCGAAGACCTCACCGCCCAGGGCCACGAGTTCCGGGAGGTCGGGCCCCGAGATCTCCACATCGATGGTGCGCCCGGCGCTCAATCCGCTCTCGAAGATGCTGCTCTGCTTGACCACGGCAAAGGTCCCGGGCACGGAGGCGGCGATGCCCTGGATGAGCGGAATCAGTTCTCCCGACCGAAGAGGATCCGCCGTCCGGACGCCCATGAAGATGGAACGTCCACGCGCGACGTAGAAGAAGTCTCGGATGAGAGGGAACTTCAGGGTGGCGGCTGCTGGATCCCCCGCGTCCACGTCCCAGTAGGGGCGCATCTTCTCCTCGATGTCTTCTCCCATGGCCGCGAGTTTGTCGAGGTTGTATCCAGGCGGCGGGAGGAGGATTCCGAAGACCAGATTGCGGTTGCCGGTGGGGAGGTATTCCACCTTGGGCATCAGCGCCCAGGACGTCGCCAGGGCTGCCCCGGTGAGAACGACGACGAGCGCCAATTCCCGAAGGACGCTGCGATGGATGAATCGGTTCACGCCCACGACCTGCCGAATGAACGCTGCGCCGGCTCGGTCCAGGATCGCCAGCGGAGCGCCCAATCCTCTTTGCCAGGCCGCGACCTTGCCCTCGCTGGTCCCGTGGTGGGAATCGCTCAGGATACGGGCCGTCGCCGTGGGAATGACGATCACCGAAACGAGCATGGAGAAGCCCACGGCCGCTCCGATCGCGATGGCGATGTCGCGGAAGAGCTGCCCGGCTTCCTCCTGAATGAAAAGAACGGGGACGAAGACGGCGAGGGTGGTCAGCGTCGAGGCGACGACGGCGCCCCAGACCTCCTGGGTGCCCTTCACCGCGGCCATCCATCGGTCCTCGCCTCTTTGATAGTGGCGATAGATGTTCTCGAGGACGACGACGGCGTTGTCCACGAGCATGCCCACCGCGAAGGCCAATCCAGCCAGGCTGACGACATTCAGGGAACGCCCCATGAGGGCCAGGACGAGAAACGTCCCGATGATGCTGGTCGGGATGGCCAAAGCCAGCACGATCGTCGAGCGCGCGCTTTTCAGAAAGAGCAGCAGCACGAGAACGGTGAGAATCCCGCCCAAGAGGATATTTCGACGAACGAGGCCCACCGCGGAATCGATGTAGGTCGTCTCGTCATAGACCTGGACCAGCTCGAGCCCGTTCGTCGCCAGGACGCTCGTATTCAGATCCGCCATGGCCTCGCGGAGCCCGTCCATCACGTCGATGACGTTGGCGCCCACCTCTCGGATCACGTTGACCGCGATGGCCGTCGTGCCGAAGTTGCGGACGAGGCCATCAGGCTTCTTGAACCCCAACTCGACCTCGGCTACGTCCCGCACATAGACGGCGCGTCCGTCTCGACGGGCGATTACGGCGTCGGCGACCTCCTCGGGCGTGGTCATGCGCCCCAGCGTGCGCACGACGTAGCGGCGTTTTCCCTCCCAGAAGTCTCCCCCCGAGCGGTCGTCGTTGCGAAGTCGAAGGGCTCGCCTGAGGTCGTCCAAGGTTACATGCCGACTCGCCAGCCTTCGGGCGTCGACCACGACGCGCAACTCGTCCTCCCGACCGCCGATGACGTTGCTGTTGGCGACGCCGGAGACCCGCTCGAATGCGGCCTCGATGTTGTCCTCGGCGAACCTTCTCAGCTTCGACACATCGAGGGCGGGAGGCAAGAGCGCCGCCACTGCGGGGTTCCGACGGGCGAGGCGTTTCAGGCGGGCTTGCCGGAGCCCCCCGGTCGCGGCGCGCCGGGCGGGTTCCAACGACTTGGCGAGATCGGGGTGAGCCTTCTGGAAGGCTTCAATCTCCCCCGTTGTCGGGACCCGCGGCCTCAAAATGAACCACGCGATGGGGGAGTTGGAGGAGTTGGACGTGGTGATGACGGGCTCGTCCGCGTCCTCGGGGTATTCTCGCACCTGCTGAAGCCGCGCGTTGACCTTGAGGAGAGCGCTCTCCATGTTGGTCGCCACCGTGAACTCGAGGGTGATGCGTCCCCGGGAGTCCATGCTTTCCGAGCTGAGTTTGGTGAGGCCCTCGACGCTCTTCAGTTGCTCCTCCTGCTCCTGGACGATCTCCCGCTCGACCTCACCCGGGCTCGCGCCCGGCCACCGCGTCTCGATCGTGATCGTGGGCGTTTCGACCTCGGGAGTGAGCTGCATGGGCAGACGGAAGAGCGCGATGCTTCCGAAAAGGGCGAGCAGGAGGACCCCCACCGAGACCTTGACGGGGTTGCGTACGAAGGCTTCGACGAGCGCCATGGTCAGCGGCCCTCGGACGGCTTCGGGGCGCCGTCATTCTTTCGAGTCTCGATCACCTGCACGGCCTGACCCGGTCGCAACCTCTCGTTGCCCTCGACGACCACGGCCTGTCCGACCCGCAGTGCACCTCGGACGAGGACCCGACTCCCGACCGCGCTCGACACCTCGACGGAGACCGCGCGAACGATGGCCGGCTTCTTCGCCGCATCGACCACGTAGACCAGCTTCGCCGGGCCCCCCAGCACGAGAGCGTCCTTCGGCACGACGAATCCCTCCGCATCCTCGGCGCCGCGAAACGCGATGCGACTCGTCATGCCTGCGAGGATCGTGGGACGGTCGTCCAGGATGGGATTGTCGAGGCGGATCATGACGTCGAAGGTTCGCGCCAGGGGGTCGCCGGCTGGATTCACGGCAAAGACCTTGCCGT
Source organism: Planctomycetota bacterium (assembly GCA_011369445.1). Taxonomy (GTDB): domain Bacteria; phylum Planctomycetota; family DRQF01; genus DRQF01. Next base: position 13,223 of record DRQF01000213.1, on the reverse strand, counting down.
CGAAGGTGCGTCCGGGGAGCGCTTCGAAGGTCACCGTCGCCGTGGTCCCCGGACTCGCCAGGTGCACCTGGTCTTCCGGCACGGGTGCGACCACCTCCATGACGCCCACGGCGGCCAGAGTCGCGACGGGGGCTCCGAGGGAGAGCCACGCGCCCTCCTCTGTGTGTTCTTGGGTGACGTAGCCGTCGAACGGCGCGCGGATCACGTGGCGCTCGAGGTCGTCGGTGAGACCGCGAATCACGGATTCCTGGATCTGAACCTCCCGTCGTGCCTGCTCGATGACCTCCTTGCGAGGACCTTCGACGAGGAGCGCCAGCCGGGCTTCGTTCTGCAGCCGTGCGGCGTGGGCGGAGGCGGCATTGAAGGCCGCGAGGTGCTGGTCCTCCTCCGGCGCGGCTCCCCGCGCGACGCGCAGGCGGGTCTGCTCCAGGAGCCATTCCCGATAGGCCTCTTCGGCCTTCGCCGCAGCGACGAGGGCCTTTCCCTCCGCGATCTCTTCCGGGCGACTTCCCGCCTCCAACTCGGCCAGCACGGCCTTGCGTCGGGCCAGTTCCCCCTGGGCCTCCTGGAGGCGAATCTCGAGTCGCGTGGTGCGGAGTCGGGCCAGGGGCTGTCCGGCCTTCACGGGCCGGCCGGCCTCGGCCAGGTACTCGACAACCATCTCGGCCACCGGGCTGCCCAAGACGACCGATCTCACTGGGCGGACGGAGCCGATGAATCGTCGGCTCTCGGCCCCTCGGGCTCTCTCGACCCGAGCCGTCACCACCCTGGCCGGAGGCCTTTGGGCGAACGTCGAGGCCCACGAACACAAGAGCACGAACAGAATGAGCAATGACTGGGTCATGTGAGACTCCCCCCAAGCGCGGCGAACCCCTGATCCTAACCCGCGCCATCGATCATTTCGCATGCCGCTCGAGGCGCCACTCATTTTCTCGGATTTCCGCCTTGTTTCGATGTGGCGATATGGCTATACGGCCATATGCGAAAGCGCAAGACTCCCTACGGCCTGTTCGAATCCCGGGCGAAGGTGGCGAAGGCCCTGGCCCATCCGAGTCGGCTCATGATTCTGGACGCTCTGGAAGAAGCTCCCCACTGCGTTTGCGAGTTGACCGAGCTCGTGGGGGCCGACCAATCCACCGTTTCCAAGCACCTATCCGTTCTCAAGTCGGCGGGCCTCATCCAGGGGCGTCGAGAGGGGTCTCTCGTCTGGTATTCCCTGAGCGTGTCCTGCCTGAAAGGGTTTTGGAACTGCATCGACGGCGTCTTGAAGAACGATGTCGACGTTCGTCGGCAAGCGCTGAAGAAGTGAACGACGGGATAGAAACGCGTTTCGCGTTTCGCGTGGAGGTTTCTTGTCTTGCTTGTGACATGGCAAGATGGGCATAGGAGAATACAGGCATGCATAGACGAGACATCAAGATCCTCTCCTGGCTGGTGGGCATCTTCCTGATCGCATGGTTCCTGCCCCTGTCCAATCCCAAGGTGCGTGATGCCATCATCGAAGCCTTCAAGATGCTTCAGTGGTACGTCCGTAACCACACGCTGGCCTGTGTCGTTCCCGCCCTGTTCATCGCCGGAGCCATTTCAACTTTGCTCTCCCAGCAGGCGGTTCTTCGCCACCTGGGGCCCAAAGCCAGCAAGGTGGAGGCGTATTCCACGGCGTCGGTCTCGGGCACCATCCTCGCCGTCTGCTCCTGTTCCGTCCTCCCCATGTTCGCGGGCATCTACCAAGTGGGCGCTGGGCTGGGACCCGCAACCGCGTTTCTCTACTCCGGACCGGCCATCAACATCCTGGCTCTGCTCCTGACCGCGCGGGTGCTGGGCATGGATCTCGGCTTGGCGCGTGGCGTGGGAGCGATCGTCTTCGGAGTGGTCATCGGCATCCTCATGGCGCTGATTTTTCGAAAGGACGAGGCCAGGCGGCAGAGGAGTATGGCGGAGGCTCCTGAAGTCGAGACCCCCACCCGCCGCCGCTGGCAGACGATCCTTTTCTTCGTGGCGATGCTGGCGTTCCTGATCTTCAGCGACTGGTACAACCCGGGAAACGTCGACGTCACGATGAAGAACGGAGAGACCTTCGCGGCGGTCCAGTTGAAGGAGACGCGAGGCGCTCTGCTCTTCCAGTTGAGCGAACCGGCGATGGGGAAGGAGGCGGAAACCCAGGTCGAGATCCCCAAGGACGAGATCGCCCACGTGGAATCCGCCCAGAACTGGGTCATGACGATTTATCACTACCGCTGGTGGTTGGCCGCTGTCATGGGGGTCGCCACGTTGTTCATGACATTTCGGTGGCTCTCCGTGGACGAGCGGCATCGCTGGATGGAGAACACGTGGGACTTCACGAGACTTCTGGTTCCCCTACTCTTCGGAGGCGTGTTCGTCGTCGGATTCCTGGGAGCCCTTCTCCCCGACGAACAGGTCGCGCGGCTCGTGGGCGACAACAGCCTCTTTTCGAACCTCGTCGCTTCCATCGTGGGGTGTCTCTTCTACTTCGCCACCCTGACGGAAATCCCCATCCTCCAGTCGCTGATGCAGCATGGAATGCACCGAGGTCCGGCGCTGGCGCTTCTGCTCGCCGGCCCGGCTCTCTCACTGCCCAGCCTGATGGTGATCAAGTCGATCATCGGGCTGAAGAAGACGGCGGTTTTCACGGGGCTCGTGATCGTTTTCGCCACCTTGGCGGGAATGATCTACGGAGGAATGGCCTGAATTCGGATGTAAGAAATGAAAGGAGCGAACCATGGTCAAGATCGAAGTGCTTGGTACGGGTTGCAAGAAATGCGAGGCTCTCACCGAAGCCGCGAAAACGGCGGTCGAGTCGTTGGGTCTCGACGGGCAGATCGAGAAGATCACTGCGATCTCCGAGATCACGAAGCGGGGTGTCATGCTGACGCCAGCCTTGGCCGTGAACGGCGCCGTCGTCGTTCAGGGGAAGGTGCCGGACGTGGACGATCTCTGTGCGCTGATCAAGAAGGCCTCCGAGAAGTGAGATCGATCCATGACGTCTAAGAACGTGATCACCGCGGCTCTCGTGCTTTTCGCCCTGGCGGCCATCACCGCCAATCTGATGCGAAAAGGAGAACAGGGGCGGTCCGATGACCTGGACACCGGTGACGGGGTGCAGGTCTGGTACTTCCACGGAGACAAGCGTTGCGACACGTGCCGCGCCATCGAGAAAAGGTCTCACGAGGTTCTGGAAGCCCTCCCCGATGAGGACCGGCCGCCCTGGCGGGTGATCAATTTCGACGATCCGGGGAAGACCCACTTCAGGGAGGACTTCGGGTTGATGACCTCGTCGCTCGTCCTTGTCGAACTTTCGAAGGGACGTCCCGTTCGGCACGCGGTTCTCGAGGATGTCTGGCTGCTGACCAAGGAACCGGACAAGTTTCGGGCCTACGTCAATCGGGAGCTGAAGCGGTTTCGCGAGAACGCCCCATGACGTCTGAGCTGTTCCATGCTGTCGGGGCCGCGTTTTGGCTGGGAATCCTCACGTCGATCAGCCCTTGCCCGCTCGCCGCGAATGTCGCCGCCGTCTCGTTTCTCGCGCGGGCCGCGCCGACTTCGCGCGCGGCCCTGGTGCCGAGTCTGCTCTACACCCTGGGGCGCGCGCTGACCTATTCCGCGTTGGCGGCGCTTCTCACGTGGAGCGTTCTCTCCATCCCGGCTCTCTCGGGCTTCCTGCAGGGGGAGTGGAATCGAATCCTGGGGCCCTTGCTCATTCTCGTGGGCCTGATCTTGGTGGGATGGCTGCCCTTCCCGCGGATCGGTTGGACGCCGAAGGAAGGGGCCAGCCTGGCTCTGGTCGGAAAGGGCGGACTGGGAAGCCTTCTGCTCGGCATGGTCCTCGCCCTGAGCTTTTGCCCTATCTCCGCGGCACTCTTCTTCGGAAGCCTGATCCCCCTTGCGGCCAAGACGGAGCACATGGTCCTCATGCCATTGACCTACGGGTTGGCGACGGCGATTCCGGTCATCGTCTTCGCGGTCGCATTGGGTTGGAGCGCCCGGGCGATCGATCGCCTCTTCGCCCGAACCTTGACCCTTTCCCGGTGGCTGCAGCAAGGCACGGGCTGGGTCTTCATCGGCGTGGGGGTGTTCATGTCCCTCGTCTTCGACTTCCGCGTCTTGTGATGCGGAGCGCGATCGATCCAGCGGCGACTCACGACCTCTTTGGAGACTGTTCGGCCTCCTAGTTCAAACAGGCGTCGAGGAAGGCGTCTTTGCCGTGGAAATAGTCGGCGGCGTTCAACCTGGGAGCGATGTCGGGGATGAGACTGGGCGGGTCCCCTGGAACGCGAGAGAAGTACTTGGTCGAGTAGAAGATGGTCAGGTGGGAGTTGGGGAGTTTCAGTGGCCTGATCTCGCCGAAGTGGTTGGGGCGGCCCGCCGTGGGCGCCCCCACAAGTGTGGCCCCGAAGCGTTTCTTCAAGGTGATGGCGTTGAGGATCGCGGAGGAGAAGGTGTTGCGTCCGATGATGCCGTAAACCTTCGGATTCTCCCCGAAACGCTTCTTTTGCAGGGCGGCGAACAGCGGATTCATGACGGTGGAATTGCCCCCTCCGTTGTCGCGCAGGTCTACGATGACGCGTTCGACCGACTTGCCTTCCACGGCCGTTGCCGCCTCGTCGACCATGGCCTGAAAACGTCTCCGGTCACGCAACCGATTGGTGCGGAAGAGCAGAGCCCGGTTCTCGGGAAGGAATCGGAACCAGAAATCCGTGCGTCCCTTCTCGAGACACAAGGGCAATGATTCAAAGGAAAGCCCGATCTTCAACGGACGCAGCCGTGAGTCGGGCAGGGCTTGGGTCGCGTAGTCGAATTCCTCGCCTTTCGCTGAGCGGAGTCGTAACACCATCGTGTCGCCATCTGTCCCCTTCGCAGTTGCGATGCCTGCGGCGCGAAGAAACGCGGGTACGGTCAGCAAGACAATTGCCCCTCTGCGGAAAGACTCGTCGTTGTCATGGGAGACGAGAGGCCGGAGCGCCTGGAGAACCTTCTCGACGGGTTGGCCATCGACGGCGAGGAGGCGCGCCCCTTTGAGTCTTCCTTCGTCCTTCGGGTATTTCTGGATGAAGATGCCGTCCGCATACTCCACGAAGAAGAGGGGGAGCCGCGGGAGTCCGACGTCGGACCATCGAAGCCCCGTGTGGCTGTCGTGGGCGAGGGCCGCGAGGCGCATCAACTTCGAAGCGAATTCTGCGACGGATGTCTTCTCGTTGACGCTCTTCGCGAGAGCGAGGGCCGCGGTCTTCCACTCCTTGCGCGAGATGTTGCGGAAGAGATCCTTGTGACGACGTGGGAGGTTCTTCGCGGCGAAGATGATGTCCTGCTTCCACAGCTCCACGCGGGGTAGAGTGGGTTCTTGGGCGGTGAGTAGGGGCGTCAGTGAGGCGAGGCAAATGATGACGATGAGCCTACGCATGAGGTCACTCCGAAAGCTTTACTCCGTCCGGCCTCGGCGGGTCATGAGGGCGGTGACGGCGCGTCGTGGGTCCTTGTTGCGAAACAGCACGCGGTAGACCTCCGTGGCGATCGGCATCTCGATGCCGAGTTTGATGGACTGGGCGTGGACAGAACGGGTTGTCGGAACGCCCTCGGCCACCTTCGGCGTCGAAGCCAGAATATCCTTCAGTTTTTCGCCCCGACCGATGCGTTCGCCGACGGCACGGTTGCGTCCATGGGGGCTGAAGGCCGTCGTGATGAGATCCCCGATGCCGGCCAGTCCGTAGAAGGTTTTCGGTCGGGCGCCCAGGGCCTTTCCGAACGCGATGATTTCGTGCAGTCCGCGAGTGAGCAGTGCGGACTTTGTGTTGTCGCCGAAGCCCAGGCCATCGACGATCCCGGCCGCGAGGGCGATCACGTTCTTGATGGCCCCTCCCAGCTCGACCCCAACGAGGTCGCGGTTCGTGTAGACCCGAAAGGATTCGGTGGAGAGCAGATCCTGGAGCTTCCGAGCGAGAGCGGGGGACTTGGCGGCCACCGTGACCGTCGTGGGCATGAGACGGGCGACCTCCTCGGCATGGCTGGGTCCCGAGAGTGCCGACACGGGGTGCCCCGGCGCATATTCGCTGATGATCTCCGTCGGCCGCATGAAGGTCTTGTTCTCGATGCCTTTCGTGAGCGAACAGATGGGGACTCCGGCCGGAACCAAGGGCGCCAGCTGCTTCCAAGTTTTCCGCAGATAGCTGGAAGGAATCACGGAGAGGACTTGGTCCGCGTCCGCCAGCGCTTCGGCCGCGTCGCAGGTGACCAGAATCTCCGCGGGGATCTTGCAGCCCGGAAGGAAGGGGCGATTGATGCGGGTTTTGCGGAAGGAGCGGATGTGATCCGGGTCGCGGCCGAGGAGAGTGACCTCGTGGCCCGCCTCGTGAGCGATCACGGCCATGGCCGTGCCCCAACCCCCTGCTCCGATCACTGCAAAGCGTGTCATGGCTGTCATTCTCCGATCTTGTCTTCGTCGCCCGCAAGGATGCGTTGGAGGTTCGTCCGATGCAGAACCACGACGAGAGCCGCTACTGTCGCGAGAAAGACCACCCGCGTAACGTGCGCGCCCGACCACCCCTCCAGGAATCCGTACCAAAGAGGGAGGCTCGCGGCAGCCAGGATGGACGAGAGGCTCACCATGCGAAAGAGGGCGAGGCTCATGGCCCAGGTCGCGAGGGCGCCCAGCGCCGTCCAGGGTGACAGGGCGAACACAACTCCGGAGCCCGTCGCCACCCCCTTGCCGCCTTTGAACCCCAGCCAGAACGGGAAGATGTGTCCCACCACCACGGCGAGGCCCGCGTAGAGTTCCAAGGGGATGCCGCCCAAATCGCAAGGGAATAGATGCCGCGCGGGAAGCACCGCCGCAAGTCCCTTCAGGAAGTCGAGAACGTAGATGAAGATGGCGTAGCGCCTGCCGAGCACGCGCCCCGCATTCGTGGCTCCGAGATTCCCGCTGCCGAAATCCCTCAGATCGGTGCCCTTGACCTTGCGGACGATGAGGTAGGACCAGGAGATCGTTCCCACCAGGTACGAAAGAACGATCCACCCCAAGGCGCCCCATGGGCTCATCGCGGCACTCCGCAGCGGAAGAACTTTTCACGCAGTCTCACCGCCTCTTCCGTGGCGTTCGGGTCTGGGGCGACGATCCAGTTGGAGGGCGCGGCTTTGCGTACGACGAAGGGCATGGTTACTTCGCGGCCGTTCCTCCTCACGGTCACCGTGGTGAGCGTGCCCTCACCCAGTCCGCGAAGGCCCTTGGCAAGGTCGCCGCCCACGTTCTTGCCCCCCACCCTGAGCACGGTGTCGCCGGGATGGAGCCCGGCCCTTGCAGCGGCGGTCCCCGGTCGAACGGAAGCGATGCGCTCTCCATCTTGTCTGACACCCACCGCCGAGGCCATGGGGCCGCCGCCATGCGTCGCGACCAGGCCGATCGGGCGAAGGATGTCTCCATAGGGCGGGACGTCGGTGCCGCGGGCATAGCGTTCGAAGAACGAATCCATGCGCAGGCCCGCGACCGCCTCCACCGCGTCTTGGAAATCGCGGCCTCGATAGCCCTCGCGCATGAGGTCCTCGTCTTCCATCATCCGGCGGAAGACGTCGACGAGCCCGGATTCACCCTGTGTGGCGGTCCGAATCTTCGCGTCGAGCAAGAACCCCAACACGGCGCCCTCGACATAGTAGTTCACCCAGGTGTTGGCTTGGTTCGAACCGTCGTGCCGCGGGTTACGCCGCTCCCACAACCAGGTGAGGAAGGAGGCCTCCTCGGCGCTCATACTCGACCGTCCCGGCGCCGATTCCATGCGGGTGATCCACCGACCGAGACCCCGGAGGAATGCGGGGCGGTCGATGAGTCCCGCCTCGAGGGAGATCCGGTCGCCGAAATAAGACGTGATGCCTTCGGCGATCCAGAGGGATCGCGTGTACACCTCCCGGGTCAGATCCTGATGCATGAGTTCGACGGGGCGAAGGCGTTCCACGTTCCATGCATGAAACAGTTCGTGGGCCGCCGTGTCCATGACGTCGTCGAGGACGCCTGGCTGATCGAGCGCGCCCTCCGAGATGATCTGCGTGGACTCCCGATGTTCCATCCCGTCGCCTTCACCTGGATGAATGCCGAAGTGGAACAGGAACGTGTAGTGCTCGAAGGGGAGTCCGCCCATGATCCGGCTCGCCGCGTCGACGATACGTTGGCAGCGCGCCACCAACTCCTGGGTGGGGGAGTTCGGACTCCTGCTCGCTTGGTGGACGACCACGTGGACGGGGACGTCGCCCGAGGAGAAGCGGAACTCTTCGAAATTGCCCAGTTCGATGGGGCTGTCGATGAGGTCCTCGTAGTCGTCGGCCGCGAATCTGAAGGGCTCATTCGTCGCCGTGAGGGCCGTCGCCACGCGCCACTTCCTGCCCGCGGGCGGATCGATCCACAAGTCGATCGGGGCGGAGTCCAGCCCGTCCACGAACATGAAGACGCTGGGGCCGTTCACGTTGGCATGTCGGTCGTCGAGTTGGCTGAATGTTCCCGACGTGAAGTTGCACCACACTCTGTAGGAAAAGAGCACTCCGGGCCCGCGACGGGTGACGCGCCAGCGATCCTTCGCGATGCGCTCGACGGGGAGTCCTCCTCCGCCCTTGGCCGCGGCCCGCACACCGGTCACCTGGGCGGCGAAGTCGTAGATGACGTACCGACCCGGAGACCAGGAGGGCATGACGAAGTCGATTTGGGAGTCATTGATGCCCTCCACCAGGATCTTCACCTCGAATTCGTGAGAACTCGGGCGGGGCATGCCCAGCCAATAGGTGAGTTTCGCGTCGCTGCTCGAGGCGACGCGCGCCCGGGTCGGGCCGGAGTCACCGCGGCGCGTGTTCCCGTTCGGGGAGCTGCAGGAGGCCACCCAAAGCAGCATGCTCAACAAGACGGCCGTTCTTCTCATTACGATTCTCACATTGTGGTCGCGCCGATTCTATTCCCTGGGCGGCGTCTTCGGTATCCTGACGCCATGAAGGCCGCATCTCCCATGCGATGGCTGCTCGGAATGTTCCTGGGCTTGATCGCCCTGAACGGCGTCGCCCTGTTCATCATGGGGCGTATCGCTTCGAATGACGTTCCCCGCGACGTGAGAGTGGCCGAGCGCTTCCTGAACGAGGTGATGCGCGGAAACGATTCCTCCTCGGAAAACGACGACGTCATCGGGTACGCCGCGGCCCATGACCTTCTGACGTCCCGCGCCAAGGAGTCGATGGACTTCGCGACCTTCGTCGCACGCTTCGAGGATAGAGTCCCCGAATGGGGGCTCATGGACGGGTACAGGAAGGAAAGCCGGGAGGAGGGTGATTTCACCCGTCGAATTCTCTATTTTCGACTCCGCTTCACCGGCACCCAGGGCGCGCCCGTGGAGGTCCCTTGCCGGATCGTTCTCGTCCGGAAAGACGACAAATATTTGATCGACGCTTTCACCATGGAGGGAGAACCTCGATGAGCTCCCCCTCCCTCGGGATCGACGTCGGTGGAACCTTCACCGACGTCGTGACGCGATCGGGGCGGGTTCTGAAGCTCCCGTCGAATGCGGAGGACCCCGGAGGCGTCTTCGCTCGCGCGTTCGAGGCCTTGGGTATCGAGGAGTCTCCCCTCGTGGAAGTCGTCCATGGGACGACCGTCGTCACGAACGCATTGCTCACGGGAGATCTCGCCCCCGTGGGGATTCTCGTGACGAAGGGATTTCGAGATCTCATCGCCCTCGGTCGTCAGAATCGGCCGAGCCTGTTCGCGCTCCATCCCCGTCCGGCCGTACCGCCTCCGCGCCATGTGGCGGAAGTCGAGGAACGGATCGATGCCGCGGGGCAAGTTCTGGCGTCGCCCGACGCCGGGGACGTGCTCAGGGCGGGGCGCCGGCTTCGCAGGCAGGGAGTGAAGAGTTTCGTCGTCTGCTTCTTGCACTCCTGGCGCAATCCGGGAAACGAACGCCTCGCCGCCGAAATCCTGAAAGAGTTGGATCTCCCCGTGGCGGTGTCCAGCGACCTCGTGCCGGAGTTTCGGGAGTACGAACGCTTCGCGACGGCTGCGACCAACGCGGCCTTGCGCCCCCTCATGGAAGCCTACGTCGCTCGGATTCGTGCGTCCCTCGGACGGGCAAGCATCCGGATGCTTCAGTCGGACGGCGGGCGACTGAGCCTGGACCGCGCTCGCGAAGAGCCCCTCCGACTGGCGCTCTCCGGGCCCGCGGGGGGGCTTCTGGGCGCCTGGGCCGGCGGCAGTGCGAAGGGGCGGCGACGCCTCATGACTCTCGACATGGGCGGGACATCCACGGACGTGGCGCTCATGGAATCCGGACCCGGGCTGGTGTCCGAGTGCGTGATCGGGGGGAGGCCCCTCAAGATCCCCGTCATGGACATCCACACCGTGGGCGCCGGCGGGGGCTCCGTGGCGTGGGTGGACGGCGGAGGCGCCCTTCGCGTGGGGCCCCGCTCCGCCGGCGCCGACCCCGGTCCCGCGGCCTATCGGAGGGGCGGACCCTTCACGGTGACGGATGCCCACGTGCTCTTGGGACGCATCCCCGAGGGGCGGTTCTTGGGGGGCGACTTCGAGTTGGACGGAAAGTGCAGCCGACGCGCGGCCCTTCCATTGGCGCGGAAACTCGGGTTGACTCCCGAGGACTTCGCTTTGGGCGTGCTTCGCGTGGCCGAGGCGACCATGGAACGGGCGCTTCGCACCATTTCTCTCGAGCGGGGCCACGATCCCCGACGTTTCGCGCTCGTGGCTTTCGGCGGCGCGGGAGGGCTCCACGCCTGCGCCCTAGCAGAAAACCTGGACATGGACACCGTGGTCGTTCCTTGGGACCCGGGGCTGCTCTCCGCGCGGGGAATGTTGAGCTCCCGAGTCATCGAATCTCGATCCCGCGGCGTCCTGGGCCTCTCGCTGGATGAGCTGCAGTCGCATCCCAGTCGTGTCTTCGCGGCCCTCGAGAAGAAGGCCATGCGGACCATGAAGAGCGAGGGCTTCTCGACGCGGGATGTGGTGGTGGAGCGACTCTGCGACCTTCGCTACGTGGGGCAGAGCTTCGAGCTGACCCTCCCGTTCTCCGAAAGTGACCTGAAGGGTGCCTTCGATAGGGCCCACGAAGCCCGTCACGGGTTCGCTCTCGCGACCGTGGATGTGGAGCCCGTCGCCCTCCGCGTGCGCATCCTCGGCCCCAAGCCCGGGCGTCCGAGGCGTCCCCGTCTCGCCCAATCCCTGGACATTCGCGCCGAGCGCCGCGATGTCGTTTTCCTCGAGGGAACTCGGCGCACGGCGATCTGGGACCGGGCCGACCTTCCCGCTGGATTCGTGGTGAAGGGGCCCGCGGTGGTCGCGGAGTACTCGGCCACGACGGTGGTTCTTCCCGGTTGGACTCTGGAAGTCGAGGCAACGAGCGCGGCGATGGTTCTGCGCCGCCCAGGGAGAAGGCGCCCATGAACCCCATCGACGTGGAGGTCTTTCGTCACCTTTTTCAGTCCATCGCCGAGGAAATGGGCGTCGTGCTCCGCAGGACCGCGTTCTCTCCCAACATCAAGGAGCGCCTCGACTTCTCCTGCGCCGTCACCGGGAAAGACGGAGACATGGTGGCTCAAGCGGCCCACATTCCCGTGCATCTCGGCGCCTGCCATCTCACGGCGCGGTGCATTTTGGAGCGAGTCGACCTCGATCCCGGCGACATCGTCATCCTCAACGATCCCTTCCTCGGCGGCACGCACCTTCCCGACATCACGCTCTTCGCGCCGGTGTTCTTGCCCGGGCAGACGGGGAAGGCCGCGGCCTTCGGCGTTCTGGCGCGTGCCCATCACGCGGATGTGGGCGGCGGCGTGCCGGGTTCCATGGGCGACTTCGACGAGCTGTACAAGGAAGGACTGATCCTGCCCCCCGTCAAACTTGTGCGAGGGGGTCGCCGAGTCGAGGACGTGGAGGCGCTTCTCCTTGCCAATGTGAGAACGCCCGACGAACGTCGTGGTGACCTTCGCGCTCAGGAAGCGGCCGTGCAACGAGGAGTCGTCCGCATGCAGGAGGCCGCGGACCGTTATGGCGCCAAGCGCTTGACCGCGGCCGCGAAAGACCTGCACGCCCGGGCGGCTCGCGCCATGTCCCGCGTGATCTCCGATCTCCCGGCGGGGAGCGCGTCCTTCGAGGATCGGTTGGATGGCCCCGAGTCGCCCTCGATCCGCGTCACGCTGTCGAAGCGGAAGGGTCGGTTGCATGCCGACTTCACAGGGAGTTCGCCGCAGGTCGCATCGGCGGTCAACGCTCATGAGTCCATTACCCTTTCCGCCCTCTTCTACTGCCTGCGGTGTCTGGCCCCCGAAGACGTCCCCACGAACTCCGGCCTGTTGGAAGCCGTCACTCTCGAGATCCCCGAAGGAAGCGTCGTGGGGGCGCGCCGTCCAGCGGCCGTCGCGGGAGGCAACGTGGAGACATCGCAGAGGTTGGTGGATGTGATCTTCGGAGCCTTTCACGAACTGCTTCCGGGCCGGATTCCCGCGGCGAGCCAGGGCAGCATGAACAATCTCTCCCTCGGCGGGCGCGACGCCGAAGGGCGCCCCTTCGCCTACTTCGAGACCATCGCGGGTGGATTGGGGGGAGGGCCGGAGGGTCCGGGTGCCTCGGGCATGCACTCCCACATGACGAATACGCTCAACACTCCCATCGAGGCTTTGGAGTCAGCGTTGCCCCTTCGCGTCACGGCCTATCGGCTGCGATCGCGGAGCGGTGGAGTCGGGAGGAATCCGGGCGGCGAGGGTGTCGTTCGAGAGATCGAGGCGTTGGTTCCCATGACGGTCACATTGATGACGACCCGTCGCGCCGAGGGGCCCTACGGCCTCGAGGGAGGATCGCCCGGTCGCCCAGGGCGCAACCTGCTCGTTCGTGCCGACGGTCGATCAAGGACGCTTCCCGCAAGGGTCACTCTCACCCTGGAGCCCGGGTGGCGCATTCGCGTGGAAACCCCCGGTGGGGGAGGGTTTGGCTCCCCCTGACCCAGGCGTTTCCTCTCGCAGGGATTGAGAAAACCTTGTGTGACCCGTACGAAACCCGGTATTTTGAGATTCGCCGTCTCGCGCCAGGACGGCGAAGCCGTATGCCGTGTTTGACCCGTTCGATCGTCCGTATTCCGGAGACCGCCATGTCCGCCCGCTTCAGGCCCCTTCTTGCCATCTGTGCCGCTTTGGCGTTCCTCAGCCCCATCATGAACGCCCAGTCCGTGGAAACTCCGGAAGGTTAC
>DRQF01000212.1 GCA_011369445.1 Planctomycetota bacterium | reverse complement strand
CCTCTCCTGGGATGTGGACGTCTCCGTGCGGCTCATCGCTCCAGCGCAGAGCGCGGAAAGCAGGACGAGGAGGACCTCGTCAATCCAGAAGAAAAGACCGGCGCATCACGCCCCCCAGGTGGCCCTTCTCTTTGTGAACCTCGTGGTGAGAACTTGCCGCGCGCCGAAGGCTCACGGTGGCGACGGAAGTCGCCGCATGAGGTTTCTCCCTGCACCAGGCTAGGCAACCGGGTGTGTGGTAGCGAGGGCTTCGCTGACGGGGTCGCGGGATTCGATGAAGCCCCGGTCGACGAGGCGGGCGAGGCGCTCGCGGAGATCGGACGGGGCTTGGGGATGCTGGAAGAGGTCTCCGAGAAGGACGGGCTCATCGCCCATGGCGAGGAGGATGTCCCGGTCCGTGGCGTCGAGCTCGAAGGTGCGGAGGCTCTCGGCGACGTAACCGAGCACGCCCGATCCGTCGGGGGCAGGCTCCAGATGAATCTCCTTCGAAACCCAGGCGCGGCGTTCTTCCAGGGGCGGGTCGTCCATGGAAGTCGGCCCCACCATGTTGACGTTGCGCAGGGCGTAGAGCTTCTCGGGAGCGTGGGCCGCATAGAGGAGCCCCGCGCCGCAGATCGTCACCTCGATATCGCTGCGCACGTGCAGCGCTGTGTGGAGGGGCTCCTTGTCCCAGTCCTCGCCATCCAGGGGCACGCAACGAGCGTAGCCATCGTCGCCGTAGACGATCTCGACGCCGTAGTCCTCCGGGTTGTGATAGACGGGCACCTCGGGGCCCAGGGAGAACGTCCCCGTGTAGAGGCTGAGGTGCATGGTGTCCGGGTGGCGGCGCCAAAACCTCCAGGACTCTCGGGCCTCTTCTTCGGTTTCCGTGGGAAAACCGACGAACCAGGTGCCCGCCATGCTGATGCCGTACTCATCGAGATTCCTCAGGATCACCTCGATGCGGTCCAGTTTGTTGCCCTTCTTCATCCGGTCGAGAACTCGCTGCACGCCGGATTCGAAACCGAACTGGAGCTGGCGACACCCTCCCTTGGACAATGTCTCCACGAAGTCCCGACGGGTGTAGATGTGGTCGAACTTCACCTCGGCGTACCAATGAAAGTCGATCCCCTGTTCGGCCACCCATCGGGAGACGCGGGCAAGCGTGGCGGGGGGCGTGAGGGGATCGAAGAAGTGGAGGTACTTGACACCCTGACGTTCGACGAGGTCCTTGACGTCGTCGAACACGCGTTCCGCCGAACGCATGCGGAAGGACAGGCGAAAGCTCTCCGGGCAAAACGTGCACTTGCCGTAGTAGCAGCCCCGGGATGTGGTGTAGAGGCCGGCCTTCTCCGGCAGCATGTAGTGGGAGAAATCGACATCCGTGTAGTCGGGGGTGGGGCTTTCGTCCAGGTCGACGTTCTTGAAGGTGCGGGGCTGAACGACCGTGTCACCGTCGCGCCGCCAGAGTCCCGGCACCTGATCCAAGGGGAGCCGTCCCTCGAGGGCGTCGCAGAGATCGGGGAGGGCCTCCTCGCCGTCCCCCACGATGCCGAAATCCGCATAGTCGTAGAAACGGGGATCGCCCAGGACCAGGTCGGCGGCGTCGGAGACCCCGGTGCCCCCCATCACGACGGGCAGGCCGGGGAACCGCCCTTTGAGCCGGCGGGAAAGATCGAGCCCGGTGCCCACCTGGGGGGAAAACGGACACGACATGGCCACGAGGTCGGGACGAAAGTCCTCCAGGCGGGACAAGAGGTCGTTCTCGTAGTACTCGAAGTAGGCATCCCGGGATGACGTGGTCAGATGGGCGTAGAGGTCCTCGGAGAAGGTTTGGTTTCGGGGATCGAACTGGGGGGTGAAACTGTTCAAAAAGGCGTGGGTCGTACGGATCACACGATCGGCACGACGATAGGTCTCGGGATCGTAGAAGCACTCTGGATCGCGCAGTTTCCGGGCCGCATCCCGACACTCAAGGATCAATTCACGAGGATAGGCGCGCAGCCGCCGCAGGCCGTCCCTTTCCGCCCTCTCCGCATCCGTCAGATCGTCCCGGGCCTCCAAGGACTCCACCGCACCGTCGAAGAACGCCAGGTAGGACTCGAGGACGCCCGGCCGCAACGCGTAGCTGAAGGCCTCCGCGCCCGCATCGGCCAGGAGGGTCGCATGCCCCCGTGCCTTCAGGCAGGCGTTGAACAGCGGCAGCGCGCCAAAGACCATCGTCGGTCGATTGAAATCCGGTGGATAGATGAGCGCAACGCGCAAGATGGGTCCTTTCGAGATGAATCGGCGGCCCCCAATGTAGGGAACGGCGCCCGAACCTTCCAACACTATCGGTCTCGAGGCAGCCGCTTGCGCAGAATCTCCACCGCTTGGTCGCGCAGGAATCGGTCACCGGACACGTGGTAAATATAAGCCCAGGCCTCGAGGGTCATGGTCTCCGGCCCCTCGCCCCGCGCGCGACGCGCGAGACTTCCGCGGGCGTCGGCAATGAGCCCGTTGGCCAAAGCCAACAGCGCCTGGGCCAAGTAGCGATCGGCGGGCGCCGTGAGAGTCGCTCGAATCACCGGAATCGCTCGCGACATGGCCTCCAGATCTCGCAGACTCAGACACTCCACGACGCCCTCGTCGAGCACCTCGTTCTCACCGGCGCGGCGCAGCTCGAAGGCGTAGACCGATCCATGATTCAGGGGCGACGTCTCGGGCCAAGCCAGGGGACGGTTCCCTGAGAAACTCAAGGAGAGGGGCGATGCGCCGTCCTTTGGCTCGCTTTCGTGAAACGTCACGAGCCAGCTGTCGTCCCCCGAAGCATGGCGGACGAAAAGGGGTGGGCGCACGCCGCTGATCCTTCCCCGCGGAGAAAGAACGCACGGTTCTTTCTCGAGCAGCGTCGGCGGGAGGTCCCTCGAACGCAGCAGTTTCTCCACAGTGCGCCGCCAAGGCGTATCTGGCCCCGGAAGGAGGGCGTCGATGACCGCCGCGTCCTCGACCGACAAGAGGTCCAAGAGCCTTTCTCTCAAGGCGTCCGCCGCGGTGAACCCCTCAGCGGCCAACACGCGAAAGGGCTCGTCCAGGGGGAGGCGGCGGACCTGGACGCCGGGGCGACGGGGGGGACGATCGAAGCGTTCATGGAGGCTAAGTGCCCCGCCCAAGAGGATGGCCGCAAGAAGCACGAGACCGATGGCCCGAAGTCCGCTCATAGTTCGAAAAACCTCTTCATGACGAGGGCCGCCAAGCAAGATCGATCCAAGAGAGACGCGGGGTCGACCCATTCCTCGGGACTGTGGAAGTCGCCGCCAACCACGCCCAACCCATCGACGACGGGGCACCCCGCTTCTGCCAAGAGGTTGGCGTCGCTTCCGCCGCCTCGCCCCTCCTCCTCCAGTTTCAAACCCAACTCACCGCCCCACGTACGAATCCTGCCGGCCATGCGTGCCATCGCTTCGGTTTCCACCATCGGCTCCATGCGCGGGCCTTCCTTCACGTGCAAGACGGGGCGTCGTTCTCCCCGACCGGTCTGCGGCACGCCAAGCACTTTCCTCAAGGCCGCCTCCAGTGTCGCGCCGGCCTCGGGAGAGGGAAAACGCGCGTCGATCTCGAGACGCGCTTGACCGGGCACTGTGTTCACCGCGGTCCCGCTCTCCGCGATCCCCACATTGACGGACACTCCGTTCGACGGATCATTCAAGGCCTCGAGGGCTATGATCTTGTGAGCCATTTCCAGCGCCGCCGAAAGTCCCTTCTCCTTCGCGACTCCCGAGTGGGCTTCGACGCCTTCGATCCGAAGACTCCACCGGGAAAATCCCTTTCGTCGGGTGACGAACGAGGTCGCGCCGGAAGAACAGGGTCGCCCCGCCTCGAACACGAGCCCCAGGTGATGATCCCGTCCTTCCTGAACCACGAGATCGTGAGCCGTGGGCGATCCGAGCTCTTCATCGGCGGTCAAAAGGACCGTCACCGCCCGTCCCTCCAAGAGCCCTTCCACGTCCAAGGCTTTCAGGGCGGACGCCATCACCACGAGTCCGCCCTTCATGTCGGCGGCGCCGGGACCGAACAGGCGCCCCTCCCGCTCCGTCAAAGCGTCGGGAGCCTCCTCCCGTGGCGGGTGAACCGTATCGAGGTGACCGACGAGCAGCAGACGATGGCCGTCGTCGCCTTCCCGCCGGGCAATGAGATGCTGACCGCCGCAGCCCGTGACGAAGGCCCCGGCCTTGAAGCCCATGGTGAGGAGCTGGCGTTCCATCATGCGCCCGACCGCGTTCACGCCCTCCACATGGGGCGTGTGGGAGTTCTGAGCGACCAATCGCTCCAAGAAGGCGCGCATCTCGGGCGCCCAGCCTCTAAGTCTTTGAATCAGCGCTGTTTCGGAATCATCAAGAGACATGTGACACTCTGTTCGTCCGGAGCGGGAAAAACCGAGGGGGGGATTCCCGAGCGGGAAACGTACCACCGGGTGCCCCTGCCTGAAAGATGGGCCCGGGCCCCACATCAATCGAAATGGAGACGAGACACCATGATGCGCACGTTGCAAGGAGCCCTGGCCGGAGTCCTGCTCATCGGCATGAGCGGAATCGCCGCCGCTCAGGACGCCCCTCACCCCAAGCCGAAGAAAGCGGAAGTGAAGTCCCACGTGGTTTGGATCGAGGAGGAGGCGGAGAATGAAGCCCCCCGGGTCCACACGGATCACCCTCAAATCATCATCAAGATCCTGAAGGACGGCGAGGAGAAGACCATTCATCTCGACGGCTCCACGTTCGACCTTCCCGACTTCTCGGGCGAGAAGATGACGAAGCTTCTCCGGCCTCTCGAGAAGATGCTCCAGCTTCATGTCGACGTCGACGAAGACCGCGACTGGGATGAAGACGACGACGAGATCGAAGAGAGCGAAGTCTTCGAAATCCCCGGACACGGCGGCTTCCCCGAAATGCTCCTGAAACGGCTCACCGACGGGGGCGAGTGGGACACACTCCTCCGCACGGATGACGACGCCGACCGCGGTGCCTGCGACGGCGACTGCAAGTGCCCCTGCCATGGAAAGCACAAGCAGGCCCGAGGCGAGTGGCGCAGAGGCCCCCAGCGCATGCGCCGACTCGAGGGAAAGATGCGTAAACGTCTCCGCCCCGAGATCCGTCGAAGGTTCCAAGAACGCATGCAGGAGAACATGCGGCGCAAGAGAGAACGCACGGGATCCAAGGGACCCAGGGGCATGATGTTCGGTGGCGGACCGGCGCCCCACGGTGGAGCGATGCACCTCATCCCCGGCAAGAAAAACTCCGCGCGCAAGACGGTCGAAGTGAAGACCGATGACGGCAAGACCTTCACCATCGAGGTCTCCCCCAAGAACGAGCACCCCAAGGGCCGAGTCCACGTTTTCGTGGATGGCGACGAACATGGTGAGCACGGTCACGCCCAGACTCGGAAGCACGTGCGGAAGAACACCACCTTCCATGTCGAGGAGGAGCGGGACGCCACGAGGGGAGGCCGTTTCGGTGGCCACCCAAGACCCCATGACGGTCGTCGCCAAAAGATCGCGCAACGGCTGGTTCGACCCCATGACGGTCGTCGCGACAAGGTCGCGCAGCGGTTGGACCGCCTGCGGAAGGAACGTGACTCGCGGGCCGGGAGGGGTATCGGAGGCCGCGCGCGGCCGCATGACGCCCGCCGCGGCAAGATCGCGCAACGGCTGGATCGCCTCATGAAAGAGCTGGATCGCCTGAAGAAGGAACTTAGAGAGCTCCGTCGCGAGCTCTGAGTCGTCCCGCCTTGTTTTCAAGCACCCGAGCGGCGCGCCTCCCAGGCGCGCCGCTCTCTTCTTGACGCGGTTCGGCCGGACGGCGGCGGCTCAGGACTCTTCGCCGATGAGCCCCTTCAGCCGGTCCAGAAACGACTGGGTGGAGTCCTCGTCCGCCGGTCCCTGGGCCAACGCGTTGTCCCATTCGACAAAGTCACCGATCTCTTCCAGGAACCGAGAGCGTTCTCTTTCCTCGTCCCGTCCCCAGCGCCTGCGATGCATGGCGCGGGTGATCGTCAGGGTTTTCTTGGCGCGGGTGATCGCCACGTAGAACAGTCGCCGCTCCTCGTCGATGGTGTCCAAACCGTCATCGCCCTCGAGAGAGTTGCGGTGAGGAATGAGGCCTTCCTCGGCTCCGACGATGAACACGTGGTCGAACTCCAGTCCCTTCGCGGCGTGCACGGTCATGAGACTCACGCCGAAACCCTCGTCCTCGTCGCGGTCCTGGGCGTCCAGCGCCAGACTCTCGAGAAACGCCTTAGCCACCTCCTCCCCCCCGTGCCGTTCGTCGAATCGAGCCGCCAGCCCGAGGACGTCGTCGACCGCTCCTCGCCGTGACTGAGCCTCCATCGCGTCCTTCGCGTCCGCGTCGATGTAGGAGAGGTAACCCGTGCGATGGATGAGGTCGCCGAGGGCCTGCGCGAGCCCCTGGGCGCGAAGAGTTTCCTCGAAACGAGCCACTTCCCGGCCGAACGCCTCCAAAGCGTCGACGCCTCGAGCCGGAACATCGTCGCCCAGGTCGCCAGAACGCAGGGCCTCCAGCAAGGGCACCCTGAGCACGGCCGCCCGCTCCAAGAGGGCGTCGCGCGTTCCCTTGCCAATCCCACGCGGAGGCGTGTTGAGGATCCGCAAGAGGGCGCCGTCGTCCCGAGGGTTGACGGCCAGCTTGATGAAAGCGAGCAGGTCCCTGCATTCCCTGCGGTCGAAAAGAGAACGCGTTCCCAGCAGACGGTAGGGAATCTTCCGCTCGCGGAATGCGGCCTCGAAGGGCGCCGCTTGCGTGTTGGCCCGAAACAGAACGGCAAGATCGTCCCACTTCGCGCCCTCTCTTTGACGGTGCAAAAGGCCCGTGCAGACGTGCAGGATCTCTTCCCTCTCGTCCTCGGCCTCGTAGACGAAGACATCGTCGCCCCTCCCCGTCATCGAACGCAACTCCTTGTCCGCGCGTCCGATGTTGTTGCGAATGAGGGCGTTGGCGCAGGCGAGAATCTTCTCTGTCGAGCGATAGTTGCGGACGAGGGTCACGACTTTGGCCCCCGGATAGTGGCGGGGAAACTGGATGATGTTGCCTGATCGCGCTCCGCGCCAACCGTAGATGCTCTGGTCGTCATCCCCCACCACACACAGGTTGCGCCGCCCCCCGGAGAGTCGACGAAGGACCTCGTACTGGCTGCCGTTCGTGTCCTGGTATTCGTCGACCAAAAGATAACGGAAGCGATCGCGCACGCGATCGGCCACGTCGGCGTGGTCGCGAAGCAACCGCAGCGTGAGGAGAATCATGTCGTCGAAGTCCACGACATGACACTTGAGCATGTCGCGAGCGAGAACCTCGTAGGCGCGTGCGCTCAAGTCCTGCTCCTCGTCCACGGCGGACTCGAGAGCTTCCGAAGGACTCTTCCCCTCGTTCTTGAAGTCCGAGATGATCCAGAGCGCCTTGCGCGGAGGGAGCATCTTCTCGGAAATCCCCATGTCCCGCATGGCGGAACGCACGAGGAGGAGGCGATCCTCGTCGTCGGCGATGGTGAACTGTGGGCTGAGGCCGATGGCTTCTCCTTCAGCGCGGAGAAGTCTGACGGCGAACGAATGAAACGTGGAGATCGTGAGAGGGCGGGCCGCCTTCTTGCCGACGATCCCGGTCACCCTCTCCTTCATCTCTCGCGCCGCCTTATTCGTGAAAGTGAGGGCGAGGATGGACTTGGCGGAGATTCCGTCTGCCAGGAGCCGGGCGATCCGCACCGTCACGACGCGAGTCTTGCCGGTGCCCGCCCCCGCCAGGACCAAAAGAGGCCCCTCCCCATGGAGGACCGCGTCCCGTTGTTCCGGGTTCAACCGCTGAATCAGTCGTTCGATCGATGGAGGCTTCATGGTCGAGGAGGCGCATCATAGGGAGAGGGCGGGACGAGAGGTACAATGGCCCCATGAGGAACCCCTTCGACGCCCACGAGCCCATCCCTTCCCGCAACGCGCCGCCGCCCTCCGATCCCGCGCTCCGCATTGCGACGTTTGCCCGACGGCCCGATCTTCCTCTCGTCATCTCGATCACCGGCGCCTCGAGCAACACGGGAAAGACCCAACTCATGGAACGGGCCATCCGGCATTTTCGGAAACGCCAATGGCCCGTGACCGCCCTCAAGGTCACGCGCACCCACATCGGCTCGTGTCCCAGGAAAAACGACGCCTGCACGACCTGCGACGACCTCGTGCATCCCTTCGAACTCGTCGAGAACATCCTGCAGTTGGACGTGAACGGGAAGGACACGGGGCGCTACCTGGCGGCGGGCGCCGACCAAGTCCTCTGGTTGCTCGTGCAGCCCACCCAGGTCGGTCGAGGCGTCGCCCGCGCCTTGGACAAGGTGAGCCCGGGGCACGTGCTGCTCGTGGAAGGCAATTCCTTCCGAGATTGGGCGGACGCCCATCAGACATTCATGGCGGTGGGACGGCGGCTCAGGGTGAAACCTTCCGCGCGAATGATCCTGGACCGCGTCGACGCGTTTGTCGCCGAGGCCGCCACGCAGGCTCATCTCAAACCTTGGCTGGCGGATTTGGGTCTCGAGGCCCGGCGAATTCTTACCGCCGGTGACCTGGAAGCGACCTTCGAAGACCTCCTCCCTCACCGGTCGCGCCCCCATCCCGAAAAAAAACCCGGTCCCGTGTAAGGCCCGGCCCAACCCTGTCTATGGAGGCATTGGGGATGCGGACTCCGTGTCCCCCGAAAACCAACGACGCTGATCCTCGGCGAGCGATTAACGGCGCGAGTCGTTCGCTGGGGATCCGCGTTTTTTCTTGGGCCGACGCCCTGAAATGAAAGAAGGCTCTCCGTTGGGGGGAGAGCCTTCGAGATCATTTCCCATGACTTCAAAGATATGAAGTCTCTGGGCCAACAACGCTGATCCCTGGTTATCGGAGCAAGCGTACCGACGGGTGAGGTCGATGGGCGGATTGTACAGGATGCAGGCGTATCCCGTCCAGAACCATTCTCATCCCTTCGGAAAAAACCGCGAGGAAGGAAAATGGCCAGGGCCGTAGACATTCCTCCGGGGTGCGACGAGATGGCCATTGGAACCCTCGTTGCTCCAACCACTTAGCTCGACTCTTCTGGCGCGGTCGGCTTTGAAGCCATGCCCGCGCTGTGGTAGAGTTTTCTCCTTATCGTGCTCTCATGTCTGTGGGAGCCATGGGTTTGCGAACTTGGAAGGGTGCCGGATGGCCCGGTTCATCAAGGGTAGGAAGACCCTCGTCGGCTTGCTTTTTGGCGGCCTTCTCGTCCTGACGGCATGTAAGGATCCGGCTGCCGCTCCTTCCAGTCCAGAGCAGGTCCTCCTCGACGCCGCCATTCATGCCATCTGGGGAGACAAGGACCCGGCGAGCTTGCGGAGCATGGAGACGGTTTCCCGGGTGATGGACTCCTCGGCGCCGTCCACGGAGCCCTTTGCCCGAATCCAGTCGTGGATGGGACCCAAGAAGTTCCTGGAACGGCGCAACTGGCTGCAGCTCGGTCTGACCGAGAAGACAGGGTTCGACGGGAAGGATGTCTGGGCCACGATCGACGGGAAGCGGATTCCCATCTCCAAAGCCAAGGAAGCGGAAATCCGGCTCCAGCCTCTGCTTTTCGAGATGTCCCGCATCGCACCTCTGAAAAGCACGGAACGGTTCGCCCTCGAGGCGCGGGGCCGCGTCGCCGTGGGGACCGATGAGGTCATGGAACGCCTGGAAGTCAGGCCGAAGAACGTCGACGGGGTAGAGATGATCTTCGATTTCGACCCCGAGAACCACCTCCTCCGCCAGGTCACCCTCCAACTCGAGAACGATGAGACGATGACTTTGATCCTCGACGACTATCAGCCCGTTGACGGGATTCGATTCCCCCGTCGCATCGAGGGGCGTCGCCGCGGACGATTCCACTCACTTCAGATTCGCGACGAGATCCGAATCAACACCGAGCCTCCCGCGGAAGCCTTCGCGCCCCCAGTGGATCGTCGGGATGACGAGATCCGTCGGAAGTCGTCTCTCGGGGGACGAGTGGCCTATGCGATCCACGAAGGGAGCATCGACGACGTCGAGGACACCATCGAAGAACTTCAAAACTGGCTGAAGGAATGCGAGGCTCCCGTGGTGGGCCCTCTGGCTCTTCTGGAACCCCTCGACCCGACCCGACCGCCCCATCCCGATGGAGAATC
Source organism: Planctomycetota bacterium (assembly GCA_011369445.1). GTDB lineage: Bacteria > Planctomycetota > DRQF01 > DRQF01. The sequence goes on along the minus strand of DRQF01000212.1, from coordinate 80,120 downwards.
CTCCCCCCTCACGGCCTGCATCGCCGTAGGCCCCTTGCCGCACACGGAGCCCTCGACCCGACCGCCGAAATCCATGGGTTTCAAGACATTGACGCCCCACCCATGCTTTGAACGCACGTTTTCCGGGGACGAGGACAGAACCACAGTGATCGCTTCGCTGAAACGAGCCATCACCAAGGCGGGATTGAAATCCACGGGACCGGTCATCGAAGTGTTCTTCACTCCAGACCGGATGATTCGTCAGATCCAGGTCCCCGTCGAGCAACCCTGACATGGCGGACCAAGATCAGGTCATCGTCGTCCACGGAGCGCTGGGAGAGCTTTCTCGCAGCTTGGCCCGACGGATCTCCGAAGACGGGGCGGCCATCGCGGCGGGGGGGCGCGACGCGGAAGAAGGGGCACGCTTCGTGGAAGCCATCGAGTCACGGGGTGGCCGGGCGAGTTTTCTGCACATGGAAGGGGACGACGACGCCTCCGCCCAGGCCCTGGCGTCGGAAGCCGTCATGTCATTCGGCGCGATTGACGGTCTCGTCAACGTCCTCCCTGATGTCTCTCCGCGCGGCGCGCTCGACGGAACCGTCGAGGCCTGGAACGCGAGTGTGAGTCGACCTCTCCAGGCGGCTTGGGCCGTTTGCCGTCATGCCGCGCCGTTCCTTGCGAAGTCCGAGAATGGGAGCATCGTCAACCTCTTGCCCCTCGACCCGAGGCAACCCGGTTACGGACAGGCATTCGGCGCCACGCTGTCAGGCGCCCTTTGGGGACTCACGCGAGCGCTGGCGACGGATCTCGGGCCGGCCGGGATTCGGGTGAACTCGGTCACCCTGGGGGTCATCGAGACCGAAACCTGGAGGCAGGCGTGGAAGAAACGCCCGGAGGGAGGGAAGTCCTTCGACGAACTCCTTCGGGCCCATCCTCTGCGGCGGCTCGGACGCGCCAAGGACGTCGCCCGCGCCGTTCTTTTCCTGCTCGGCCCCAATTCCGGTTTTCTGACGGGTTCGATCGTTCCCCTGGACGGGGGCGCGCGGCTGTTGAGTGGCGGACACGGAGACGCCTAACCATGCCGATCATGATCCAGAATTCGTTGACGCGGAAAAAGGAAGAGTTCGTGCCGGTCGAGCCGGGTCGGGTCGGAATCTACGTCTGCGGCCCCACGGTGTACGGGCACTCCCACGTGGGTCACGCCAAGAGCTACGTGACGTTCGATGTGATCGTGAAGTGGTTTCGAGCGTCCGCATTCGACGTTCTCTACGTTCAGAACATCACGGACGTCGGGCATCTCACGGACGATGCCGACGAGGGTGACGACAAGATCGAGAAGGCCGCCCGCTCCGGTCGGGTCCACCCCCTGGAGTATGTGGACACCTACATGCGCTCGTATTTCTCGGACATGGAAGCCTTGGGAATCGCTCATCCCAACTTCTACGTGCGCGCCACACAGCACATCATCGAGCAGATCGAGCAGATCAAGCGGATCCTTGCGGCCGGACACGCTTATGAAGTCAACGGCAACGTCTATTTCGATGTTTCGTCGTGGCCCGAGTACGGGTGCCTCTCGGGTCGAAGAGCCGAAGAACTCATCGAGGGAGCTCGCGTGGATGTCCGCAGCGAGAAAAAGGATCCCCGCGATTTCGCCCTTTGGAAGAGCGCCGAGGGGACGGGCCACATCATGCGCTGGCCCAGTCCGTGGGGCGAAGGATATCCAGGGTGGCACATCGAGTGCTCCGCCATGGCGACAAAGTATCTGGGAGGCACCTTCGACATTCACGGCGGAGGCATGGAGAACAAGTTTCCGCATCACGAATGCGAAATCGCTCAGGCTCGCTCCGCGGGTGACGGCGACTTCGCGCGCTACTGGATCCACAACAACATGATCCAAGTGGACGGTCAGAAGATGGGCAAGTCGCTCGGCAACGCCATCCTCATCAAGGATGTTCTTCAGGATTACCGGGCCCAGGCCTTGCGACTCTTCTTGTTGCAAACCCACTACTCTCGGCCGTCCAACTACACCAAGGAGGGGATGGCGGCCGCCGAGGCGGGGGTGGACCGCATGACCCAAACCCTCGCACGACTCGAAGAGGCGTCCACATCCACCGACGGCCATGCCGCCGCGAACGAAGCCCTCTTTCGGGCGGCCAGCGAAGCGGACGCACGAGCGAAAGCCGCCATGGACGACGACTTCAACACACCGGTTGCCCTCTCCGTGCTTTTCGAACTCGTCACGGCGTCGAACAGGGCCCTCGCGGAGGGCGCCCTGGGAGAAGCGGCGGGCGCCGCGGCCGATGTACTCCGCCGCCACGCCGGGGATGTTCTAGGAGTACTCGGCGGAGAGAATGGAGAGGGGGCCGACGACGGGCTGACCGAACGGTTGGCGGACTTCCTCCTCGATCTCCGCTCTCGTTTGCGGGATCAGAAGCAGTGGGATCTCTCGGACTACATCCGAGATCAGCTCGCCGAGATGGGAATCGAGATTCACGATTCGCCCGACGGTTCGACGTGGACTCGAATTCGAGAATCCTCGTAAGAAGATTCGGAGCCGCGCTATGAACGGATTGGCGGAAGCCGACCCCTTCTTCGGCGCCGTTGCCCACTCTTTCCCTTCGCGAGCCCGCTTCGAGGGCGCCAACCCGTTCCACCTCCGAGAGCCCGAGCTCTCGGAGGTGAACTCATGGGGCCCAGCGGGTCACGATCAGTCGCACAACCTCGACGAGACCCGCGGATTGAACGCGACGAGCGAAGTCGGCGAATTCCGACGCACCCAAAGGGCGCTTGGGCGCGAGAAGATCGCGGCCGAGAATGGGAAGCGTGGAGGTCACGGCGATCGGCCCCTCCAATTCGGGAACCGGGTGGGAGGAGCTCAGAAGAAGCAACGCGAACTCCTCATCCCATCCCACACCCAGCTCTTCGGCCGCCCAACCGCGGCGCGGTTGGGCGTCGGGCGCGGCGGCTGGAGGCGTCCAGTGGAGGACGCCACTGGGGGCCGCCACCGCGGTCTCGCCCCGCACCGGCGCCACGATTTGCAGGTGCCCGTCCCTGCGCAGCAAGAGCACATAGGTGTGGGACTCAGGAGCGCCGTCGGTGGAGAAGGCGACCGCCAAGGTCTCGTCGCCGCGAGGATCCCCTTCCCTTTCCCCGCCATCCGGGGAAAGAGCGACGCGCTCGCAGAAAGAGTAGCTCAAACCCGCCGGCTTCGGCTCTTCTCGAACTCCCTTCCGCTCCTGCCTTCGGAGCCACCAAAGTGCCCCCCCCGCGACGGCCACACCGCCGACCCCGGAGGCCAGGAGCCAAAGCACGCGACGCCGGCCGTCGAGGGGCGGCGCCGACGGAGGGCGTCCCACGAGGACGGATGACTTGCCGCCGCTCTCCTCGACGGCCTCCTCGACCCCCTCGAGGGGAATGGTGCTGCAGACGTCACAAAAAAGGAGATGACGGCGAAGAGGCTCGGCTTCCTCATCCGAAACAGTTCCCTCGAAGAGAGCCGTCAACTGATCTTCGGAAAGATGGCCCGCGTCCTCCGCCCGCTCGTTCAACCGCTGGACGAGAGGTTCCTTGGCAAGATCCGCCAAGAATGCATCGAGTTTTTCATCCAAAGTGGGTGGCATGGATCACCTTCGAGGGGAACGACGGACAAAAGTGGGCCGGGGGACGATTTTTCTCAAAGAAGCTCCTCGAGAGCGTCGTCACCCAGCTCTGAACGAAGGACTTGGAGAAGCTGAGCTCGTCCGGCCGCCAGCCGCCGCTGGATCGTTTTCTCGGAGACTCCCGCTTTGGAGGCCAGGTCCGCGACGGTGTCGCCACGCAAATAGTGCCGCGCGAGAAGTGCCGCCTCACCGAGGCCAGCGGGTTGTCGAGCCGCGACGGCGTCCAACGCCAAGATGACCCGCCGTGCGGCCTCGGCGCGAGGATCGTCATCGCGAGGTCGGTGGAGAGCCTCCTTCTCGAAAATGTCGAAGGTCTCCGGACGGCGCCACGAGAACTCCTCGCAGCGAGGGTCGAGTTGACGAGGATCGGTGGATCGACGCACCTTGCGACCCCACCAGGGGTTCGGGTGCAATTCGAGGGTGGGATCACCCAGAAACTCCAGGGTGCAGCGAGCCGGCTGGGAAAGTGTCATGTGCTCGCAGGCACCACACCGCAGCCGGGTGATGGCGCGCGTCTTTCTCAGGTGGTCGATGACAGCGTTTCCCAGGAACCGGCCCATCCACCGGCGGAGGGCGGGGAGGGTCCCCAGGGCGTCGCCGCGAAGTTCCGCCCCGGTCTCCAGAAACTTCAAGAGCACCTCTTGCGCCACATCGGCGGCGGCAGGAAGCTGAGAGGGGAATCGGCGACCGAGGTAGGCCTTCGTCCTCGCCTCCACTTCTTCGGCGATGCCGCACGGGCCCTCCTCGATGAGCCGGGCGACGTCGGAAGCCAGAATGAGGGTGCATTCTCGTCGCTCTCCGGACCCGAACCGACAGGTTCGGCAGATGTCTGGGACTTCTTCGGACAGGCTTCGGGTCGTATGGTCAGCCATGGACATCCAGTACGTCGTTCAAAAATTCGCTCTCCGGGGCCATCATGAGTCTGCCGCTCCGAGGCGACGTGCTCCATGAACGCATTCACGGAGGCGAATCGTGATCTCGGCGTGCGACCGATCATAGCCCGAAGAGGGTAGGCTCTTCGGGCCACCCCAACCTCAGGAGGACACGATGCCCCGCATCTTTCATCTTTGGCTGACATTGGCCGCGTTCCTGCTCGTTGCGGGCTGCGGCGGAGACTCCGCGAACGATGCTCCAGCTCCGAAGGAAAAGGACTGGAAGCCCCTCGTGAACGCCCAGCGGGCTTTCGCGGACCTGACCGAGTTCGCGAATCTGGGCGGCATGAGCCATCTTCCCGCTCGTCGCGAAGCCTTGGCATCGGGGCGCCGTCTGATTCGTTCGAAACTCAGGGAGGCCGGATTCGAAGCACGGGACATCATCACCGATTCCTGGACCCAGAAGATCCCACGACTGAACGGCGGCGGGCTGCGCACGACGACCATGAAGAACATCCTCGCGACTCTACCCGGGCAACGTCCGGAGATGATCGCCATCGCATGTCACTACGACACGAAGATGATGAGTGAGACCTTCGTGGGTGCGAACGACGGTTGCAGCGGTGTCGCTCTCACCCTCGAGTTGGCGCGGCAACTCCGCGCGAAGAGCAAGGACGAGCGGGCCTTCACCTATGTCTTCGCGTTTCTCGACGGCGAGGAGGCCGTCGTCGATTGGCGGGCCAAGTACGAAGAGGTTCCCGACAATTGCTACGGAAGTCGCCGCTTGGCGAATCAGAGCGACCGATTCCCCATCCAGACGGTCATCCTCCTCGACATGGTCGGCGATGCGGACTTGGAACTCGTCTACGAGAAATCCTCTCACCCCGACCTCAATGACCTGTTCACGCAGACGGCCAAGGATGTCTTCGGGATCGACATCTTCGGTGGGATGAAGGAAATCCAGGACGACCACATTCCCTTCAAGGAAGCCGGGATGTCTCGAGTGATCGACCTCATCGACTTCGACTACGGACCCGGGAACAGCTATTGGCACAAGCCGGCGGACACCGTGGAACACTGTTCCGCAAAGTCTCTCGAGCGCGTCGGAACGTTGGTCATGGCCGCCTTGCCCCGCGTCGAGAGCTGGCTGAAAAAAGAGCTTGCACGCAAGTGAACCGGTCACCGGTGCGCAGCGGCAAGACGGCACCCCCTCGCCCCCCCGATAATACCGAAGCCCCTGCGCACACAACACTTACAGTCGTCACAGTCCGAGGGGAAATAGGGGGATACAATGGGCGAATAGTGTCCCGTCGCCATGGATAGGCCATGGCGGCCTCTCTCACGGGAACCGGAATGCAATCCACCTCAACATTCAGTTTGGCGGGACTCCTCCTCCTCGCGGCCCTGGTCGTCGCCGGGGGCATCGTCGCCTTCTGGGTCCTCCGATTCCTCCAACGCCGCCTTCGACTCTTCACGCGCGGGACCGTCACCTTCATGATCGTCACGCTCATGGTGACGACCGCGCTCTCGACGTTCGATTATCTCCACCAGATCCGACGGCGAGAGGAGAAACTCGCCATCGAAATGCGCCAACGCGCGGCCGCAACGTTCTTGACGTCGTGGATCCAGGGGGATCGAGACGGCGCTCTCATGAGTCCCTTCGTGGACGAAGCGACCCGCAGCCACTTGACCGGCAAGGTGAGCGCCATCGAGGATGGCATGGCGGACTTCCTCCAGTCGGTGGGTTCCCCGGCCAAGACGATGCGTGAGCTCGAACTCGTCGCCATCGACATGGACAGCTATCCGTCGGTCCACTGGCTCTCCCTCGGCAACCCGCACCGCGAGCGGTGGAAGTTCTCCGTCCTCTTCTACGATGGAGACCGCTACATTCTCCTCGACGGCCACATCGAGACTCAGCCTCCGTCGGAGGACTTGGCCATCAAGGACGCAACGACCGTGGAGGACATCGACGGGAAAATTCTCGATGGCAAAAAAGTTCCCACGTCCATCGTCGCGAAGTGCTGGCGCTGGGGACGGCTCTACCAGAGCCCGGCACACCACTACGACTACGCGGCACATCGCTTGGCGCGCCGAAGCCCCTGAACTTCAAGTCGCGAGCGACCTCAGCCATTCCTCTCCGCGCGCGAACCAGTCGTTCAGATGAAGCTGGGACTCCAGGAGGTCTGGCTGAAAGAACCGGGCGATGAGGATCAACGACGCCGCGATCAATCCGAAAGCGAGGATGTAGCCCACGAATCGGAGGGCTGCGAACACTCCATGGAACAGGGTGAGCGGGGCCCACAGCAGGGATTCCCAAGCGAGACGCAAGGCGCCCCCTTCGCTCCTCATGACCTGGGAAACCTTCAACCTTCGGTGGGCGGCGGAGGCGAGGGTGTGGCTGAAAGGCAGGAGCAGCCCCACCGTGAGGAAGAGGAATCCGATCAGAACGCCCAGGTGAATGAGATTCCGATCGAGACCTCGGGGCAGGGCGTCCAGGTCGATCCGGTCGCTGGCCACCCCCCAAAGGAGGGCCCCAAGTCCGGCGAGAGGCACGAGATTCAGCAACAAGATTCGCTTCAATCGGCTCGAAAACGACCTGCCACGCCCACTGTTCTTTCGGGCCATGAGTGTCCTCCTGCGGTCCCAGCCGGCCACGACGCGGCCGAGCCAATGAGACGATTCTACCGGCCTTCCGGCCGATGTGATATCCTTTCGTACCCACACCGGACTCCGGCCATCGTAAGAGACGGCGTATTCATGAAAAAACTCTGCCTATTCGCAACTCTCGCTCTGGCGGTCGCCCCCGCCTTCGCCGCGTCTCCCCAGGACGAGCGTGGTTTTTCCAAGGCGCGCCAGTACCTCGTCAAGATGGTCAAGAAGGGCACGTGGGCCAAACGAAAGGCCGCCATCGACGCCTTGGTGGAAACTGGCCACCCGAAGACGATGGACGCTCTGATGACGGCGGTTCACGTGGTCGACAAGAATCTCCAGAAGGTCCAGGCGGGCCTCAAGCCCCTCCGCAAGCAGCGAAAGAAGATCGCCGCCAAGATCGACAAACGCTTCGGCGGAAAGAGCTCGGTCTCTTTGGGCTCGGTCGAGAACCTCATGAAGGCCATGGACGAGATCAGCGCCAAAATGGCTCCCAAGGAGAAAGCGTGGCGCCTCGAGTTGAGGACAAGGAATGCCCTTCTCGACGCCGTGGGGGACGCCGTCGGACGCATGCCGACGGAGGCCCGACTGGAGCAGACGCAACGGCTGTTGAAGCTCTTCGAGCGCGCCAAGAAGCCTCACGACCAGGAACTCTATCTGGACATGCTGGGCCATTTGCGCACGGCGGAGGCAAGCGCCGCCCTCTTGGGAATCGTCACGACGAGCACGCGGCCGGAACATCGCGTGCTGGCCCTCGAGGCCTTGGCGGACATCGGTGACCCCCAGGCGTCTCGAGCCGCGATGCTGGCCCTGGATGACGAGTACTGGCAGGTCCGCGCGGCGGCGGCCCAGGCGCTCCGAAAGCTGGGTGACATCGACGCCATCCCCAGGCTCATTCGGCAACTCGGGGAAGAGCCTGGCCGGCTCAAGGGAGACATGCTGGAGGCCTTGAAGGCCTTGACCGGCATCAACCGCCACGACAACGCAGCCGTCTGGGCCGGATGGTGGAAGGAGAACGAGGCGGCGTACCGCACAATGCTCGAACGGCTCTCCTCCGACAATCCCGCTGAACGCGGGGAGGGCCTGGAGGCCATGGCCAAGACGGGATTTCTCCTCGCGGTGCGCAAGACACTCGAACGGCGGGGCATTGGCGTCCCCGTTCAAGGCCAAGGACTCCCCCGGAAGGATCCGGAGGACAGCGCGCCCGTCGAACCTGGCGGAAAGAATGCGGGTGGCGTCGACGCCGCGGTCCAGGAAACCGACGCTCTCGAGGATGCGATCGGCCGAGCCATTGCGAGCCGAGACAAAGACATTCGCAAGCGCGCCCTCGAGAAGCTCATCCTCGAACCGCTCGAGGACCTGAAGGCGCCCCCGTCTCGACGCCTCCTGATCCACGTGATGGGCCGGGTTGGCGGGGAACGGGCCGAAAAACTCCTCACGACCTGGGCGAAACGCAAGAGCACCATCGACCCTTGGAAGAAGGGAGATCGACGGGCGGCCATCGAAGCCTTGGGGTTCGTTCGGACTCCGACTGCGGCTTCGACCTTGGTTTCACTCTTCGAGTATGACGATGAACCGGCCCTTCTCGAAGCGGCCGTCCGGGCACTGGCGGAGCGCAAGGACCGTGTGGGAGTAAGGTCTTTGATCCGCGCCTTGGGCGAGATCCAAAGCCGCAAGGAGGCGCCCGGCTCCGCCGAGATCACCCAGACCATCCTCTCCCGATTGGAAGATCTGGTCGGGGAGAGCAAAGGGAGTGATTTCCAGGCCTGGGCAGCATGGTGGAAAAGCAACGCTTCAAGTTTCAAAGGTGAAAACGACGCCGACACACCGGAGGAGGAAGCGGCCAAGAAGGCCTCCCAGGAGAATCCCTCCGGAACGACCTTCTATGGCATCAAGACCTGGTCCAAACGGCTGGCTTTCGTTCTCGATGTGAGCGGCAGCATGAATGAGCCCGCCGACTATGCCGGAGGGTCGAAGAGAAAGATCGACGTGGCGAAGGAGCAGCTCACTCAGGCCATCACTTCGCTTCCGAAGGGCGCTTGGTTCAACATCATCTTCTATTCGAGCGACTACAAGCTCTGGAAGAAGCGTCTCGTCCAGGCCACGCCCGCCATCAAAGCGGAAGCCAAGGCATGGGTCGCCCAAGTCGAAGCCAACGGAGCCACGAATATCTACGACCCGCTCGTGAAGGCCTTCGAGCTGGCTGGGCGAGGCTCCAAGGACAAGGACTATCAGGTGGCTTTGGACACGATCTTCTTCCTCTCGGACGGCCAGCCCAACCGTGGGCGCGTCACCAGCCCTCAGGATATCGTACGAGAAATCCGCCGGCTCAATCGGTTGAAGAGGGTGCAGATCCACACCATCGGCGTCGGTCGCGGCCACAATGCCGGATTCATGAAGGCGCTGGCCGACCTGAGCGGCGGCACTTACATCGCCCGTTAGGACCGCAACTGCAGAACTCGTTCGAAGCCCTATAATTCGGCCATGTGCTCCATGGAGTCCCTTCCCGACCTGGACCCTCGCGCCGCGCGGGACCTTTTCCTCGAGGCCCCGGATGGAATCGTCGTCGTCGACTGCGAGACGGGGAAGATCGTGACGTGCAATCCGTCCTTCTGCGATCTCGCGGAACGCGATGCGGCGGATCTCATTGGCCAGCCGATCGTGACCGTCCATCCGCCGGCTGAAAGGGAGTTGGCCGAGCGCATTCTTCGCAACGTGACCGAACAGGGGTTTGCAACCGGAATCGGGCTCTCCATGGGGAATCAGTCCAAAGGCTCGCTGCGCCCCGTCGCCTTCTTGGCCCGACGCTGCCGGGTCGCCGGACGCGAGGTGGTCGTCGCCAACGTCAGAGACCACGCCCAGCAGGCCCGGATGGAAGAAGAATTGGCCAGGCGAACGATTCATGCCCAGGCGCTGCTACGACTCTCCAAGGAGTTGGAACGCGCGGAAACCGAGGAGGCCGTCGCAGACGCGGTTGCACGGCAGATCCACGAAGTGCTCTCGTACGCCCACTGTTCGCTCTTCGATTTCCCGCCGCAGGCCACCGAGTGCGTTCGGATCGCCATCCGAAGTGTGAATCCCGACCTCCGGCTCAACTCCGATATCCGCAAGATCCCCCTCACGGCGAGCCAGATCGTCCGCGACTTGGCGAGCGGTCAGTCCCCCATCGTCGTGGAGGATGCCCGCACGGACCCGCGGACCAACAAGGACTATGCGAAGCGCCTCAAGCTGGTCTCGATGATCCATGTCTCTGCACGAACGCGCAATGGCGGCCTCATCGTCATGAGCTTCGGAACCCTCGTTTCCGAGGGACCGCGCGTCCCCGACACGGACGGGCTTCAGTTCGCGGGCGCACTCGTGGCCCAGGCGGCCGCCGCCATCGATCGACTCCGACTGGACCGAGCCCGCACGAGGGCCGAGGGGGCGATGAAGGACCTACTGTCCGGAACCGCCCAGGAAACGGGAACAGACTTCTTCGCGGCCCTCACTCGCCAGCTCTGCGACAGTCTGGGCGTGTCCTACGCCCTCGTCTGCCGGATCAGCAACGACATGAGCATGGCGCACCCTCTCGCTTTCTATTCTCGTGGAAGAAACCTTACGGGCCATCCGTATCCCTTAGCGGGAACGCCATGCGAAGCCGCCATCGAGCAGGGAGCCTTCTTCGTCCGCTCGAACGTTCAGAAGATGTTTCCCGAGGACAAGGAGCTCGTCCTGCTGAACGCCGACGCCTATGCCGGTCGTGTTCTCGTGGACGGCCAGGGCCACCCCATCGGGCACCTCTGCGTCCTTCACGACGGGCACTTCTTCGACGAAACATTGATTCAGGACCTCCTCGAGGTCTTCGCACGAAGGGCGGCGGGCGAATTGATGCGACTGGATGCGGAAGAGAGGTTGGCTCGCAGCTTGTCCATTCAGGAGCTGATGAATCGCATCCTGCGGATCTCCCTTTCGCCCGATTCCTTCGAGAAACGCATGAGAGAAATCCTCGAATGCATCCGCACCGCACCGGTTTTTTCAGGGGGCGGCAAGATCTCGCTGACGCTGTCGCCGCAGGATGATACGAGGAGAGAGATCCTCACCGTCCCGGAGAATGCCCTGCCCCTCGACGACGAACCAGGGTCGCTCTGCGTCCCCATTCGCGGCGGCGGCGGCCTCCTCGGAGAACTTCGCGTCCAGGTGAGCGAGCCCCGGCGCCGGGGCCGACTCCTTGAGGTCTTCATCGAGTCGGTCGCGGGGACTCTCGCCGGAATCCTCGAACGTGAAGTGAGCGCATCCGCCCTCAGCGCGGCCGAGGAGGCGATGCAGCGCAGCCAGAAACTCGAGGCTCTCGGCCGGCTGGCCGGAGGCATCGCCCATGACTTCAACAATCTGTTGACGTCGATCCTCGGCAGCGGTGAACTCTTGCTCGACCAGGTGGCCCCGCACGCTCGGGAACTTGCCGAAAGCATCGTTTCCACCGCGCGCAACGCATCCGGGCTCACGCGCCAGCTCCTCGCGTTCACGCATCGTCAACCTCTGGAGCAATGTATCATCGACGTCAACCAGGTTGTTCGCGACGCGGCCAGCGTCATGCGCCGCCTGCTCCCGGACGGAATCGTCCTCGAGGGCCGCACGGCGGAGAGTCCGCTGTACGTGATGGCCCCGCGGGGACAACTCATGCAGGTGGCGACGAACCTCCTGGTGAACGCTGTCGACGCCACGGGGGGCCAAGGGGTCATCCAGCTGGAGGCAAGACTTGCAACCGGAAGCGACCGGACCCGCCCTCACGCGATCATCGAAGTGCGCGACGACGGAATGGGCATCGACCCCGAGATGCAAAAGATGATCTTCGAGCCCTTCTTCACGACGAAGGGGGTCGGCAAGGGAACGGGACTCGGGCTTTCGGTCGCCTACGGCATCGTGACCCAGCTGGAGGGAAGCATCACTGTGAAGAGCGCCCCGGGAGAGGGTGCGGTCTTCCGCGTCGAGCTTCCCCTCGTCGATGTCACCGAATCCACACCGTTCCCCCCGGCGCCGAAGACGACAGCTGCCCATCGTTTGAGGCGCATTCTCCTCGTTGAAGACGAGCATTCCGTCCGGCTCGTCACGTTCGAGATGTTGAAGAGACTAGGTCGCGAGACCGTGGCCTGCAGCGGTGGTCGCGAGGCCATCGCGTGCATGGCATCCCATCCACCCTTCGACGCGGCTGTCGTGGATGTGTCCATGCCGGGCATGACGGGATTGGACTTCTACCGGCACGTGCTGGCGACGGGGACCTCCATGCCCTTCCTCTTCGTCACTGGCCACGACCCCACCGAGGAGCTGGCCGAGTTTACGGGCACCCACGGAGTGGCCATCCTCAGGAAGCCATTCGGCATGCAGGAACTCAGTCAGAAACTCGATGAGCTGGAGTCCTTCTCGAGTGATCAGCGTGATGAAGAGTCGGCGGCCCGCAGGACCTCGAGAATCTCCGAACCGTAGCGCTCCCGGCGATTCTCCCCCAGGTAGGGGAATCGTTTCAACGCGTCCAGGGTATCCGGCGGTTCGGCGACCAGATCAACAAGAACGTGGTTCGGCAGGACGACCATGGTCACGACACCTCGACGCTGGGCCTCCTCCTTTCGCCAGCGGCGCAGCGCATCCTCTCGACGGACCTCAGCCCGGGGACGTTTCTGCGTCTTCCGTGGCCCCAACGCCGAGACCGGTTCGGCATCGCGAGCACGGCGGAGAGCGGCGAGGAGCCTTTTCTCGTAGCGATTCAAAAAGCCTCGCTTCAAGCTCTTGAACCCCTTCAAGTCTCCCCTGCGCGCACGTCGATTGCGAGCCAGCGATAGCATGACCTCGTTGCGAAGGATTCGATACGGTGGCACGCCCCTCTCGAGAGCCAATTCTTCGCGAAGACGAAACAACTCCACCATGACGCGCCGCGCCTCTTCGTCCAAGTCCTTGGCTCCCTTGATGCGCCGCCACCCCTCCGGATCGAACCCCTTCGGAGACCATTCGAGCTTCTCCACGCGCTGGAACTCGAGAGCAAGCTCCTCTTCGATCCCCGCATCCTTGACCTGCTCTTGGAGGATGTCGCGCAGTTGCGCCAGATAGAGGACGTCTTCGCACATGTATTGGAGGTAGGGGGGATCGATGGGACGAAGCCCCCAGTCGTGGCGAGTCAGACTCTTGTCCAGTTCCACGCCGAAGTAGTGGGAACACAGCGAGGCGAGCCCAAGACGTTCCATTCCAAGAAACTGTGCGGCGAGCATCGTGTCGTAGAGCCCGGAGAATCGCAGACCGAAATCGCGTGCCAGGCACACGACATCGTAGTCGGCCCCATGCAGGATCTTCTCGACGGATGGGTCCCCGAAACAAGACTGCAAGGCAGACAGGTCTCTCAGGCGAACCGTGTCGATGATGAAAACGTCGTCTTCGGCGCGGATCTGAACGAAGCAGACCTGCTCCGGGTAGGCATGCATCGAATTCGACTCGGTGTCGACGGCCAGACGTTGGACTCCGTGCATGCGAGCCGCCGCACGCTCAAGATCTCGAGGCGTCTCTACATAGGTCATCGGTCGTGAGTCAGGTGGCATCGAGGATCTCGCTTCGACGGGGTGGAATCATGGACGCTGATCGGATGGCGTGAGGGGTTCGAGAAGAAAGCCGAGAGCCTGCCGAACGCGCGCGGCATCGGATTCGGTGTGCTCGGGGTATTCGGCCGCATAGACGATGGCCTCCAGCTTCAGAGCCTCCGCGCGCCTGCGCAATTCACCGCGGAAACAGGGGGCGTTGTCCAGGATCGACTCGATCTGCAACGCCGTGCGGCGCAAGCGCGCGGCCTGTGAGTCCTCGGGCTCCTCGCTCGCAGAGAGCAGGGAGTCGACCCAGGAGGAAATGTCGGACGGTTGGAAGGCCGCGAGATCCACGTTCTCGGGCGGCGCCGGGTGGTAGGCGCGGATCGTCGCCGTTCCGCACGATGAGGCCGCCGCGACGATCAGGAGCACCGAGAAGAAGCCCGCGCAGGCCAAAAACCCACGTCCGTCTCGACTTCCTTCATGGCGAGGTTCCAATCTGTCCGATGCATGGATCATGGGTCGTAACGCTCGGGATGATCGTCAAGTACGGGCTTTGGTCTTGTGGGCAGGCGTCGTTGCCGCCCCGCAGATCCTCCTGCAGGTGATCTCTCTCGACAAGGGGCCAAAGTGGACACTGGCCCTGATTTGCATCCTCGCGTGGCCACTTCTCCCGATTTGGGTGAAAAACCCACGGAACAAAGAGCAAGTCGGTGGTCCTTCTCCCCTCTCGATCCGTCCTTACGGAGTGGCAGCTCTTGCCGGATTGACCTCCGCAGCCGTATTCCTGATCGGTTCGCACGGGACCTGGCTCCCCGCGGTCTCACTCGGAGCCGTGGCCGTGTACATCAAAGTGCTGGATACCATCCGTGACATCGAGGTGCGGCGCGCCTACGCGGAAACGGTCCATGAGGTCGCCGACGCCGCCAGAGCCATCGCCGAGGGGCAATCGAACGCGCGGCTCCGGCTCGGAGACCGGGAAGAGTTTCGGGCTCTCGTCCTATCCTTCAACTCGATGGCCGAGCGCATCGCCCTCCAAAAGACCGAACATGCCATCCTGGCGGGAGTCATGGACGGCTCCCATGATCCCGTGGCCCTCATCGGGACGGACCGCCGAATCATCTATGTGAATCCCGCCTTCACTGAAGCCGTGCAGTTCACGCGACTCCAACTCATCGGTGTCGAGTACGAGAAACTCTTCAATCGTACGACCGCCGCATGTGCGTTCACTCCGGTTTGGAAACAGGTTCTCTCTGGAGAGCCCTGGGTTGGCGAAGTTGCGATGAGAGCGCGCGGAGACATCCGCAAGGATGTGCTGCTCGTCATGAGCCCCATCGAATCCGATGGCGAGATCACCCAGTTTCTGGCCATTCACCGAGACCTGAGCGTCCTCAAGTCCCTCGACATCGAGCGTTCGCAACTCATCGACGATCTCATCAGGGCTCATCGGGTCGCGCAGGAAGTTGTCGGCACCCTCGATATCGCAGACCTGGGAGCCCGGCTTTCGAGAGTCGTACGAGAGGAATTCGAGGCCTCCGCGAGAGTCTGGTTGGTCGGCCCGGGAGATTCGTGTGAAGCTTGTCGATTGGCGAGCCGGTGCGAGGACTCGTCCAGGTGCCTCCGCCCCACCGACGCGCCCCTCGAGCGCCTTCCCTGGGGAATCGGCATTGCGGGCACCGCCGCAAAGACCGGGGAGGTCACGGCCGCGGACGATCCTATCCTTCAGTACGAGCTGTTCGAACACGAGAACGAGGCCCTGCACCTCGATGGTGGGCCTCGAGTCGGCATCCCGATGCATCGAAACGGAGCCCTCGTCGGGGTCTTTGAAATCGCCATTCCACGCGCGCTGGACGAAGGATTCCTCAGGACCGTTCAGATCATCGCCCAAGCCATCGCCGCTGCCATCGGAAATACGCAACTCCACGCCCGCGTCCTCGCCCAGTCCTCGCACCTGGAGCGCCTGACCCTGGAACTCGAGGCCTTCGCGTCTCGCAAGGAAACCATGGTCGAAACGACCCGGCGCCTCAACAAACGCCTCCTCGAGGCGGACCGATTGAAGGGGCGTTTCCTGAGTACGACGTCGCATGAGCTCCGTACTCCTCTCGCAGGCACGCTGGGTTTTCTTCGCCTGGTTCTGGACGGCATGGTGGACGACCGTGACGAGGAGATGGAATGCGTCCGCGAGGCCTACGCCTGCACGCTGCGACTGCTCAAAGTCGTCGACGACGTTCTCGACATTTCCAAGGTGGAAGCCGGCCGCATGCGATTCCATCCCGAGCGGATCGATCTGACCGGAGTCATCGAGGACATCGCGGACGCTCCGCCGCCGCTTGCCGACGGGACGACGAGCCGTATCCGGATCGAGGGGGGAGAGCGGGTGTTCGTGGACGTCGACATGGGCCAGCTCCGTCGGGCCCTCGTTCACCTGGTGGACAACGCCACGAAGTTCTCGGAAGGACGCCCCATCGACATCGCCATTCAGGACCTCCCCGGAACGGGCTTTGCCGAGGTGCGCATCACGGACATGGGGATCGGGCTGGCCCGCGAGGACGCAGAACGGGTCTTCGAAGCCTTCGTGCAACTCGACGGCGGTGACACCCGGAGTTTCGGCGGCAGCGGCTTGGGACTCACCATCGCACAGGCGATGGTCCGCATGATGGGTGGAACGATTCGTTTGGAAAGCGACGGGCCCGGACGCGGCACGACCGCGGTGGTGCTTCTCCCAGCTTCCATGGAAGACGTACTTCCCGAAAGCTTCGTGCGGCCAGTGGACGAGCGGGCCGGTGGGCCCGTCGTCCTCCTCGTGGACCGACCGGGCCCCCATGTCACCGGGTTCGCGGAGGCCGTCAAGAAGGCTGGAGGGTCTCTTTTCATCGCCGACTGCATCCCCGATGCGGAGGAAGAGGCGCGACGCCTCATTCCAGACATCGTGGTCACTGAGTACCTGATGCCCGCACCGGCCGGGTCCCCCCCTCAGACGGGCCTGGACCTGATCAACGCGCTGTCCGACGTCGAGAGCCTCAGCTCGACCGCGTTCGTCCTGTGGACGGGCCTGCCGACCGACATGAGCCCTCTCGCGGACGAAATCGCCTGCTTCGACCACCTGGATGTCCTGAAGAAACCCACGGTTCCGCAGGACATCGAGGCAACCTTGAAACGCCACCGCGTCTCGCTTCCCTCGGAGACTCCCGCACGGATCCTGCTCATCGACGACGACCCGGCCATGGGACAGCTCGTTCGAAGAGCGTTGGGAAAAGAAGGTTTCGTCGTCACCCACTTCATGGGAGACGACACGGAGGATCTGGAGGGCTCCATCCGGGAGACGGATCTCATCCTCCTGGACCTCCTGATGCCCGGCCTGGACCCGGTTC
Organism: Planctomycetota bacterium; assembly: GCA_011369445.1. Lineage (GTDB taxonomy): Bacteria > Planctomycetota > DRQF01 > DRQF01. The sequence goes on along the minus strand of DRQF01000212.1, from coordinate 63,051 downwards.
AGGTCGTGGACATCCTGGATGCGTCCTCGACGACGCCGCCTCCTGTCATCGTTCTTTCCAGTGGAGCCGAGCCCACGGGCTTGGCTGGTGCGCTCATGGAGCGCCGAGACCTGGTGCGATCCCAATTGATGAAGGGGTGGCTGAGGCAGGCGCCGCATGTCCTCAGTCGTCGCGCGGCGGCCGTGCTGAAGACTCATCGAGAAAGATAGACGCCGAAGCAAGCCATCTCGCCTCGCCCCGCGCGCGGTGCTCAGGAATGATGGCGCTTCATCTCATAGAGGGCGTCATCGGCGGCGCGAAGCAGAAGATCGGGAGTGTTTCGTTCCGGACAGAGATCCGCCATCCCGAAACTCAGCCCGAACCGGGCATCCGCTCCTTCCCACTGAAAGGGGTGGTCGTCGATCTCCTTGCGAATCCGTTCCATGACGGCCACGGCGGTTCGGGGCTCGGTTTCGACGAATGCGATGACGAATTCATCTCCGCCATATCGCCCCACGATATCGACGGCGCGACAATGGGTGGTCAGCAATTCCGCGGCGAAAGTCAGAGCCCCGTCGCCGGCCAGATGACCGTACGTATCGTTCACTCCCTTGAATCCATCGAGATCGATCATTGCGACGGTCAGGGCTTTTCCGAATCGCAGGGCCCTGGGAATCTCTTCCGAAAGACGTTCGTAGAAATACGCTCGGTTCCAGAGTCCCGTCAGGTCATCGACCCGCGCCTGGCGTTCCAGCGCGCGTTGAAGCTCTCTCACCCTCAACCCGACACGGATGCGAGCCTGAAGCTCCTCCGGATCACAATTCTTGACCAGGTAGTCGTCGGCGCCCGCATCGAATCCACGTACGCGCTCCCCCGTGTCGGCTTTGCTCGAGATGAGGATGATGTAGGTGTTCTCGAGGCCCTTGGTCTTCCGTATCTCCTCGCAGAGGTCGACGCCGTTCATCTTGGGCATCATCCAATCGGAGAGTACGAGATCGGGATGATGTTCGCGGCAGAGCTCCAACCCCTCCATTCCATCCCGAGCCAGCAGAACCTTGTAGCCATGGGCCACGAGTCGTTTTTGCATCAGCTTGGAGAATGCGGGGTCGTCCTCCACGACGAGGATGGGAGGCGCCGCGGCGCGCCCGGGACTCTCCGGTCGGGGGTCGATGGGATCGGATGCGATAGTCATGACGCTTCAGCTATCGGCCCATCCGAGGTTCTTCCCGACATTTGCAAGATAATGCATCGCTCTCGCCGCTTGCGTGGGCGCCTCGGCGCTTTCCCGGGAGAGCTCCACGATGAGCAAGCCCCGATACCCGATTTCCTCCAGGGCCAGCAGGATCGGGCCGACCTCCATGTCGCCTTCTCCGAAGGGCAGGTGTCGATGAATGCCTCGCTTCATGTCCTCGATCGTCACCGTCAGAAGATCCGCTCGATAGCGTCGGACCGCTTCCGCGGGCTCGCACTCCTGAGTGACGAGAATGTGACCGAGATCCAGGGCCAATCCGAATCTTTCGGAATCGATGCGCGCTCGGAGAACGTCGTATTGAGGGAGAGACTCCACGAACATGCCGGGCTCGGGCTCGAACGCCACGTCGATCCCCACATCTTCCGCGCGACGGAGAACCATCTCGAGGCCACGAACCAGACGATCCATCCCCTCGTCGGCGCCGACGCCGTCGAAATCATGGCCGGACCAAAGGGCGATCGTGGTGGCCCCGATCGCCGCCGCGGTGTCGATGGCCCGGTAGTAGAAGTCCAGACGCTTGGCCGCGGCCGCCTGATTGCAGAGCAAGCTGGGGTAGTGCTTGCGCCTTGGATTCAGGAGGAACCGCGCTCCCGTCTCGATGACGCAAGCCATGCCCCGGTCCGCCAAGAGCCGACGTATCTCTTGGCATTCGACCTCATGTCGAGGGGAATACGGGTCGAGGTGATGGACGTCCAAGGTGAGAGCCACGCCCCGATAGTCCAGCTCGGACAAGATGACGATTGCGTCGCGCAACCTATGATGGGCGAACCCGTTGGTGTTGTAGGCAAGGAGCGCTCGGGACATGGATCTCAGATTAGCAGGATACGGTGCCGCCGTCCTCTTGGCCGCCTACGCCCTCACGCGCTGGTTCCTTCCTCGCATCGTCTCGGGCAACCTGACCCAGGGTCACGTCGACGCTCCCGGCGAGAGGAAACCCCAAGAGTCCGCCGTCCCCTACGGGGGCGGGCAGGCCATCCTCGTCACGATCGTACTCCTCGTGGCGAGTGGAGTCCTCGCCGTGCTTCTGGCCAGGGGGCTGGGGGTGTCCGCGGGCGGCGTGCTGCGCATCCATGGCGACGGCCTTCTCGAACGATCGTCGACGGCCGCCGTCTGGCTTTTTTGCGCCCTGTGGATGGCCCATCTCGGGCGTCGCGACGATCGGGGCGGGTTGTCGATCAGGCGACGCCTGGTGGAGGAGGTTCTCGCCGCAACCGTGACCGCGGCCATGGGCCTCAGGCTGTCCGTGTTCCTTCCCTCCCCTTCTCTTCAGATACTCCTGACCGTGATCTGGTTCGTTGCCATGACGAACGCCTTCAACTTCATCGACAACATGGACGCGCTTCTTCCCGGGGTGGCCACGTCCATCGCTCTTTCCCTCGCCATCGTGGCGGGCGGAGACGGCCAGTGGTTTGCCGCCGCCATGGCCCTGGCGATCCTCGGATCCACCGCCGCCGTGTTGGGGTGGAACCGCCCGCCCGCGCGGGTGTACATGGGAGACGAGGGAAGCCTCGGGGTCGGGTTTCTGTTGGCGGGACTGGGCGTGGCCGTCACCTACGGGGGGGAGTTCGGGGCACCGACTCCCGCATGGGCCCCTCTCATCGTTCCCTTGGGCATCTTCGCCCTTCCCCTGGCCGACATGGGGTTCGTGATCGTGCGAAGGCTCCGGGAGCGACGCCCCCCCTGGCAAGCCGGGCGGGACCATCTGTCCCATGTCCTCACTGCCAAACTGGGGTCCGAAAGCGCCGTCCATCTGCTGGTGGGTCTTTCCTATCTGGGGGGGGCATCGGTTCTCGCCGTCTACGGGTGGGACTCCGCGCGCGGGAAGATGGCCATCGCGCCCCTCGTGCTCGGACTGGAACAACTTCGCCGCGCAATGGTCAGGTGGCGGTCGCCGTGACCGCGTCGCTTGGCCTCGTGCGTCGATCTTGGCATGACGGCGTTGAATCCGAACCCGAGGACAACCCATGACCCGCGACGTGCCCTTGCTGTTCATTCCAGGCCCCACGGAAGTTCGTCCCGAGATTCTTCGCGTCCTCTCGGAGCCCGTCATTTCTCATCGAGGGCCTCGCATCGAGGCGATCACGCGCCGGATCTTCGAAGATTTGGGCGCACTCTACCGCACCCGACAGGAATGCTTTGTCGCCTGCTCGTCCGCGACGGGACTCATGGAAGCGGCCGTCCGCAATCTGTCGCGCAAAAAGGTCTTGTCGACGGTGTGCGGTGCGTTCAGCGAGCGTCAGTATCAGACGGCCCTGAAATGCGGCCGACCGGCCACTCGTCTCGGAGTCCCCGCCGGGCAACCCATCGATCTCGCGGAGGTGGAGCGGGAACTGGCCACCGGGGCCTACGACCTCGTGACGGCCGTGCACAGCGAGACGAGTACGGGTGTTCTGAACCCCATTGCGGAGCTGGGTGAGTTGGTGCGTCGCCACGACGACGTCCTCTTGGCCGTCGACTGCGTGAGCTCCCTGGCCGGCGCCCCCTTCGAAACGGACCTGTGGGGCGTGGATCTCGCATTTGCGGGAACTCAGAAATGCCTGGCCTTGCCCCCTGGGCTCACCGTCTTCACGGTCAGCGCTCGTGCCATGGAACGGTCCGCAGCCATCGAGGGCCGAGGGCATTACTTCGACTTTCAGCTCTACCGGAAGATGGCGGCCAAGGGGCAGTGTCCCGCCACCACGAACATCTCTTTGCTGCGCGCCCTAGGTGTCCAGCTCGATCACATCCTGAGAAAGGAGGGGCTCGAGGAGCGATGGAATCGGCACGCCGCCCTCGCGGAGCGAGTGCGCGGGCATCTGTCCGAGCGATTCTCTCTTTTTCCGGATGCTGGGTTCATGACACCCAGCGAGAGCGTCTTCCGGACGGACGGGCGCATTTCCCCGACAGCCCTCGTCGACGAACTACTGAAAAGAGGTAAGCGAATCGGAGCGGGCTACGGAGAACTGAAGGAGACGACCTTCCGAATCGGTCACCTCGGAGACCTCACGATGAGGGATATCGACGGGCTCTTGACGGATCTGGACGCCACCCTGGCGGAGATGGGGATCTCGTGAGAATCCCCGGGTCGAAGACCCGGCCACGTCTCTCGGCCGGACCTACTTGTTCTCGAACTTGAGCCAGCCGCGGAACTCCTTTTGGAGCTTCGTGACGAGTCGGTCCTGTTTCCTGAACGCCTTGTCGATCAGATCCTCGTGGAGGCCGTCGACCTCGTACTTCCAGTCGTCATAGAGCGCATTTCCCTGTCGCCATTCCGCAATGGCCTTCGCCATGATCTTTTCGAATTGAGCCTCGCTCTTGGGGCGAATCGCCATGGCCTCCGCCTTGAGACGCCTGGCCTCGCGGAAGTGTTTTTCGGCTTCGGTCCACGTGGACATGTCGACCTTCTTCGCCAGGGCTCGGAAGTTGGGCTCAAGAGACCCGTTGGAGGCGGAATTGATCTTGTCGAAGTCGTTTGCCGGATCAGTTCTCGTGTCCATCGAGGAGGAGGGACCGGGCTTGATCTCGGGTTCGTCGGAGTCCTCTCCGCCGCTGAGGGCGATGGCCACGATGACGGCAATGACGCCCACTGCCACGATCCCCCAAAGGACCAAGGCGCCGCTGGAACTCTGTTTGCGTCGTGGGCTCCGCCCGCGGGACGAACGTCGTGACATCGTGTACTCCTCGAGAAATCCGGTGAATCCTGTTCGGACCGTGGGTCCAGGGAGTCTCTCTTATATCCACCACCCCCCTTCCGGCCAAACCCCCTCTCATCTCCTCCGGATGCGAGCGGCGTACCCCCCATCGGACCAGGCCTCTGCGGGAAGGCTTTGAATCTCGGCATCCACGCGAAAACCGGGTCTCGCCTCCAGGGCGGCTCGGACGAGATCACCGTTCTCGCGTCGGAAAATGCTGCAGGTCGAATAGACGAGCCGGGCGTCCCGAGGGCGCTCGGCCAACCAATCCAGCCCGCGTTCCAAAAGAGACCGTTGAAGATCCTGCAACGAGGCGAGAGAGGACGGATTCAGGCGTTGCCGGGCCTCCGGTCGACGGGAGAGAACGCCGGAATTGCTGCAAGGAACGTCGAGGAGCAGCATCGTCGCGTTGGGGAGCTCGGGGACCGGGCCCTCGGGCGCAACCTCGACAATCCTCGCGTTCTCGCATCCAAGCCTCCTCAGGGTTCCCTCCAGCCGGTGGCGGCCCCTCTCGTCGAGGGTGCAGGCGAGCACACGACCGCCGGCGAGGCGCTCCGCCAGCTGAGCCGTCTTACCACCCGGGGCAGCGCAGAGGTCGATGGCGGTCTCTCCGGGGCTGGGTTGTAGCAGAGGAACGACGCGCGCGGCGTGGAGCCCTTGAAGGGTGAAGCGCCCCGCCCTGAAAAGTTCCGTCCGAACGGGGTCCCCGCCACCGACGAGCCGGTACATGGGCTCGGGGTGCCCCTCGACCGGTTCCACCCGCAGCCCCTCCCCTGCGAGGAGCGACGGGAACGGGGCCGCGGATCCTGCCGTCTCCCTGAGGGTCAAAACGGGGGACAGATTGGCCGCCCGCAAGAGAGTCGCCCCTCGATCCGGGCCGAATTCGTCGATGAAAAGACGCGCCGCCTCCTCGGTGAACGACTCCTGAACCGCCAACCACGCGACCGGCTCCCCCTTCGGGTCCGGGAAGAGAGGACGATCGAACAGGAACCCCGCACCCGGCGCAGTGCGCAGAAGATCCGCGGCGCGGCCCTCCGCCTCGACCCCCTCCACCGGGCGAGCGGCCCGTTCGACCGCCCGGAGCACGGCGTTCACGAACCCCCGCGTGCGGCGCCCGCGGACGAGTTCGACGCTACCATTCACCGCGGCGTGGGCCGGAACTCGGCCGAGATACAACAGCTGGTAGATCCCGAGAATGAGGACGAGGTGCGTCCTTGGGGCAAGCCTCCTCGCGCGGGCGAATTCCGCCAACACGTGATCGAGAGTCGTCCGTCGGCGGAGAACGCCTCGCACGAGTTCGATGAGAAGGCCCCGGTCTCGCTCCGGGAGACGGGAAGCCGCGCGCCGCAACTCCCCCTCCTCCGGGCCGGAAAGCAAGGTTTTCAGGGCGACGGCGCGGACACTGGCGCTCACGGCTCCGCGGGCTCCTCGGGCATGAGGCACCGGGCCCGGGGGGAGAGAGGGCTCCCATTCAAATACGCGCGCACCGTCATCCGGCGTCGGGCTCGTGGCGTCACGGCACCCACAAGCAGGCCCCCTTTCCCGCAAGTGATGAGCAGGCGCCCCTCGGCCGTCACCGTGATGGCCCCGGGGGCCCCGGAGGCCTCCTCCGCGACGGCTACGTCCGCAAGCGCCCACTCCCTGAGCGCCCCGTCATCGCGAACTCGCACCCGATTCCCAGGCCAGGGGTCAAAGGCCCGGATCCGTCGGGCCACAGCTTGGGCACTTTCTCGAAAGTCCAGCAGTCCGTCCGACTTTCGAAGAATTGGCGCGTGAGTCGCAAGGGTCTCGTCCTGGGGGCGGAGGGTCAAAGCGCCGCGCTCAAGAAGGTTCAACGCTTCTGGAAGGAGATCCCTTCCCAACAGCGCCAGCCGATCGTGGAGCGCCCCCGCGGTCTCATCGGGGAGGGCGGGCAGGGTTCCCTGGAGTGCGATGGGACCGGTGTCCATGCCCTCGTCCAACTTCATGACCGTCACGCCCACCGGATCGTCTCCATGGAGAATCTGGGCCTGAATCGGCGATGCCCCTCGGTGGCGAGGAAGCAGCGAGGCGTGGAGATTGAAACATCCCAAGGGAGGAAGGGCGAGGAGCAGCGGTCGAAGGATCTGTCCAAACGCCACGACCACGAGGGCGTCCGGTGCGGCCTCCCGAATCCGCGCCCGGGCGGCGCGCGTGTTGACCTTCTCGGGCTGAAATACGGCGATGCCCGCAGCCTCGGCCGTGTCCTTCACCGGCGGGCTCTTCAGCGATCGCCCGCGGCCGGCCGGACGGTCGGGCTGGGTCACGACGAGGGCAGGCTCATGAGGGCCGCCGAGCAGCCCCTCGAGAGCCTTGGCTCCGAACGAAGACGTTCCGAGGAAAACGATGCGCATGGGAACCTATCTTGTGGGATGGAGCAGCCGGAGACCAACCGTCATCCCAAGGTGCGGCACTCGCCCTTCGTGGGAGGTGTCACAGAAGGTACGCGGCGGCCGCTTCGGCCGGAGGAAGCCCCTCGAAGTCCTTCACCACCTTGCGCAGCATGCGCCTCGCCTGGGAGTCCTTGCCTTCCTTCTTCAGGGCGAGCGCTCGCTCGAGAAGCCTCTTCGCTTCGGCGAGAAAGAGCTTTCTGATCGCGTCGACGGACTCCATGCGACGCACGTCATCGAGGGCACGATCGGCAAGGGGAAGCCCCTTGGCCTTCCTCCGGACGCTGAGATAGGCCTTCCGCGCCTCGATGTAACGGCCCTTTTTCTCGTGGGCCCTTGCCTTCTCGTAGAGCGGTGCGAGGCGAGCTTGCTTCTTGATCCGAGCGAGGGTCGCTCGCACGTTTCTGTTTCGTCCGAGCTTCCTCAAAGCCGTATCGATGGACTTACCGAGCGGCGTTCCATCGAGCTTCTGCTCGTAGGACAAGAGGATCTCGAGGGTCGTCCAGAGGCGGACGGGTTCGGAAATGGACTCCTCGGCGGCTTGGATCGCCCGTCCTACGTCGTCCACAACCTGCTTCTGAACCTTTTGGGCGGCCTTGACGAGGTTGGACGACGAGGGATGCGCCACGATGTCTTCCACCAAGCGATAGGCGCGTGGAAAGTCCTTCCTCTTCACGGCGGTCTTCGCTTGGGCCAGGGCCCGCTTCGCGGCCACGTATTCCTCCCGGGTGAATCCCGGGCCCATCTTCTTGCGCGCCGCGCGAATCGCCTGGACGTAGGCGGAGGCACCCCAGACATCCACGAGCGATTTCACGACCTTCAGCTCCGGCGTGCACACCAGAACCTGGGGCGTCTTGACCGGCTTGCCGACGAACAGACGTAGGAACATGTCCTGCTCGTGGGCGATATGCATGGCACAGGGGATGCCGCCGAACCGCTTGCAGACCTTGCGAGGGCCTTTCTTCTCCTTCCGGAGACCGTGATCCTTCTTGCTGCAGATGAACGCGACGGCATGCTCGCAGGCCTTGGCGAACCCCTTGTCGCCCACGAGAGTGTCACTGACCCGTTCGTTCGCCTCTTCGTCGTCCTGGATGACGACGATCACGACGGGAACGTTTCGGTCGGCGGCCTCCTGCACACCCTTGTCGAAGGAACCCCACCACCAAGGCGGCGCCTGAGCGGACAGAAAGCGCCCCGGACTCGAGAACGCGGCCAAAACCACCAAGAAACCCAAGGTCCGCATCAAGGGTCGTCCCCCCGGGAAAACGGTTTGCAACGCTGAGAGTGTATCAGCCTTGGGCGATTCCTGCCGAGCTTGAGGGCGACCACGAACGAGATCGGAGCGCATACCTGACTTTGTAATGTTTCAAAGACTGATGCCGTGATCGCCCTCAAGCTCGGAGGACGCCTTTCCTATTGCAGGGGGCGTGCCGAATCCTCCAAGAATGGTGGGAGACCCGTGCAACCTCTTTTCAGTCAAGAGGTTCCTCGTGCTCATTCCCGGGAACGCTCTCCCCGTTGTTTGCAGGCCCCTCCATCGATGCGCGGAATCGCTCGAACCCCTTCCTGACGGGTCCGACGGAACATGCGGGCGGTCACTGACGGATATCCCGTATCATTCGCAAGATCGTCTCAATCCAGGAATGCATGCAGTCGAAAAAAGACCTGGGCCGCCACTCGCGCCCCGCCCGGTCGCCTCTGGGGAAACGGGCAAGGAAGGAACACACCGCGTAGATCACACACAGCAGGAGACTGGGGAACATGCCAGCTGAACTCGTTACCAAGCGCATGCGCCAGGACATGATTCTCGAGATCGTGAAGTCCTCGGACGTGCACAATCAGATGGAACTCATTCGGAGGCTCGAGGAGCGGGGCATCACCGCGACCCAGTCGAGCGTCTCGAGAGACATCCACGAGCTTTCCATCGCCAAGGTCGACGGCCGATACGTCGTGGCGGTTCTCCCTGTTCACGGTGCACACGCGGCGGGCGAAGCCGAGTGCGAGGATTCGGAGGGCTTCGTCAAGGATCTCCAACCGGCGGGACCGAGCGTCCTCGTCGTCAAGACGACTTGCGGAAGCGCCCCGAGCGTCCGCCTGTCCATCGATAAGGCGCGCTGGCCGGAGGTGCTGGGCTCCGTCGCGGATGACGACACGATCTTCATCGCAACGTTGGGCAAAAGAGAGCAGGTCCGCCTGATCACGCGCCTTCAGCAATTCATGGATCAACCGCAGACGATCGATTTGCACGGCGAAGGGGAGGGATCGGACACGAATCAGCACTCTCCCCACACTCGGCCGTTCTCGCCAACGACTCCCGCGGGAGTCTGATCAACGATAGGGGAAGGGCACCCAGGAGTTGGAAAACCCCTGCTTCTGAAAGAAGTAGACGTAGGCTCCTGGGCGCCCATTCAAAAACGGCTGCACCTTGACCTCGTCTTTCCCCAGCTTCTCGATCCTCAATTCCAGCGCTCCCGGCGCGGCCGCCGTGCCGTCGGGTGTTGCCCGGGTTCCGTCCGCCGAAATGCGTCCGAAGAAATCGAGAAGCGTGTAGCGCTGCTCGTCCCGCCGTCCCCCCAGGCCGAACACCAGCTCGGCGACGCGGACCTCACAGCGACAAAAGCCGTTTTCGGAGATGCCGAAGATCCCCTGGGTCCGTCGATACGCCCCATATTCCTCCCCAGCCACGGGCCCGCGGAAAAGGAGTTGGGCTCCCTTTCGCACCGCTTCTCGGTCGATTTCCACCCGATACAGGTGGAGCATGGGGTTCTTCCCCACCTGCTGCCGCTCGCGCTCACGCGCGGTGACGCCGGATTTATTGACGCAGCCCGCAGCCAGCGCGAGGCCGGTCAGAATGATGGCGAGGGTTTTCAGCATATTCGTTCGACGGCGGCGAGAAGGAACTCTTCCCATCAGTCCCGAAAGTCGTCCGCCAGCTCCACTTCCTGTTCGGCCGTTTCGGATCCCACCGCCCGACGGCCAATGAGACGGATCTCACCGAATTCGCCGGATTGGACCGCCAAGGCCATCTGGGTCTTCACAAGGAGGAGAACGGCTAGAAAGTAGCCGATGAAGTCATCTCGGCTGCGTGTCTCGCCGACGAGATCCCTCAGGAACACCGGCCCCGCCCGCAGTCGTTCCTCGAGACGGGACGCATACTCTCGCACTGGCACCTGCCGCCCCCGAAGGACTCGATCCGCGCGCACGCGAATCGTCGTTTCGGACTGAACCTTCTCGAAGAAGCGGAAGATGTCCCAGATCGAGACCTCCTCCAGACTTCGGTCCTCCTCGACATGGTCCTCCGGACGAACGCATTCCGGTCGCCCCATGCGCTTCGAAGCGATCTCCGCCCTGTCCCGAAGCGCCGCCCCCCGAGCCTTCAACCGTTTGTAATCCAAAAGCTGTTGGACCAACTCGTACCGAGGATCCAATTCCTCGGTGAGGTCGACTTCCTCGATGGGGAGAAGCATCCGAGACTTGATCACCATGAGCGTGGAGGCCATGACCAGAAAGTCTCCAGCCTCATCGAGGTCGACTTGCTGAATCATTTCCAGAAACGCCATGTATTGCTCGAGGATGCGGTCGATGGGGATGTCGTAGATATCCACCTCCTCCTTGCGGATGAGGTAGAGAAGCAGGTCGAGAGGGCCGGCAAAGCTGTCCAACTTCACCTTGTAGGTCTTTTCGGACGCGGAAGTCATAGCTCGATCCAATGCTGTACGCTCAGGACCGCATCATGAACGATGTGGAGGACCCCCAGGGTAAAACGGCCCAAGGCGTCATCGAAAAGACGATCCGAGAAGAGAATCAGGACGACGAATACGATGAGGACCGGAATCGTGAGTCTGTAGTAGATGTTGCGGATCTTCTCCGGCAGGAACATGGCCACGATGCGACTGCCGTCGAAGGGGGGCAGGGGCAGGAGGTTCAACAGTGCCAGGATGAAGTTGAGAGCCACGGCATACAGAGCGAACACGTAATATCGGTCCCACTGCCAACTCGGCGTGAGAATACGGGCGTGGAGCAATCCGGCCAGCACGCCAATGGACAGCACTCCCACGAGAATATTGCCCATGGGCCCCGCCAGAGCCACGAGAGCCATGCGGCGAGGTCCGATGGCCGTCCTCACCATCACTGGCTTCGCTCCCCCCAGAAGCGGGGCACCCATGAGCATGAGGGCCGACGGAAGGATGATCGTGAAGATCAGACTTATGTGACGCCAGCTCGCGGGGTTGGATCGGGTGCGGATGTAAGGCCTCTGATCGCCCATGCGCCAAGCCGTCCATGCGTGGCCCGCCTCGTGGACGCACGAGGTGATGATGAGCATCCCCAGAATCCAGGGAAGAAACTCCAGCCGCGCGGAGAATTCGGTTTCATTCACCCGAGCAGGGTACAGCCCAACGCCTGGGGGATCAAAGCGCCCAGCCCGGACCTCTCGGCTTGAGAGCGTCCCACCCGCCCCCGTACAATCCCAATGAACGGAATCTCTCGAGAGAGGACCACAGAGTGACCTGCCATATAGACTCCGCCGTCAACGACGCCATCGAGGTCCTCGAAGCGGAAGCCGCCGCCATCCGCAACGTCATTGCCCACCTGGACGAGCGGTTCACACAAGCCGTCCAGATCCTCTTGACCTGCAAGGGGCGGATCGCTGTGTCCGGCATGGGGAAGGCGGGGCTCGTGGGAGAAAAAATCAGCGCCACCCTGGCCAGCACGGGCACACCCAGCTTCTTCCTCCACCCCGCGGAAGCTCTCCACGGCGACCTGGGCAGGCTCCGCCCGGAGGATGTGATCCTGGCTCTCTCGAACAGCGGCGAGACCGCGGAGATGGTCCGCCTGATCGATCCGGTGAAGGCCATCGGCACCCGCATGATCGCGGTGACGGGCCGACCCGAAAGTCGCCTGGCGCGCTATGCCGATTTTCACCTGTTCATCGGGGACCCGGGCGAAGCCTGCCCCATGGGCCTCGCTCCCACGTCGACGACGACGGCCATGATCGCTCTCGGAGACGCCCTCGCCATGACGGTCCTCAAGCGGCGGGGCTTCGGGCCCGAGGACTACGCTCGCTATCACCCAGGCGGCAGTCTGGGGCGCAAGCTCATGAAGGTGAGGGAAATCATGCGGCGCGGCGACCGATGCACCACCGTTTCACCGGACACGTCGACCCACGGCACTCTCCTGGCCATGAATGCCACCAAGGGGCGGCCGGGAGCCGCGTGCATCGTCGACGCGGACGCGAAACTCCTTGGATTCGTCACCGACGGTGACTTGGTGCGAGCCATGGGCCAGGGAGCTGAATTCCTGAGCCGCCCCGTTCGCGACATCATGATCTCCGCGCCCAAGTCCGTCCGACCGGATCACCTGGTTTCGGAAGCCTTGCATCTCCTCAAGGAACACAAGATCGATCAACTTCCGGTCGTTGAACAGGACGGGACCTTGGTCGGCCTGTTGGACATCCAAGATCTGATCGATGCGAGCGCTGTCTGATGGCGCTCGACCAACGGCTGGCCGCCTTGGAACTCATGCTCTTCGACGTCGACGGCATCCTCACGGACAACGGCCTCTACATCGGCGAATCCGGCGACCTTCTGAAACGCTTCGATGTTCGCGACGGGGCCGGCTTGAAGTTGGCTCAGATGGCCGGCCTTCGTGTGGGTCTGATCAGCGGGCACGATTCGACGGCCACGGTGCGGCGAGCGGCCCAACTGGGCATCGATATCTGTCACGTCGGCGTCAAGGACAAGATCCCCGTCTTCGAGAACACTCTGAAGCAAACCGGCGTCCCTCGCGAGCGGGTCCTCTACATGGGCGACGACGTCATGGACCTCCCACTTCTCTCCCGAGCGGGAGTCGCGGTGACCGTCCCCGAGGCCCCGGCTCTCATTCGGGATCGCTGTGACTTCGTGACCCGTGCACGAGGAGGGTTCGGCGCCGTCCGTGAGACGGTGGAGCGCGTTCTGACTGCGATGGGTCGCATGGACGACATCGTGCAGAGGTTTCTCTGAGTGCGTCGATTTCTCCTCATCGTCCTCATTCTCTCGCCGGCTCTGTTGGCCGCGTGGTTCTTCAGCCAGAGCCTCTCCCATCCCGGCCCCGAGATCGAAACCATCTCCCCCTCACCGAAGAAGGAATCCAGCAACCCCCTCGACATGGCGCCCCTCGCCGGCGAATCGGGCAAGGATACGTTTTTCCTCGAGCGCGCCGAGTCCAAGATCGCCGGCCGAAACCAGGTTTATCCGCGGATCTACTACCACATCCGCTCCTGGCGACGTGAGGAGGGATTGAGGTACGCCGCAAGGGATCTGTTGGCGGTGATCAACCCACGCCCCACCACCCTCGAGGATCTGAAGAATCTGCTGGTCTTGGACAACGACGCATCTCCCGACGCGCTCCGACAACTTCTGGAGAAGGCGGGCCCCGGAACAAGCGTCATCCATGCTCCCAAGGCCATCATCCTCGGCGGCAACGGGATCGACAGCGTGCAGGAGCTGGAACTGAATGGCGGATTTTCCGTGGACATCGGACGTCGAGGGGGCCTTCCTCCCACGCTGCGTCTGGAAGGCGAGCAGGCGAAAGCGACCTTCGACGGGAACGAGTTGAATGCACTCGTGATCCCCCAGGGATTCAAGGCTCACGGCGAAACTTTGGAGATGAGCGGTCAGGGGCTCGTCGTTCGCCGCGACGAAGGCTCTCTTCTCGTCCGGCGGTTGCCGCATCTGGAAATGAGAGACGCCGAGAATGGACCCACGAGGCTCGATGTCACGGCCGCCGGCCTCATGAGCTTTGTTCCCAAGGAGCACAACGAGGACTCGGATTTACTTCGAAGGCTGCGCGTGAGCGACGGAATTCTCCACATGGAGGATGACGTCCGCATCCGCTTCCAGGAGTTCGAACTGAGAGGAGACTCGCTGGATGCGACGCTTTCCACCCACACGGACGGGCGCACGCGACTCACCCGAGGCGCCGTTGAAGGCCATGTGGCGCTGAGCGCCCGCGGAGGCATCATTCGGGGAGACAAGGCCATCGTCGAGGTCGCGGACGACGAGACGTTCGTCATCCACTTCACCGGGTCCCCCGTCCACGTCTCGTGGAATTCGGCGACCGGCGACGGCCGACTACCGTCCGGCCTCACCGCATCCTGCACCGGCCCCCTCGTCATCCACGGCCCCGCCAAGGATCCGACACCCCTCACGGTCGCCCTCACGATCAGCCTCGAAGACGACGTCACGATTTCCCTCGCGCGTCGACGGGGACACCCACTGACCGTGGGCGGCGACTCCATGACCCTCTCCTTCGGACCCGTGCCCTCCAATAGGGAAGCCCCCCCCAAGGAACGCTTCCGCTACGAACTTTTGGGCGGCGTCCTCGATGGCGCCGTCCAAGGCCGCGACGCGGCGGGTCGGTTCGACTGCCCGCGTCTCGAACTCGAACGGCACATCAATTCCGACGGTCTCCTGCAGACCGAGGTCGTGCGTCTCGAAGGTCCAGCCACGATGCGCTGGAAGGATCCCGAGGGCGATCCCGCAACGACATTGACCTTGGAGGCCGCGCGCGTTCTCCGCCTGGACTACCCCGCCTCCCCTTTCGTCGCGGTGAAGGTCCGAGCCGAGGGTGAAGCGATCTTCCGCCGGCTTCTCGGCGATCGCTCGGCGTTCCAAATCATGGCCGGCGTTCTCGAAGCGACCCTGTCCGAGGCCGACGAAGACGGCGCCAGGGATTTGAGGCAGGTGGAGGCCCGAAGAACGTTTCTCGCCAACGATGATCGCGGCTCGACACTCCGGGGAGACGCCCTCGTCTGGCGGCGAGTCGAAGACGTTTTCCTCGTAGAGGGCTCCCCCGCCAAGGCCCACTGGATCGACCAACTCGAACGGCCGCAGACCCTTGAGTCCCCCAGCATTCACGTCGCCCTAAAGGAAGGCTCTTTGACCGCGGGAACTTCTGCACACGCCCAACTGCGCCTCCCCAGCCTCATGCCGTCCGCCTCACGGCGGCGGGCCATCCGGGAAGCTGAACGGGAGCTGAAGACCCCTCCACGTGACGTGGATTGGACGGTCGATTGCCGCAAGCTCGCGGTCTCTTTCGGAAAGGTCTCGCCATTCGCCGCATCGACACCCGTCGACAAGCGGCCACTGCTGAAGGAATGTGCTCTCACGGGGAACGTGCGCATTCACTGCGAGGATCAGGACATCGAAGGCGAGAGCCTCGTTTGGGATGAACGGTTGCGGACGGCGCGCCTGGAGGGCGCGCCCCTGCGGATGCATTGTCGCATCGAAGGCGGCGAGGGAGGAGTGACGGATGTCTACACGTCGCACATCGTGACCGTTCATGAGCAATTCAGCGTTTTCGAGGGCGGCACCGAGGCCCTCATTCACGTGATCAAGCCCGGCTCGAAGAATCAGCGAGAGCCCCTGTTCTTCCGTTGCAAGGGACCCATCACGGTGCGCTCCGCCGTCGCGATCCTGGACGGACCGACGCTCATCGAGCGCGGCCCCCGTTCCTCGCCGCGCATACACGTGGACAGCGGGAGCGCCGTCGTCCGGTTCGAGGCCGAGGACGCGGGCGTGGGCGGATTCGGGCGCCGCATCGGCTCGCTGATCGCGGACAAGGGCGTGAAACTCAAGTGGAACGACCTTCGCGGCGAGGGTGAGTCCATGGAATTGAACGAGGAGAGGCGCAGGATTTGGTTGGAGGGGAAGCCGAATCGCCGCTGCCGCATGAGCCTGCGCGGAAACACCATGAATGCCCCCCGTCTCGTCTACGACATGGACAAGAATCGCATCGACGTCTGGCGACCCTCGGGTGGCCTGCGGAGGAAGGGAACTCGATGAGCCGCCTCGTTCTGTCGTTCGCCATCGGTCTCGTGTTGTGCGCACAGCTTCCGGCGCAGGACACCACTGCGGAATCGCCCCGTGGAATCTCCGCCTCCTTCGCGGCGGATTTTTGGCGTATCGACATCAAGGGCGGTTTCATCATCGCCATGGGGCATGTCCAACTTCGGTGGAAAAATGGCAGCCTTCGATGTGACTCCGCCGTCATCTGGACCGACTCGACAGGCGACGAGTACGAGGACGACTCTAAGGCCGAGGGTCGACTTCACGTGAAGGAGATCTACGCCGAGGGCAACATTCTTCTCATCGGCGGGGAGATCGTACGGAGCCTCGAAGCCTCGGCGGCTTTCGTGGATCCCGTCCACGAAAGAGCCCTCCTCCTCGACGTCACCCAGACTCTCGAGGTCGAAGTTCGCAGCGGGACCCTTCCCATCGTCGTGCGGGCTCGCGAGGCCATTCAACGCAGTCGACGCCTTTTCGAGCTCCAAGACCTGAGATTCACGACGAGTCCGTTCGTCCACCCGGGCTGGCGGGTCGAAACATCTAGACTCGCGATTCAGATCGATCCGCCAGCCCAAAAGCCGGGCGGCGAACCTGGCGAAACCGTGCGGAACGTCCGTTACGAAGTGGACTCCAGCGTCGTCTACCTGGGTGAGCTCCCCCTACTTCCACTGCCCTCCCTCGCCGGTAACACGGCCGACAGCCTGGGAGTCGGCTGGCTCAAGGGCGCGGGCTTCGATCGATCGAGTCGATTCGGGCCCTCGATCTACCTGGATGTTGGGACGGATATTGACGACAGCGAGGGCCGCAAATGGGGGGAATGGACGCTGAGGAATCGGTACCTCTTCGACCGCGGCCCCGGCGTGGGACTGGACCTCAAGTATCGGGGTGAAGACTACCGCGGCGGCCTGGTGACCTTCTACCAAAACGATGACGGCCGAGACACGATCGTCCGTCAGCCTCACCCGGAGAACCGGGGTCGCTTCACATGGAGACACCGCCACAAGCTCCCCGAATCCATCCAGCTCGATCTGGAGTTGAGCGCGATCAGCGACCGAGGATTCCTCCCGGAGTACTACGAGAACGAATTCAAAGGGGGCAAGGATCAAGAAACGCTTCTCTACTTCAAAAGAGCAGTGGAGAATCGTGCGCTCACGGCGCTCGCGAGCGTTCGCATCAACGAGTTCTTGGATCAGGTCGAACACCAACCCCAGATCGGCTACAACCTCATTTCCGAGCCCATCTTCGAACTGGGAGACTCCGCCCTGTACTTCGATGCGGACTGGGAAATCTCGCGGGCCCGCCGTCGCTTCGACCCGGACTCCCTCCGGGCAGATCAGGATGCCTTCCGGGCCGATCTCGACAACACGATCGGTCTTCCCTTCTTCGTCGGTCCGGTGAAACTCGAACCGTTTGCCGGCTTCCGCTACACCTACTACTCCAAAGGGCGCCTCACCGACGACAGCTTCAATCGCATCGGAACGGTTTACGGCATCCGGGCGACCACCCAGATTCATCGCTCATGGGATGTCCAAGGAGGACTGTTCGGCCTGGACGGTCTGCAACACGTCATTCTTCCGGAACTCGAGTACATCGCTGTCGACCAGGTCTCCGTCGCTCCTTCCGCACTGCCTCAGTTCGACAGGATCGACCGATTCACCCAGCGAGAAACCCTCCGTGTCGGGGTGAGGAACCGGCTGCAGACGGTCTGGAGAATCGATGAGGTGGCCCAGGTCGTGGACTTCGTGGACCTGGATGTGGAATGGACGTATTTCCCCCAGGCGGATCGCGACAATGGAGGATCCCACGCCGGCAACCTGGACGTGGATTTCGTTCTCCGGCCCGGGACGCGCCTCACGTGGCTGGTCGACTTCGAATATAGCTTCCAGTTGGACACGTTCGAGGTCTTCAACACGACGCTGGGATGGCTCGCCAGTCAGGACCTCTTTCTCGCGGTGGGATACCGGCGATTCGTCGACGTCAACGACGCCGTCTTTTTTCAGGCCGAGTGGAAGCTGAGCCCTCGACTCGCCATCGTCTATCGCGGGGGCTACGACTTCGCGGACGGCGAGATTCAGGACCAACGCCTGCGCTTTCGGCGCATGGGCCAGGACTGGGTCTTCGAGGTCGAACTCTCCGTGGACAACACGGAAAACTTCGGTTTCTCCATCAATATCATCCCCCGGGGCCTGTTCGACCCGCGCATCCGCTCTCGTCCGCTGCGCCACGAACCTCGATTCGCCACATTCGGCGACGGGCTCCTCAAGCGATAGGGGGCCGGCGCCGCGGTTGAAGACGACGGCTCAGGTGCCACAATCACCCTGGAGGACCTCTCATGGTTTTGACCTTTCTCTTTCTCGGCATGGGCCCCCAGGAGATCTTCGTTCTCGTGGTGCTGGGTCTCATCCTGTTCGGCCGCCGGCTGCCGGAGGTAGGACGCTCCCTCGGGAAGTCCTTCGTTCAGTTCAAGGCGGGTCTTCAGGACATGCAGGCGGAATTGAAAGAGATGGACCGGATGACCGACGCCGCAGCCCGCCAGGATATCCTGAAGAAGAACAGCGAAACGAACGACGCAGGGATCCCCCGCGACGACTCTGAGCCGGAAGCGTCGGACGACGTCGCAACCGAGACGAATGCGGCGGAGATGGCCGCGGATGAGCATCAGGATCGGCGGGAGCCGGAGGCTTGACCCACATCATGGGTTGACCGAAACCGACCTTCAGCGCAACACGTCAATGCGATCAAGGCGCCGGCACACCGAGCGATTGCGGCCGTCCTCCTTCGCTCGATAGAGGTTGGCGTCCGCCTCCTTGAGCAGGCTCTCTGCCTCACGCATCGTCCGCACGCCCGTTGCACATGCGCCTCCCACACTGACCGTCACGCTGAGGACTCTCCCGTCATCGGTGACGAGCTTTTCGTCTTCGATGCGCCGCCTCACCCTCTCGGCGACCTGGACCAGGACTTCGTCCGTGGCGTGGGGAATGATCACCACGAATTCTTCTCCGCCATAACGGGCCGAGTGGTCCCCCTCCCGCGTCACGTCCAGCAAGCAGCGGGCGACCATCTTCAAGACCTCATCTCCGATCGCATGGCCGTGCGTGTCGTTGAAAACCTTGAAGTGATCGACGTCGAGAATGAGAAGGCCCAAAGTGCCACCCCTATCATCTCCCGCCATGCGCTCGAGAGTCGCTGCCAGCATCTCGTCGAACGACAGACGATTCGGTATCCCGGTCAAGGCATCCGTCATCGCCTTCTTCGCCAATCGCTCCTTCTCCTTCTCGAGCACCTGGGCCCGCTCCGCCGTCTGATTCAAATCGGCGACAGCTCCCAAACTCACCTGCATCAGTTGGTCCCGCGCCTGGCGAAGAAGATCTTCGTGGGGTTCATCCGGAGCCTCGACACTGAGAAGGGCGGCGGTTTCCGCAACCCCGGCCTGTAGACCCACGATGAAGGCGTCCATGGCCTCCTCGTCCACGCCGAACCGCTCCGTGGCCACTTCTCTGAGGAATCGCAAGGCAGGGCCCTTCCTGCGGTCGCAAAGCACCGTCGTGGTGGCACGAGCCATCCTCATGATCCAAGAAAGATCTTCTTCGATGGGATCCAATTCCTCGTCGAGAGTTCCCCGGGGGTCGATGGAGCGCACGACCCGTGAAATCACGGCGGGCATTCCCCAGCTCTCCAGAAGCGCAGCACCGACGCTCAGATGGTCGAACCCCAAAATCCGTCGCTCCTCGTCGGCTTCTGGCAAATCACCAGCGGAGCGCTCGAGGACTTCGTCATAGGTCTCCGCCATGCACTCCGCCATGGCGAGTTGACCGAGGCGTCCGAGGAGCCCAGCCAGGAACGCTTCATCCGACATCCTGTTCTTCACGAGGACCGACAGGGATCGCGCGCTCACGGACTCCACCAGGCTGTGGCGCCAAAAAGAGTCGTAATCGAAGCGACTCCCCTGGCCCCCGGCACGGGGCAGATGACTCGTCAGCGAGAAACTGAGAGCCATGAGCTTCACCGTCTTGATGCCCAGCATCATGGTGGCGCGCTCGAGACTGGCTACTTCCGCGCCCCGGCGGAAAAGCGAGGAATTGGAAAGCTTGAGAAGTTTCGCCGCAAGTGCGGGATCGCGGGCGAGAACCTGGGCCAATTCCTCGATTCCCACGGATTCATCAGCGGTCAACTGCAAGACCTCGACGGCCACGGCGGGCGGACTTGGGAGATTCTCAGCGTGAATCAAGGCTGAAGGCAGGCCGGAAGCGGTCTGAGTCATGGCAGCACACTCTCGCGCGAAGAGCCAGAGGGGTCTCTGCTGCACACCCCCCCGGGTGAGCCGACCCCGTAGCACTCTTCGAACGAGGACCGCTCCAACTTGAGATGCAAACTAGGGGAAAACCCTTAGTTTTCTCGAGCGTGCCCCCGTGACCGAAAAACCAGCCTCTCAGACATCGATCTGCTTCACACTGAGGGCGTGCTCCTCGATGAATTCTCGACGAGGCTGTACGTGCTCGCCCATGAGAATCGTGAAGATTTGATCGGTGACGCCCACATCCTCCAGGGTGACCCGCAACAGATGCCGCTCCTCCGGGTCCATGGTGGTTTCCCAAAGCTGCTCGGGGTTCATTTCGCCCAACCCCTTGTACCGCTGGATATCCAAGCCCCGACTGGCCGCCTTTCTCACCAACTCAGGGAGATCCTCGAGGGCAAAGAAGGGTTGCTCGTCATCCCCGACCTGGAAGAGGAAGGGCGCGTTCTCTGGATCCTGGATCGACTCGGCCGGGAACTCGAGACTGGCTGGCTCGAATCCGAAACGCGTCAGGGTGGCAAGAGCCTCTTCCAGGGCCTGAGCCTCGTGAATCTCCTGTTGACGTAGATCCGGAGCCGGCGCGTCCTCCTCCACGACAGCCCCTTCCTCCAGGACGGTCCGGCCGGCCACGGCTTCGACCAAATCCTCCGCCTTCTCCACGAACGTCACCTCACCGCTTCGGTCGGTGAGCATGAACCGTGGTAGGACGCCGTCCTTTGCTCGGGCGAGATAGGTCATCAGATCGAGTCCCCGACGACGCAGCGGAACCTCTCGCTCTAGAATCGCCGCGACGGCCTGCACCAACTCTCGGAGTTCCTCGCCCGTGAACTCCGCGGAGTTTTCGCCTCGGCGGACGAGCGTGGAGACTTCCGTCCCCCGAGAATTCAGCAGCTCATTCATCGCCGCATCGCTGGTGACGTACTCTTCCTTGCTCTTCGCCTTCACCTTGTAAAGGGGCGGCTGGGCGATGTAGACGTGCCCGCCATGAATGAGTTCGGGCATCTGTCGGTAGAAAAACGTGAGGAGGAGTGTGCGGATGTGACTGCCATCCACGTCCGCGTCCGTCATGATGATGATGTTGTTGTAGCGCAGTTTCGTGATGTCGAAGTCATCCACGCCGATCCCGGTTCCCAACGCCGTGATGATCGTCTGGATTTCCGAATGACCCAGCATCTTGTCGATGCGAGCCTTCTCCACGTTGAGGATCTTACCCTTCAAAGGGAGGATCGCCTGGTATCGGCGGTCTCTGCCCTGCTTCGCCGAACCACCGGCCGAGTCACCCTCGACCAGGAAAAGCTCGGACTTACTGCGATCCTTCGAGGTGCAATCCGACAGCTTCCCCGGGAGACCGGCGCCTCCGAGGGCGCCTTTTCTACGGACCAGTTCCCGAGCACGGCGCGCGGCCTCGCGGGCCGAGGCGGCGTCCGCGGCCTTGCGAATGATCGCCTTGGCGGTAGCGGGATTCTCCTCCAGGTACTGAGAGAGTTGTTCGTTGACCAGGTTCTCCACGATGCCTTGGACGTCCCGATTGGCCAGCTTGATCTTGGTTTGGCTCTCGAACTTCGGGTCGGGCAGACGAACGGACACGATGGCCGCCAACCCTTCGCGGAAATCCTCGCCGGAGAGAGTCCGTCCCTCCTTGATGAGCCCGGACGCCTTGCCGTAGTTGTTCATGCAGCGGGTCAAAGCCGCCTTGAACCCGGACAGATGGGTCCCTCCCTCGCGGGTGTTGATGGTGTTGGCGAACGTGTACACGACCTCCGAAAACGAGTCGTTGTACTGCATCGCAACTTCGACGTCGACGTTCTCTTTTTCGGTGCGGAAGTAGATGACATCCTGGTGAACGACGTTCTTGTTCTCGTTCAGCATCCTCACGAAGGCCTTGATGCCATCCTCGAAGCAGAAGGTCTCCTCCACCGACTCTCGCTCATCGGTGAAGACGATCGTCAACCCTGCGTTGAGGAAGGCCAACTCCCTCAGCCGGTTACGAATCGTCTTGCCGTCAAACTCCGTCACCGAGAAAATCTCAGGGTCCGGTCGAAAATGGACGCGGGTTCCCTGCGTTTCCGTCGCCCCTCGCACCGTCAGTTTCTGCGACGTCACCCCTCGCGCAAATGCGATGTGGTGAAGTTGCCCCCCTTGGCTCACCTCGACTTCAAGAAATTCCGAGAGGAAATTCACGACGGAGACCCCCACGCCGTGGAGTCCTCCAGAGACCTTGTAGTTCTTGTCCGAGAACTTGCCGCCCGCGTGTAACTTGGTCATCACGACCTCGACCGCGGGAACGCCTTCCTTCGGATGAATGTCCACGGGGATACCGCGGCCGTTGTCGGTGATGGTGATGCTCTGGTCCGTGTGAATCGTGACATGGACCTCATTGGCGTAGCCGTTTTGGGCCTCGTCGATGGCATTGTCGATCACCTCGTAGACGAGGTGGTGCAGTCCGTATTCGTAAGTGTCCCCGATGTACATGTCGGGACGCTTGCGAACGGCCGCAATGCCCTCGAGGACCTGGATGGTGGAAGCATCGTATTCTTGACTCATCGTTTCTCTCTCTCAGAAGGCGCCGAGTCGAAACCGCAGGTCGCGGACGACCGGATCGCCCTCCATGAATTCTTTCAGCCGTTCCAGCAGACGCGTTCGCTGGAACTGTGCCAACTCCGCGCAGAGGGGTGGAGAAGCCACTTCGATCACCGCCACGCCGGAACGAAAGGCGGCGACTCGCGTCTTCTTGAAGCGCTCGTTCTCTCGAATGACGCCTTGCCACGCAGCCGCGACACGCTGGGTGGGCCCCATGGTCTCCCGTTCCACCTTCGCCAACCACGAATCGAGGATATCCCCGATGGAATCGGCATCATGAGGGGACCGCTTGCGGTGCTCAGCCATTCCGCATGGTCACAGGCATGACGACGTAGACGAAGTCGGGCTCTCCTGTCACCTTCACCGGGTTGTTCGGAGAGGTCAGCTCAATGACGGCGCGGTCCGAATCCATGACCTTCAAACCGTCCACCATGAACTGGGGATTCAGTGAAATCGCGAAGGGCTGCTCGTCCGTGTAGTCGGGAGCGTCCAACTCGACAGTCGCCTCCCCTGCGTCCAAGGCCTGCGCCTGAATACTCAACTGCCCATTCTCCAGCCGGAAGCGGACCGAGCGCGTCTCCTCGGTGATGAACAACGCCGCTTGGCGGAAGGCCTGAATCAGCTCCTGTCGATCAAACGCGATTCGGATCGGACAGTCCTGGGGAACCACCTTCCGGTAGTCGGGAAAACGCCCGACGAGCAGTGGAGCCGAGACGAAGGCCCGCGAAGTCTGGAGCTTCACGTGGGTGTCGTCCAAAGCCAACTGGACCCGGTCGTCTTCTTCGCCGAGCACCCTCTCGAAGACCTGCAGGGCATGGACGGGGATGATCGGGGACGCCTCGACTCCGTCGCTGTTGTCGATCAGGATCACCTTGGTCGCCAGTCGTTTTCCGTCCGTCGCGATCATCCGCGCATCGGTGCCGGAGATTTCCAGCTTCGCTCCATTGAAAGCGAAGCGCGAGCGTTCCCGCGCCACCGCAAACTGAGTCTTCTCCATCAGATGAAGAAGACGGGCTCGGTCCATTCCGAAAGCATTCTCGGTGGGGAACTCGGCAAGGGTAGGAAAGTCCTCCGCTCGTTCACCCAAAAGCTGAAAGAGGCTGCGGCCGGATCGCACCTTGGTCTTGCCGACCTCATCCGTCTGGATTTGGAGGCTGTCGGTATGACACTCCTTGGTGACCGAGGTGAGCTTCTGCACGGGGACCACGGCCACGCCTGGCTCATCCACGGATTCGACAGGGACCCGATACCGGATGGACATGGAGCCGTCCGTGCATTCCAGTTGCAAGAAGCCGTCGGTCCCGGCCTGGAGAAGGACGTGTTGATAGCCCATCGGCTGGGATGAGGCCACCATCCCCACGGCTGACAGACCATCCAGGAGGCTCTTCCGGGCGACGCTGCATTTCATGCTTGATTCCCCATGATTCAAGGGTCGGAGGGACCTGGGGATTATAGGCTCAGAGGGGGGCGAGGAACAGGGCCCAGCGGCCCTGGGGCGTGAACTCTAAGTCTTGGTCATTCAAGAGGTTCGGAATTGGCCTCCCGGGGTCTTCAAGCGGCGCTCGTGGGCCCCGCGCCGAGAGACTCCGTCCACAGCCTTTCCACACCCTCCACAAGGGCAGGTTTCCACCGACTTTCCCCATGGAGAACCCAAGACCACCGTTCATAACACATGAACTACAAAGCAGTTCCGAGGCGCGCCAACCCCGGATCGTGATTGGTCCACGGCTTGGAGAAAACGGAAAGATCAAGGGTTATCCACAAACAGAGATCCCCCTCGCGATCCCGTGCGGGTCGCCCCTCAAGATTCCAAGCGTCGCTCCAGGGACTGTAAGGCGGAACGCAGCTCGATATCGTTCTTCTTGAGCTGCTCGATCTTGTCCACGGCATAGATGACGGTGGAATGATCGCGGCCACCGAAGAATCCGCCGATCTCGGCCAGAGACAACTTCGTGTACTTGCGAGCCAGGTACATGCAAACCTGTCGGGGCAGGGCGATGGAGTGGTTTCGTTTCTTCGACTGCAGATCGGCCAGGCGCACGTCGAAGTGTTCCGTGACGAGGTCGACGATGCGGACGATCGTGACCCGCCGCTGCGCGGAGCTGACCAGCTCCCCCAAAGCTTCCTTGGCGGTTTCGAGGGAGAGGGGCCTCTTCATGATCCGCGCGAAACCCAAAAAGCGCGTCACGGCGCCCTCGAGCTCCCGAACGTTCACAAGGATGGCCGAAGCAATGAATTCCACCACGTCATCGGGAACCTCGACGCCGTAGAGCCGCGCCTTCTTCAAAACGATCGCCATCCTGGTCTCAAAGGTGGGTGGCTCGATCTCGCAGACGAGCCCCCACTTGAACCGGGAGACCAAGCGGTCCTCCAGGGTCGGTATGTCTTTCGGCGCGCTGTCCGACGACAGAATGATCTGCTTTTGGTTGTTGTAGAGCGCGTTGAAGGTGTGAAAGAACTCTTCTTGGGTGTGGTCCTTGCTGGCAAGAAAGTGGATGTCGTCGATGACCAGGATGTCCAAGCGGCGGTGCTGTTCGCGAAACTCCTCCAGCCGATTCTTTCCCAAGGCGGCGATGAATTGGTTCACGAATTGTTCGCAGGGGATGTACCGAATCCGCACGTCCGGCTGCTGCTTGCGAACCGCGTGACAGATGCCCTGAAGAAGGTGAGTCTTGCCCAAGCCCACGCCACCATACAGGAAGAGGGGATTGTAGACGCGACCCGTGTCCTCGATCACCGCCAGCGATGCGGCATGGGCCAGTCGGTTCGAAGCTCCGACGACGAAATTCTCGAGGGTGTATTGCGGATTGAGAGGCAAACGGTCGCGGTCCTGTGTCCCACGGTCGCGGCTCGAGCTCCTTCGAGGCAAGGCCGCCGTCCGCGGCAAGGAACCTACCGCCCCCGCATGCGCGATCGCCGCGATCTGGAAGCTGATCGAAGCACCATCTACGCCTCTGACCCGCTGGACAGCTTGCTTGATGACCTCGAGGTACTGCCGACGCAACCACTCCGAGTAAAACTTGCTGGGCACTTCCACGACGATCTCGTCGTCACGGATGGCCGCACAGGAGGTCTTGGTGAACCAGGTCTCGAACTGCTCGCCGCTGACGACCTCCTTGACGGCCTCGAGAACCTTGTCCCAGAAACGCTCGTTCTTCTTGCTCGACATACGCTACCCATTGGGCAGACGACGACCCTCGTCTGCTTCTTTGCAGGTCACCCCATGTTGTCGGAATAAGCACCACCCGGCCCGATGAAACATGCTTCATGATCACCGCGGGACAGGGGGGGACTATAGAGGCGGCTTTCGCCAGCGTCAACCGGTGTCCCCCCCATCTGATCCGCGTAGCACTGCGTCACGTTTTTTTTGGCGTCGATCTCTCGACGAGTCCTCACGTTGAGAACTTCTAGGGGGAAGAAGTTTTTTTCCGGCACACCAATTGATGGGGAGATCGGCCCCGCCGCAGGCGCGACCGCGAACCCAGATCACCCCCGAGCATCCTCTTGTCCGAGCCGAGCGAGGACGGCGACAAACTGCTCGATGTCCTCCTCCGTCGTGCCATGGCAGGCCGAAACCCGAAACGACGAAAACAGGGTTTCACGATCCACTTGAAGCGCCGCCAGAACATGGGAGGGCTCCACGGCCCCGGAAGAGCAAGCGCTCCCCAAGCTCACCGCCACACCTTCCAAGTCCAACCGGATGAGCAAGGTCTCGCCGTAGTGACCCGGCCAGTGGAGGTTCCACAGGCCGGGTGCCCGCGGGGCTCCCTCCGGAACGTTGAATGCGATGCGGGGGACCTTCTCGGCGAGTCGCGCCCGCAGAAGGCGCTCCAGGGCCACCAAGTGGGCGGACCTCGACGACTCTCGTTCCCTTGCGGCTGTCGCTGCCGCCGCAAAGCCCGCTGCTCCCGCAACGTTTTCGGTGCCAGCGCGACGGCCCCGCTCTTGACTCCCCCCCAACAAGAGAGGTTCGAGACGAACACCCGCCGGCACGATCAACGCTCCGACACCGCGAGGTCCACCGATCTTGTGAGCCGAAACCGCCAAGGTGGCGCCCTCGGGGGGGTCCCAGGGAAGTTTCCCCAACGCCTGCACCCCATCGCAATGAAAAACGACACCAGCCTGCCTACACACCTCGGCCCAGGCTCGGACGGGTTGCTCGGTCCCGATCTCGTTGTTTACCCACATGAGGGCGGAAAAACCCACGGAATCGTCGATGAGAGCCGCCGCGGCCTCCAGATCAATGATCCCGCTCTGCAAAACGGGCATCCACCTGAGCACGAAGCCGCGGCGCTCCAGCCGCCGCGCCGGCTCCAGAACGGATGGGTGCTCGATGGGAGAAAGGAGGAGAGTCCGCCGGCCCGCGGCCTCGAGAAAGGGCGCAACCCCGAGGATGGCCGCATTGTTCGCCTCGGTGGCCGACCCGGTGAAAATCACTTGCTTCGAGGGGCACTTCAAAGCCTCCGCAAGGGTCTCTCGGGCGTCTTCCAGGGCTCGTCGGGCGCGACGCCCCTCAGAATGGAGGCTGCTCGGATTCCCAGCCGCCGTCGCCTGAACGCGGCTCATCGCCTCCGCGGCTTCGGGAAGAAGTGGACTCGACGCCGCATGATCCAGATAGACACGCCTGGGCATTTCGCCTCCCGTTTCAGATTCCCATCCTGTTCTGCCGATGACACCTGTGGCCCCTCACAGTCGTGGATAGGGTGACTGCAATAAGATGAGCATCGTCAACACTCGAGACAAAACCATCAACACCAAGGTCGTCTACTACGGCCCTGGCCTCGGCGGCAAGACCACCAGCCTGAAGTATATCCATTCGGTGCTGGACCCCGAGGAAACCGTACGGATGGTTTCACTGAAGACCGACGAAGAGAGGACCCTCTTCTTCGACTTCCTGCCTATCGACCTCGGCGTCTTGGGGGGCTACAAAGTCAAGATCCAAGGCTTCACGGTTCCGGGTCAGGTGAAATACAACCTCACCCGAAAGTACGTGCTCATGGGCGCGGATGCCGTCGTCTTCGTGGCGGACTCCTCCGAAGAGCGGCGTGCCGAGAATATTCAGAGCCTGAAGAATCTGGGCGAGAACCTCGCCGCCAACGGCCTGAACATCGAAGAGATTCCCCTGGTCTTCCAGTTCAACAAACGCGACCTCGCGGACGCGATGCCCATCGAAGACATGGAGGCCGATCTCAACGCGGCAAGACTTCCGGCCTTCGCAACCAATGGCCTGACCGGCGAGGGTGTCTTCGACGCCTTCGTGCGCGTGACCGAAGCCATGGTCGATGGCGTCGCCAAGAAGTATCAACTCGAGAGTCCGGACGGCGACATCGCGCAGATCACTCGCGAGCGTCTCCGCCATTTGACCTCTATCCCCAAATAGGCACGGGCCGGAAAACCCTCAGACGACCGCCGCCTGGCTGCGCCCGGCCAGACCCTCGAGGACACGTTCGTAGTGAGCCACGTAGATCGGAAGAATCTTTCGAATGTCGAAGAGTTCTTCCGCCCTCGCCCGGGCGGCCTGTCCCATGGCCCGCCGTCGATCAGGGTCCAAGGCCATCTCGCGAATTGCCCGAGCCAGCGCCTTCGGGTTCCTTGGTGAGACGAGAAAACCCGTGACTCCATCCTCGACCACCTCGGGGATTCCACCTGTATTGGTCGCCACGACCGGCAGCCCGCTGGCCATGGCTTCCAGGGCCGCAAGGCCAAAAGACTCGTAGATCGAAGGCAAGACGAAGACATCGGCGCAAGGAAGAATCCTCTCGACGGATTCCTGAGATCCCAAGAAACTCACCTTCTTCGCCAAGCCCAACTCCTTGACACGGTCCTCGACGGCGGGGCGGTCCGGCCCGTCTCCAATGAGGAGGAGTTTCACGGGTACCTCTCTCGCGACGAGGGCCATCGCTTCCACCACGTCGCCCACGCGCTTCACGGGACGGAAGTTCGAGGTATGTACGAGCAACAGTTCGTCGTTCTCTCCGTGGAGAGCCTGGGCGTCGGGACAGGGGTGGGCGTCGAAACGATTGAGGTCGATGAAGTTCGGAATGACCTCGATCTTCTTGTTCGTCTCGATGACCCGACGTGTCTCATCGCGGAGGTAATTCGAAACCGTCGTAACCCCGTCGGCCCGATCGAGGGTGAAACGGGTGACCCGCTTGTAGGAAGCATCCTGACCGACGATCGTGATGTCGGTTCCATGCAATGTCACCACGACGCCCAGCTTCCTCGGGGCTACCATCTCCTTCGCCATCCAAGCGCTTGCGGCATGGGGGATGGCGTAATGAACGTGGAGCAACTGGATCTCGTACTGGTCGACGACTTCCGCCATCTTCGTCGCCAGCGAAAGAGCATAGGGCGGGTAACGAAAGAGAGGATAGTCGGGGACTCCCACCTGATGGTAGAAAATGTTCGAGTGAAAACTCGTCAGCCGAATGGGCGGTTCGTAGGCCAGGAAGTGAACCTCATGCCCGATTTCCGCCAAGGCAAGTCCAAGCTCCGTTGCTACGACGCCGCTTCCGCCGTAGGTCGGATAACAAGCGATACCGATTCTCATTCACCTTCCTCCGGGTCGGCGTTCTTGTACTTGCCGAATCCTTGAAAGATTTCGACCGGGTTGCGCGTCGGGATCGGCCCGTCCGCGAAGTAACCCTCACCGTAGCGTACCCCCACGAAGTGGCCCCACCACGATGCGCGACCTTCCCAGAAATCCCAGAAATCGCTCCGCGAGATAAAGGTCTCCGGTTCGGTCGAATCCGGATCATGAAACTGGGAGCGGTAACACAAAGCCGCCGCCCTTTTCGTCTCGAAGACCGAAGAAATATCCACGACGAGGTCCGCCGGAATGGGATCGTGGGACATGTAATACAGAACCCGGGCCGGGCGCCAGGGGGCAAGTCCGTCGTCGATACGGGCGAGTCCGGACAGGAACGCCGCCTTGCGGACGAGGGCGCCCGTCGTCGCGTGATCCGGGTGGAGATCGCTCCAATAGGGCGCCAAGACGAGACTCGGACGGTGCCGACGCAACACGGTCACGAGGCGGCGCTTCGCCGCCTCGCTCTCTTCGATCCACCCGTCGGGCTGTCCCAAGAACTCCAATTCGGACACCCCCAACGTCTTCGCCGCGGCTCGGGCCTCCTGCTCTCTCGTCTCTGGCGTCCCGCGAGTTCCCATCTCGCCACGCGTGAGATGGCAGATCACGGTTCGTTCCCCTCGCGCCGAGGTGAGGGCCATGAGCCCCCCGGCGTTCAGTTCCACGTCGTCCGGGTGGGCCCCGAAAGCCAGGATGGATGTCTTACTCATCGTTCGTCGTATCTCTTCCAGAACCAGGTGCCCGCGCGGGATTCGAGAGTGGCCAAGCGTTCCAACAGTCGCCGACCCAAACTCCTCGGATCCTGGGGAGCCAGACAAGCCGGTGACCAGATCCTCTCCTGGGGCCGGTTTCTCGGGTATAGCTTCTCTCTCAAACGATGCCGACGCACCAATTCATCCCTTTTTTCCTTTCGGGCCCGACTCCGGAGAGTCTTCTCGAAAGAGGCGACGGACTTTCTCCATTGGCGGCGCATCGCCGCCAAGTCTCTTTCCGCCCAGACAAGGTCCTTGCCAGCAGGCCGCAAGCGCTCCTCCATGGAGGCTATCTGCTCCAACATTTCGGCCCATGATTCGGGAAGGACCTCCCCCGGCTCCAACTTCGAACCCCCAGACTGAAGGACGTCCCCCATCTCGAGGCCCAACCGCTCCAGGTCTTCTCGATCCTGCTCATCGATCACCCAGAGGTTGGGACGCGGTCGCAGTACGGGAGGAGTGAGGTTCAAGACTCGAAACGCGGGGATGAGTTGAGCCATGTACGCCAGTTCGCCGGGACCGCAGATCTGTTCACTTCTGGGAAAGAGCCATTGCTGAGCGAGGGGGCGTGTCCAAACCGACGAGCTGATGCGCTCTGGGTGCCTCGCGAGAGATTCTGCCCAGTCCTTCTCCGTCCCCAGCAACCGCTGGCGACGCCCTTGAGCGTCTTCTTCGAAGAGGAGACTCCAACGGGCATCGGGTCGGCCCAACTGGAGATCGTACCCCGCCTCCTCCAAGGCGCCGGCTCGCGAGACGAGAATGTCTTGCAGCACCGAGCGGTTCGCGATGACCTGTTCTCGGTGGTCGACCAGCCGTTCAGCGAAGTCCCGCGGCTCGACGATCAAAAGCTCCGTCGGATCGAAGATCAATGCGTAGAGGCGTCGTGTCCACGATGCAATTGTTTCCCCGACTCTCGGATGGAATTCCGGGATGAGCGGGCCCGAGTTCGAGGCACACGTCCACTCCTCCAGGTTCCGGACGTCCTTCGCATCGATCGGTATGCGATCCAGACTACGCCCCCGAGCTACCGTGGAGAGACGATGCAGCCTATGCGTGCGCCAGTCGTCGGCGGGAAGATAGAGGCGATTGGCCTCATCGAGATCATGATCTTCCGAGGCCAACCAAAACACGGCGACGGCCGCTTTCCCGCGCTTTCGGAGCTCTCTGGCTCGTACGATGGCCGCTGCGGCCTTGTACAGACCGTAGAGGGGTCCGGTGTAGAGACCTGGCTGCTGCCCGGCGATGATCGCCGTCGCACCGGAGCCCAAAGCGTCCCAGTGAGAATGATCGCCGAAGGCGGCCCGTGGTGAATGCAGCGGCTGAGGTGGGTCGTCACGAAGCCAACCCCACGCTTCTTCGTCACCTTGAATGGCGGCACGCCCCAGATGGCGGGGTTTGGGGTGACTCATTTATGGGCCACCAATACGAGACGTGGAGCGTCCGGCGACCACGCTCGACCATCGAGCCCACCAAAAGCCGCGTCGACTGTGAGACCCGCGGCTCTCATCATCGATGTCATCTCATCTCGATCAAAAAGCCGGACTGACTCTTTCCAACTCTCGGTGGGAACGCCATCTTCGATGAGAGTCACCGTCTTTTCGACCCGTCGCCGTCCGGACGTGATCTTCCGTGCCTCGTCGAATCGCCGCCCATCCACGACTTTCGAACTCCTTGGAACGAGCCCCTTCTCCACTGCTGGTGCATTGAGGAAGTCGATGAGAAAGCCCCCTTGGGGTCGCAGAACTCTCGCGGCTTCTTCGATCACCAGGGCGTTCTCTCGATCCGAATCGAAGTAACCGAACGAAGTGAAGAGATTGACCACATAGTCGAAGAGCCCGTCCATGAGGGGAAGGGATCGCATGTCGGCTCGCAGGTATGAGACGTGCGCATCACGTCCTGCCGCTCGGAGGAGATCCATCGAGAGGTCGACTGCGACGAGACGAAGCCCGCCCGACGCGAGCGCCCGAGCATGCCGCCCGCTGCCGCATGCCAAATCCAAGACGAGGTCGCCATGTTTCATGGAGGTTGCGTCGCGTATCCAGGACACCTCCGCTAGCGCGGCTTCCTCCGAACGATGAGCATAGACATCGAGGTAGGAGCGGCGGAAAGCCTTCTCGTACCACGGGCTCGCAGATTTCATGAGCGTGCCTCGATGGCTTCCTCGAGATCCCGACGATAAGCCATGGCCGCCGCACGCACTTCATCTCTCCAATCCGCGGGTGCGGTCTCTCTGCCACGTGTTCGCCAGGCGTGTCCGATGGAGCGGGAAACGTTGACGAGTATTCCACTCCCCTTGGCATCCACGGATCTGGCCGCCTGCGACATCGTCCCTCCCTGGGCTCCGACGCCAGGCAAGAGGAACCAATGATCAGGAAGCATCTGCCTGACGGATTCGAGTTCCTCCGGTCGGGTTGCGCCCACGACGGCTCCCAAATCACCCTTTGGAGCCCACTCTCTCAAGAGCGCCGCCACGCGTTCGTACAGCGGACGCCCATCGATGAGGCAGTTCTGAAGATCCTCGGCGCCGGGATTGCTCGTCCGCATGAGAACGAAGACACCACAACCCCGTCGTTGTCCTAACTCGTAGAAGGGAAGAACGGCATCGCGCCCCATGTATGGGTTCACCGTCACAGCGTCGAAAAGAATGTCTTCCGATCCATCTCGGCCGAACGCCGCTTCCGCGTACGCCTGGGCCGTGGAACCGATGTCCCCTCGCTTGACGTCGCCTATGACAAGAAGCCCGCGGCGGCGTGCTTCTGCGCAGATGCGCTCCAGGGCTCTGACACCTCGCCAGCCCTCTCGTTCGAAAAACGCGCTCTGTGGCTTGACGCACGCGGCCTGATCGGAAACGAGGTCCAAGATCTCGAAGCCGAACCGTTCCAAGGCAAGAGCCCGTTCATCGGGTCCGTCGCCAGACGACAACTCATCCGGCATCCATGCGAGGCGGGGATCGATGCCCACGCACAGATGACTCGAAATCGATCGGCATCGGGATTGTAGTCTCTCGAAAAAGCTCATCGGCGTCACCAAGACAAGAAGTTCCGCATCATTTCTATTCCGGATTCCGTCGCGAAGGAATCCGGATGGAACTGCACGCCCTCGATGGCCCGTCCCGTGTCCCGAAGTCCCATCACAAGGTTGCGGCCGTCCTCCCGGATGGAGCAGGTCACAACGAGATTCTGTTGTGGCACCCGAGGCCTCAAGACCAAGGAATGGTAACGCATCACGGACAGGGGACTGGTAAGTCCGGCGAAAATCCCTTCGCCATCGTGTTCAAGGAGGGACGTTTTCCCGTGAGTCGCCATCGGCGCTCGCTCGAGCGGCCAGCCGGCCGAGCAACCGATGACTTGCAGCCCCAAGCAAACCCCGAGTACGGGAATCCTGGGCCGAGCCCACTCCAAAGCCAGGCTCGTCCCGGGGTGATCTTGGGGCGTCCCAGGTCCCGGAGAAAGCAGAATGCGCCCGGGCCGATGGGCGGCAAGAGTCGTTTCACTGACCTTGTGAGAAGGCAACACCTCGGGCCGGTCTCCGAGTTCTCGCAACTGCATCACGAGGTTCCAAACGAAAGAATCGCGGTTGTCCACCACGAGAGTGGAACCCGAAGTCACGGCAAGAGCTCCAGGAAGAGAGAATCGGAAACGAGTTGACCGGCCTGGGTCAAGGCCCACCGTCCGTCTCGCCAGTGCATCCACCCCGACGCGATCCATCGCTGGAAGAGCGGGATCGACTCATCCAGACACCCTGAACCGAAACGCTCCTCCATGAGCGACTTATCAATTCCATTCACATGTCGAAGCATGACGACAAGGGATTCCAAGAAGAGGGCGTCACGATCCAAGACGTCGTTTTCATCCCGGGGCGACTCGCCCGCTTCGATCCGCTTGATGTAGCGATCGGCTGAACAAACGTTTCGATAGCGAACGCCCCCCACGCAACCCCAGGCGCCCGCGCCTATCCCGAAGTAGGGTGCGTTTTCCCAGTAGACTTCATTGTGCCGGGCGCGGTGGCCGGGAAGGGCAAAGTTCGAAATCTCGTATTGAAGAAGACCGTGGGCCGCCGTGCGCTCACAGGCCGAAGTGAACATGGCGATCTGCACCTCTTCTCGCTCTTCCTCAACGTGGCCGCCCAGACGCTGAAGACTGAGGGTGGTTCCGTCCTCGAATTGGAGGTTGTAGAGGGCAAGATGAGGAGGATCAAGGGCAAGGAGAGCGTCGAGATCGCTTTCGAAGCTCTGGAGACCCTGCCCCGGCAGACCATAGATGAGGTCGAGATTGAAGGACGGAAAGCCTTCTTCGACGATCCTGTCCACGGCGCGAAAAACATCCTCGGGAGAGTGAATACGTTCGAGGGATCGGAGGATGAGTGGGTCGAGAGATTGAGCACCGAGGCTGATCCGGGTGACACCGACGCTTCGATAGTCACGAAGTTTGGCGTCATGGAGAGTCCCGGGATTCATCTCGACGGTCCATTCGGCCTTCGCCTCCAAAGGGGCATGGCGAAGGATGGCTTCGGCCAGTCTATTCCACGAGGAGCGATCGAGGATGGAAGGGGTTCCACCACCGATGTAGATCGTCTCGAGTGGTTGATGAATTCGTAGTTCAGTGAGCTCGCGAATCAAAGCGTCGACGTAGGCGGAGATCTGTCCGGAGGGGGTATGTTCGCGGCCGACGGAGTTGAAGGCGCAGTAGGAGCACTTCGACTCACAAAACGGAATGTGGACGTAGAGGGAGCGAGGGGGAGCGAGGGCGTAGGCAGGTAGGTCGCTCGGCATGGGTTGTCCTGTCTTCTCTTCCCTTCTTCTCTATCTATCTCTCAGTCATCTCCTTAACGTGGGCTAGATTTGTGGAGAAACCAAGCAAGCTGGTTCTATGTAGCGAGCATGGAGGGGGTTAGGGCGTCTGCGTAGAGCGCTATGGGTGTGGGAAAGTCGTGAGAGAGGCAGGGAAGAAGCAGATCGATCGTGGAGGATGCGGGGGATTCCAGGGCTTCTCGAGCGGGTCATGTGGAAAAGAGGCTTCGGTCTCCACGGGGATTCGATGGGTTCTCCACGACAATGTGATGGTGACAGGTCACAACCGGTAGGGAGACGCGCTACGGTGGTTCCCTGGTCTTGGGGGCCCAGAGAATCGTGCGAGTGACCGCACGTTCAAGATTCGAGGATGGCTTGGAGCTGCCGGAGGCAGCGTAGTTCAATGAGTCGAACCCGCTCGCGGGTCATGCCCACGATCTTTCCGATGGCTTTGAGAGTCATGGGTTCCTCTCCGTGGAAGCCGTAGCGCAACTTGAGGATCGTTCGCTCCTCCTCGTCCATGGATTCGAGGATCTCGTGGAGTTGCTCGATCTCGTGGTTGTGGAGAGCTTGCGTCTCGGGAGAAGGGCTTTCTTGGTCTCGTACCAACTCGGACGTGGGAGCTGCGGCGTTGAGCGAGATGACCTGGTCCAAGGCCTGGCTCGTGGCCATGGCGCGCCGCATGGACTTGAGCTCCGAGGGCTCCAGAGCCAAGGCTTCGGCAACTTCATCGAGATCCGGCTGGCGTTCCAAGCTGTGGCAGAGCTCGAGGGACACCGTTTTCACGCGGGACATGAGTTCCAGCATGTACGACGGAATGCGAATGGTCTTGGACTGGTTGGAGAGGGCTCGGCGAATGCTCTGTTTGATCCACCATGTCGCATAGGTGCTGAATCGGCACCCTTCTTCGGGGTCGAATTTCTCGACAGCCTTGAGGAGTCCGAGGTTGCCTTCCTCCACCAGGTCCATGAGGGGAAGGCCCCGTTGGGCGTAGCGTTTGGCGATTGAAACCACCAGACGTAGGTTCGCTTGAATCATGGTTTCACGGGCTTCGAAGTCCCCACGCCGAAGCCGGTGGCCCAAGGCCTCCTCTTCTTCGGCGGTGAGCAAGGGGATGCCGTTGATCTCGGAGAGGTAGGTGTCGAGGGATGCGCGGACAGTGATGGTTCCCACCTCCTTAGACGGCCCGAGTCAAGGAATGGGGGTACCTCTCTCGGGGACGTAATCGAATCGCCGGCGTCGGGGACGCCGCACCATTTGGCACAGGGTGCGAACGAGAATCGTCAGGTCGAGACCCGGACTCCAGCGATCGATGTATTGCAGATCGCAAAAGAGCCTTTTTCTCAAGGAAGTGTTGCCCACGTATCCTTGAACCTGGGCCCAACCGGTGATTCCAGCTCGAGCGGCATATCGCATGTGATACATCGACAGTCCATCGAGAAATACTTGAGCGAAGACGGGGCGCTCGGGGCGGGGACCGACCAAACTCAAGTCTCCGGTGAGGACGTTCCAGATTTGGGGGAGCTCGTCGAGCCAAAGGCGGCGGAGAATGGCTCCGAAGGGGGAGATACGGGGGTCGTGGGCCGAGGGCCAGACGGGCTGGCCGTTCCCTTCGGCGTCCACGGGCATGCTTCGTAATTTCCAGATATAAAATGGTTTACGGTTTCTTGTCCATCGGACTTGCCTGTAGAAAATGGGGCGGCCCTCGCGGAGCCGCAGGATGATGGCGGCCACGAGAATGACGCTGAGGGCCACCGGAAGGGCAGCGAGGACGATCAACGTGTCACCCAGGCGCTTCACGGTGCCACTCAGACCCTGGGCGGGTCCTTCGGGGTCCAAGCGAAAGGTGCCACCCTCTTCGTCCTCCCAAATCCAGCCCCCTTCCTCCTCCAGGAAGCGTCGTCGCAGACGAAGCACGGAGGCGTCCTCGGGAAGATGCCGGGGACGATGACTGGGATCCAGAAAAACAAGAGTGTCCGAGGGGATGGCACCGACAGTCAAAACCGGGAGAAGGTCCAGCTGTCCACTCGGCCCAGAGGGCTCCCATAAGCCGAGGATCCGGAAAACAGGCCAGTCCATGCGCCGAAGATCACGGGCAAGGCGTCGCGAATCCGGCCCGGTTCCCACGATGAGAGCAGGAGGGGCCCGCCGGGTTCGAACCCATCGTGCGAGGCCGCGGACCAAGGTCGTCACCACCGTCCAGGTGATCCAAGGCAGCCAAGGGGAGGAGCCGGCCCACGCCAATCCGGCGCTCGCCACGCCGGTGCAAAAAGCGATGGCCAAGAAACGAACCCCCGGGGCTCGGGGCCGATCGGGCCCATAGAGGCCGATGCCGAGGGCTGCGAGGCTGAAAACACCTATGAAGAGCCACGCCCGTGGGAGCCCGAAAGCCGTAAGAACGGCCCACGCGGAGATCAGGTCGAGAGTGAGGTCCACCCCGCTTCGAGCCATTGTCGAGGGAGATTTCATGAATGTCAGGGGAATCCTGGCTCACTACGGGGACGCTATCGCGCCCCGCAGGGTGGAGCAAGCAGGGGGTCGATGCAAGTCCATGCTACCCCGTGGATTGAAAGAATGCGCCCTCCCGTTAGGCTGGAGAACCGTGATCAGTGACGAAGAGACAGGGAAACTGCCCCCCGAGGCCGAGGAACCTGACACCGTCTGCTCCGAAGAGGAATTCCAGGGGATTCTGGCGGAACAGATGACAGGGCTTGTCCATCTGGCCAATCTGGTCGACCGCCATCCCCAGGCTCGGCTCAGCCGTCGGTTCCACGCCACCCTCCACGAAGAGGCCGCCGACACGGCGGAGCTCCTCGAGGACTACGACGCCCACTACAATCGAACCTTTGCGGTCCTGTTGGAGCTGGTCATAGGCCTGAAGCTCTTGAGCGCCGCGGGACATGTGCTGAAGACTCTCCAGATTCGATCCGCCCGAAGTTGGGTCCCCGGCAAGGACGACCTCGCCGCCAGCGCGGAAGAGGACGTCCGGGGGATCCTCGAGCAGGTCGACATGGCGGAGCGCCAGCTTCTTCAGGCCGTGCGAGACGAGTCGATTCGAATCTGCGGAGCCTCCTTGGCCACCAGCGAGCCAGCTCGCTCGTTCATTCTCCAAGACAGCTTGCATCGCAAGAAACTGCCTCACACCGCCACGGGTGAGGAGGCTGGAGATGTCGAGGGCCAAGTCGCATCGATGGCCAGCCAGTTCGTCTCCGCACTGAAGACCTTCGAGGAGAGGTTCCGCGGTCGACGCGTGGAAGGTGTTCGGGAGCGGTGGGAGATCTACGAAAGGGTGTGCCAGGAGCAGCAGGCCCGGTTTCTCGGCGCGAAACTCGAGAACATTCAAAGTCTTTACGACACCTTTGTTCGCAACAGCGCCGTGGAACATAAGGATCCCCACGTCGCCGATTTTCGGCACGCGGTGGGCATGGCCGTCCTTTTCAGTCGTCTCGTGACCCTCTTCATCCAACTGCTCGACCATTTCTCCGAGGACGGTCGCAAGGATCCGGGGATCGAGAAGGTGCGTTCCATCGTTCAGCCGGACCGGGTGTTGGATTGGCTGATCAACGTGGCGCTGTTCTACACCCATGCGATCCTGGAGGGAGGCCGTCCGCTCGCCCAGGAGCTGATCCGGAAGTACACGACGACGGAGACCGTCGAACTCGAGCTTCCGGAGGGTTGCGTCCTTCACGCTCGTCCCGCCTCCATGATCGCCAAGATCGTGGCTCACCACGGCACGCCCGTGGACATGACCATGGGGTCCGAGACGTGCTACGCGGGTTCGTTGATGAAGGTGATTCTCCTGGCGGGAAGCCATCTCGACGACCGACGGGTCTTGTTTCGAGGTGATCGCCAACCCATTCGCCACATCCAACTCCTGTTCCAGCATCGATTGGGCGAGGATGGGTTGGAAGGGTTGCCGGAGGAGCTGTCTTATCTGCGTCAGGCTTGAGTTTTCGGAGACCGGAAACTCCTTGTGGACTTCCTGACTCTCTTGGCCTCCAAGTCCCCCTTGTTAGCCTCCATCGGACAGGCGAAAAGGGCAGCGGACGCATCGGAAACTATGTGGATCGGAGTACTCGCAGACACTTCCGGTGGGATTCACCCCGGAGTTCTTGACCTTTTCGACGGGATGGATTTCATCGTCCATTGCGGCCGAATCGGCTCCCCGGACGTCTTGAACGAACTCTCAAACATCTCCCCCATTTCGGGGGTGTTGGGGATGGGCGATGCGCCGGAGGATTTCCCCTTCGAGGCGGTCTTCGCCAAGGAAATGGGCGGTGTTCTCGTCATGGCGGTCCATGACGTGGGCAACCCCAATGAGCCTCGCCCCGTCATTCAAGAGTTGGTGGAGGATCGAGAGCCCAAGGTGGTGCTCTTTGGTCGCCCCGCCGAGGCGTTCTCGGCCACCCTCGACGACCGCCTTTGGTTTGGCCCCGGTTCCGCGTCGGCGAGCCACCCCTCCCCCAGCGTGGGAATCGTGGAGATCGATGGCGCGTCCTTGCGCTCGGAGATCATCTTGCTGAAGGACCTTTGAGTTCCCGCCTCGCCCGCCAGGTGTTCTATCGCCCGAACCGGAGTCGGTCCGCGAGAATCTGGGGAAGGCCGACCGCGAGAATCTTCTGGCAGGTGCGATCCACGTCATAGCTGACGCGACGCAGCTCATACCGTCGGGTCTTCGCATCAAAAACGGCGCAAGCGGCTTTGGGGTTCTCGTCCCGCGGTTGGCCGATGCTCCCCACGTTGATGAGAGCTCTCCCCACCCCCTGCAGGTCCAGCAGGGGATCGACCGACAGTTCCATCTGTTCACGCATGAGAAACGCCAACGGGACGTGAGAGTGCCCGAGGAAGCAGACTGGGGTCACCATCGCGTTGATGGAGCGGGCGGCGTCGTAGTAGGTCTGGATATAGTCGAATCGCTCCGGGTTTTCGCGGGTGGCATGGGCCACCTCCAAGTCATCCCCAAGTCGCGCCGTGAGGGGCAGATTCTCCAACCACGCCATCTGCTCGGCGGTCAGTGTTTGGGCCGTCCACTCGACGGCGGCCTTGGCATAGGCATTGAAGAAAGTGCAGTCCAGGCGCCCCACGACGGCCCAGTCGTGGTTGCCTGCCACCACGGTCGCGCCGATCTCCCGGATACGATCGAGACAGGGACCGGGGTCCGCGCCATATCCGACGATGTCGCCGACGCTGACGTAGTGGTCCACCTTCTCGGCTTCGAGATGCTGGAGAACCGCATCCAGAGCTTCCATGTTTCCGTGGATGTCGCCGAGAATGCCGTAGCGCAAGAAATATCTCCGATGCGATATAGCAAGGGGGCCTCCCTGCCTGTCCGCGCACCAAACACAATGCTACGCTTTCGAATTGCGACGATCAAGACCACGCGCTCCCAGATGATTGCGCGCTAAGCCATGGGCAGCCAAGAGGTTACATGCGACGATGAAAAGGGTGGCGCTGGTCGCATGGAGGAGGGCTCGTCGGGGTTCCATTGAGGGGTCAGCTCCCGTCATGCTCAGCCACGAGGGG
Organism: Planctomycetota bacterium; assembly: GCA_011369445.1. Lineage (GTDB taxonomy): Bacteria > Planctomycetota > DRQF01 > DRQF01. The sequence goes on along the minus strand of DRQF01000212.1, from coordinate 22,389 downwards.
CCCGGAAAGAGGCTGACGAACACTGCGGAAATCTCCCCCCCACCTTTCAGAAGGATGGGCAACAAGAGGGTCAGGGCAAGGAAAGTGCTGAGGGTCTGGCGGAGTGACAGCCAAGCAGCGAGAGCGCGGGCCAGAGCCAGACAACCCCAACCATAGAACCATGTCGAGGTCAAGGTCCCCACCCAGGAGCGGGGAGGCTCGTGGGCTCCCGTCAACAGGAGGATGCCCGCTTGGACGAGGGTGCAGAGCGCAAAGAAGGCCGCCAACACAGCCGCCTGTCCTAAGAACAGGCTCTGGCTGGCTAGGTGGGGTCCCCATGGGGTTGGGCCCCACCGTGGGGCACCAAAATGGAATCGGGATGGAGGAGTCACAGAGGGGACAGCCACGATGGCTGCAAAGAGGAGTCCCAAGAAGCGCTGGAGGGCGATCAGGTTGGAAGCATGGCGGGCTGTTGGATCACCCAGGCGGACGGGGAGAAACCCGACGGCGCAGCTGGCCACCAGGACAACGCCCAGGAGGACCCATGGGCTGATCTGCCGGAAGGCTTCCTTGGCGCTCGACTTGACGAGGGTCCCCCACATAGTGCAAAAGTCTACGGGAGCAGGCGGTGTTTCACCAGGAAACCCGATGTTCCACGTGGAACAAAGGACACAGATTCATGTCTCGAGTTGTTGCGGTGGCGGGTGGGACCCCGGGAATGGGAATGACGACCACGGTGCTCCACATCGCCGAGGCTCTCCGCATCTCCGGCCAGAGCACGTTGGTGATTGACCTAGATCCCCAGGGAGACGCGGCTCAGGTCTTGGGCATTCCCCGGAGTCGCTCCGGAATCCTCGAAAGCCTGCTGAAAGGGGATGAGGCTCCGGAGCGGGCCGGACTTCTCGTGCGCTCGGTTCAACCAGGGCTGGACCTGATTCCCGGCGACGTCACCATGGACGAAGAGAACCTGGAACGCCCACGCGGTCGGGCCCTCAAGGCTGTCATTCAGGACTTGGCGCCTACGTATCCATGGATCCTTCTGGATTGTCCCCCAACCATGGGATGGTTGACCCGGACTGCGTGCGCTGCGGCAGACCTGATCCTCTTTCCGTTTTCCCCTTCTCGGGCCCCCTCGGAGTTCCCGGATTTGGGCCCCCTCAAGGAGTTGGCAGAGAGCGCGGATCTCTGGGTTCTGCCGACACGGTCGCTGGTGGATCAGGACTTCGCCAGCCTTCGTCGCAAAGGGGTGGCGGAGGGGGTCACGGTCCGCGGGACTCTTATTCCGGAAGACCCGAGCGTCTCCACCGCGAGGTCACGGGGACAAACCGTTTTTTCGAATGCGATTGAAGGGAGGGCTGCCCGGGCCTACGCTCAACTCGTCAAGGAGATCACCCGGCATGACAGACAGAAAACTCGGTAAGGGGCTGGACTTCCTGATTCGCAGGTCCTCTCCCCCGCCTGCGGCCACCCCCCAGGAAGCACCGCCCTTGGGAGTGCAGACGATTGCGGTGGATGCGATCCGACCGAACCCCTACCAACCGCGACGAACGTTCGACATCCAGGAGCTCAATGACCTCATTGAGAGTGTGAGGCTCCACGGTGTCCTCCAGCCCATCGCCGTGCGAAAGACCGCCGACGGCTATGAGTTGATTGCCGGCGAGCGTCGTTGGCGAGCCTGTCAGGAGTTGGGTATTGCGGAGATCCCGGCCCAGGTGCGAGCGACGGAGGACCAGCAGATGCTCGAGCTGGCCCTCATCGAGAATATCCTGCGTGCCGACCTGGACCCCATTGAAAGGGCCAAGGCTTACCGCCGTCTCATGGACGACTTCGCTTTGACCCAGGAAGAAGCCGCCAAGCGGCTGTCTCAGAAACGCTCCACCGTGGCCAACTACCTGAGACTCCTCGAGTTGCCCAAGGACGTGCGGGAAGCACTGAAGGGCGGAAAGCTCACTATGGGGCATGCACGCGCCTTGGCGGGGCTGGAGGAGCCCGTTCGCCAGCGTCGTTGGGCGAGAGAAGTGACGGAAAGAGGGCTTTCCGTGCGCGATCTTGAACGCGAGCTCCAAGCGGAACGGGCGCGCGGTGGGGCTCCGGGCCAGGCTCCTGGTCGTGGGCCGGGTGTGCGAAATCCTCAAGAAGTGGAGATCGAGAGCCGGCTTCGGGAGGCCTTTGGCGTGGAAGTACGGGTGAATCTTCTCAAGAAGGGAGGGAAGGTCAGTCTTCGGATCAGCGATCCTCGAGGCCTTCAACACCTTCTGGATGTGGCGGAAGCGGGCGCCGAGCAGGTGCGGTCCCGCTACGCCGAGGAGGGGTCTGCCGAGGCGTGAGGAGGGGTTGAGGTCGCCCTCTCCTCTCAGGACGATTCAGCCGTCCTTCTTGGGCGCTGGCGCATCCTCCTCGGAATCCCCCTCCTTGGCGTCTCCCTCCTTCTTGGGCTCCTCCTCGGAGGGCTTGATCGCCTCCATGAACTTTTCCTCCGCGGGGGTCGCTTCGGGCACTTCAGGAATCTTCACGTGAGGCTTCCAAGAGTCGTCGCCGGGGTAGGCGATGTTCCCCTCGACCACCACGGACTTGATTCCCAGACGGACCCGGGGGAGGAAAGTGTTGGTCAGGCCCACCTCATCATGGACTTCGGTGTCCAGCCAGGGAATGAGGAGGTCCAAGCCCTCGGTGACCTCGCCGAACACGGTTTCGGAGAATGCGGGGTTGTCCGGGTCTTTCGTGAGGATGCCGAAATGGAACGGGTGGGACGCCGCTCCCTTGCGGGCCATGAAGAGTCGTCCCTTCTTGGGTTTGAGCAGGGGGTTCAGCTCGCCGGGCACCGCATACCCGGAATCCGCCTTGTCCCAGATGAAGGGGCGATCAGGGGCCAGCCGGGTGAAGGGATCGCCCATGAGCAGGGCGCCGCGAGCTTTGTCGACGCCGTAGACCGCGGTGCCGTCATAGACACCGTCTCGAATGTTGGCAATGAAGTTGGCCACGGTCTTCGGGGCGACCCGGCTGTAGAGCACGAAAGCGACCTGCCCGTCGTTCTCAAGGGTCAGGGTCACCTTGAGGCCGGGGTCCGGTTCCAGGGTGGGGGGGCCCTTGTGGGTGTCCAAGAACTTCAGTTCCGCCTTGGCGGCATCCTCCCACAACTCCATGACGTTCTTGTCGGGCTTGGCGGGGTCTGGATGGAGACCGAGAACGACGTGATTCTTGAAGGTGGGAATCATATCCGCAAGAATCTCTAACTGCTTTTGCAGATGGGCTTTGCGTGCGGCGGTTTCGATGGTGTTGATGCCCGCGAACCAGTGGAGCTGCTGGAGGGCATTCTTGAAGAGCCACTCATCGTCGCTTCCTTGGAACCGGGATGCGTTGTCGTTCAGCTCCTCGATCGCCGACTCCGCCTCGCCGACGTACTTCTTGGCGTTCTCATGATCTGACAGAGCGCCCCAGAGACGTGATCTCTGGTTGTTCTGCATGGATGTCACCAAGTAATGATAGCGGCTCAGGGAGATCTGAGGGAATCGAGGGTGGGGGAGAAGCCCTTCGAATTCAGGAGGAGCCTGGTCGGGAAGGAGGGCCAGGGCATGGGCCAGAATCTGGGCGTTGGCTTCCGCCTTGGAGTGGGAACTTTTCTGAAAAAACAGCCATCCCGCGACGATGACGCAGAGGATGGCGCCTCCCCAAAGGAGTTTCTTGAGGAAGTTGGAGCCCGCCTCCGCATCCTCCGAGGTCTCCATGAGGCGTTCCCACCAAGAAGTCTTGGCGGTCTTGGACTTTTCAGGGCTCTTCGTGGTCATGAGGTCTCGAGCCTTCTACGCTGATGGTGAGCAAAAGGCCTCCTTGGGGGCGGTGACGCTCCTTCAGAAGCCGAATCTTGCATGTCTGCCCGGGTTTCTTGAAGATCAGCGGTTTTTCCGCTCCGTCCCCCCCGGAGGCCAGGGACCAGTTGTAAGGATCCTTCGGCATCTTCTCCAGATAAAGCGCAACGACTTCCTCTCGGGGTTTGCGCCCCCAATAGACGAATCGTCCCACACGGGCTTCTCCGTCCTCGTACGCGAAGCTTTCGTTGCGCTGGTTCCGGAAAAAGAAACCGGGAGGCACCGGAATATCATCGAACTGAACCCGGGACAACACCAAGGACGTGTTGGTGAGTGCTGGATCCGACGTAGCACCCAGGTCGGTGAGGGGGCGGCTCACCGGGTTTTCGGTCTCCTCGATCTCCCGGCAGGCGGGGGCGGCGAGGAGGGAAAACAGAGCGATGACGATCCAAAAGACCCGGACGGAGAGGGAAGAACGCATGATCATGACCTCGATTCGGACTGCGGAGCCGGCGCAGTATAGGCCGTGAGAGGGACCCAGGATGGAGCGCCAAGAGAGAAGAGCACACGACCTCCCTCGGCTTTTCGTGACGCTTCGGGGGAGCACTCCGTATAATCCTTGCCGGATCCGGGCCGGCTCGCCCGGTTCTTGGAGACGATTTCATGGGGACATCGGTGACGACGGTACTCGACGAACCCACCTTGGTTCTGAATCGATCCTGGCTGCCGATCAACACGATCACGGTGCGGCAGGCCTTGGTGATGGTCGTGAAGGGGTCGGCGTCCGTGATCGAACCGGAGACGTATCAACTCCACGATTTCGAATCCTGGCGGGCCCATGCTCCCGTCAACGGTGACGCACGGGTTCATGGGGTCGGATATGCCATCCGCTTGCCCGAAATCGTCGTTCTCGCCCGCTACGATCGATCACCTCGTCAGCAGGTGCCGTTCACCCGAAAGAACCTCTACCGGCGCGATGAACACCGTTGCCAGTATTGTGGCACTCGAAAACCGCTGAATGAATTGTCCATCGATCACGTCGTTCCTCGAAGTCGCGGGGGCGGGAGCAGTTGGGAGAACTGCGTCCTGGCCTGTCTTCGCTGTAATGTCCGCAAGGGAGATCGCCGACCGAGCGATGTGGGAATGCGTCTCCTCAGGGCGCCGCGACGCCCCAATTGGTCGCCGTGTCTCGGCATTCACGAAGGCAAGCGCAAGCCGAGTTGGCGAAAGTTCGTGAACGACCGGCTCTGGACCACCGACTACTGAAGGATCACCCGGATGGGGCGGCTGGTCACTGGACCGGCATCCCCAACTCCTTCCAGAATCGGGGCACCGCCTGGTCGATGTCCTTCACAACACGCGCCATCACCCGCGAGAGCGCTTTCAACAGCACTTGGGAACCCGTGGCTTCAATCCCCGAAACCGTTGCGGCCATGGCCTCTTCCGTGTCCTGATAGCGGACGTCGAGGAACGGTCGGCCATCCTGGTCCGTCATGCGCAGCTTCACGTCGATCAGCCCGTTGACCGCAACGGTGGGGATCACGGGAATCAGGCCGATCAGGTCCCGGTCCGCATGGGCGGTGAAGTGGACGATCACGAGATCGATCAAGTACTTGGCGGACCCTTCGTCTTCGGCGAGCGTCATCACGCCACTGGTAGCGAGTTCTCTTTCGATCAATCGTTTCAGCGTCAAAGGCACCGGATGGGTGAACAGGCTCTCCGCGTACCAAGAATCGTTGAGGTAGTTTTCCTTCCCCAGCTCGAACGAAGGACGACGATCCGTGACCGAGCGCACAAACACCGAACCCCATGGGGCATGGGTGCTTTGGTACTCGGGCCGAGAATAGGCGGAGTCCTCGCGCGGGTCCTGCGAGGGGTCGAAGGGGGCAGAACTGCAGCCCATCCCGACGGTGACGAAAAGAGCGAGAAGCCAAACGTGTCGCCTCATCCCTCGCGGTGGAAGCGATCCTTGCGGCCGACGAGGCCCACCTGGGGCATGACAACTTCGTTGGGGTGCTCCTCCGTGGCGTGACCGAGTACGAGGGGGTCCTCGCCGAGAGAACGAAGGACATCGAGGGATCGACTCAGGTCCTCATCGCCCACGACGATGCAAAACCCGATGCCCATGTTGAACACGGAGTGCATCTCTTCGGGGGGCACGTTGCCCATCTTCTGGATGCGTTGGAAAATCGGTGGGGGAGAAGGCAGCCCATCGAGGATGAAACCGACGTCCGCCTGCACCCGATTCAGGTTGCAGTAGCCGTCTCCCGTGATGTGGAGGAGTGCATGGGGCCGGAGGCCCTCGCGGGCGAGAGCCCGGGCATGGGGGACGTAGATTCTCGTGGGCTCGAGGAGTTCTTCGCCCAGCGTACGACCGAGGTCGGGGAGCTCCGCGTCCAGGGAGAGGGCGCCGTCTTCCAAGAGCACCCGTCGCGCCAACGTATACCCGTTTGAGTGGAGACCGCTCGATTTCAGGCCGAGGACGTGATCTCCGGGTTGGACGCTTGCTCCCAGATTGACCTCGTCCATCGGCACCCAGCCCACGGCGGTTCCCACAAGATCGAAGCCTTCGGTGGGGCCCTCGCCTTGGAGTAGCTCCTTCACTTGGGCGATCTCCCCTCCGGGAATCGTCACGCCGGACTGCCGGGCGCCTTCGCGCAGTCCCCGTCCGAGGGCTTCAAAGACCTCTTCATCCACGCGCCCCACGGCGATGTAGTCCACGAGGGCGAAGGGATCCGCGCCCACGCAGATGAGGTCGTTCACATTCATGGCGATCATGTCGATCGGAACGGTGTCGTAGCATCCCGTTTTCTCGGCAATGAGGATCTTGGTGCCGACGCCGTCGGTGGCGATGGCGAGTCCTCCACCCTGCGGCATTTCCAGGACGTTGGCGTAGTAACCGAACCCGGTGGCCGGCCGCCCGAATGGGTGGTCGTCCCGGAACGACAAGGTGTCCCGAATCGATCGAGAGAGGGCCTCCAGTCCGGAACGGGCCTTGCGCGTGTCCACGCCCGCAGCGTCATATTGAAATCCATCCGACGTCATGGCCGATTCCTCCTGGGTCATCCCCAACGTAGGGCTGGGGCGGACCCCAGGCAAGGGCCGGGGCGCGTCGGTTTTTCGCCCTGCCGGCGTTGGCTATCCTCGGCCTCGTCCCTACACCCGGAGGAAACGGACCATGGAATTCGAAACCCGCGCCATCCACGTCGGACAGGAGCCCGAGGCCCAAACGGGAGCCGTCGTCGTGCCGATCTTTCAGACGAGCACCTACGCGCAGCCCGATGTGGGAGTCCACAAGGGCCACGAATATTCGCGGACGAGCAATCCCACCCGTGACGCGCTTCAGACCTGCATCGCGTCGTTGGAGGGAGGGCGTCACGGCTTCGCGTTTTCCTCGGGCATGGGGGCGATCGGCTCCCTCATGACTCTTTTCGAGGCGGGGGATCGGGTTCTGTGCTCGGACGACGTCTATGGGGGAACGTTCCGCCTCTTCGACAAGATCTTCAAGAACCTGGGGTTGGTCTTCGATTACGTGGACATGACGGATTTGGATGCCGTCGCCGCCAAGCTCGAGGCCGGGCCTCGCCTCGTCTGGGTCGAATCGCCCACGAATCCCATGCTCAAGATCTGCGATATCTCCGCCATCGCCCGGCTGTGCCATGATCGCGGCGCTCTTCTCGGGGTCGACAACACCTTCATGAGCCCCTTTTTCCAAAGGCCCCTGGAGCTGGGCGCCGACATCGTCATGCACAGTGCGACGAAGTACCTGGGAGGCCATTCGGACGTCGTCGGCGGCATCCTCGTGGTGGCCGACGACGGGTTGGCCGAAAGGATCGCCTTTGCCCAGAACTCGTTTGGCGCCATCCCGGGCCCGATGGATAGCTGGTTGCTCCTGCGGGGCCTGAAGACCTTGGCGTTGCGCATGGAACGCCATCAGAGCAACGCCACGGCGGTGGCGCGTCACTTGGCCGCGCACCCTCGCGTCCGCGAAGTCATCTATCCGGGCTTGGAGAATCATCCTGGACACGCGTTGCAAAAGGAGCAGGGACACGGCTTTGGAGGAATGATTTCCCTCCGTCTCGACGCCGACCTCGAGGGCACGAAGACCTTCTGTCGCGCAACTCAACTCTTTTTTCTCGCCGAAAGCTTGGGGGGAGTGGAGTCACTGCTCGAACACCCTGCCATCATGACCCATGCCTCGGTCCCTCCGGAAACCCGTCAAGCGCTGGGGATTACGGACAACTTCGTCAGGTTGTCCGTGGGGATCGAGAGTCGGGAGGACCTCCTCGCTGACTTGGATCAGGCGCTGGATCAAATGGCGGCCTCTTGACAAAACCCCCCATCCATGGCCTAGAATGACAGTCTTACGATCCCTTCTGGAGTCGATCCGTGAATCAGTTTCTAGAGAGTCGCGAGCTCGTGCGTCGCTTGAAGCAAGGCGCCCCGATCGAGGTCGACGGCGAGGTCGTCCGCTTGCCCCGGTTTGCCGAGATCCAGGAAATGGATCCCGAGGAATTGGGCGGCAAGGGAGACCAGGACGTCATCATTGCCAAGGCGAGAACGGCGACTTGGTGCCTTTGGCCCCTCGACCGTCGCTCGAAGTTCAGCAAGAAGGATGGAGAGTGCTTCTTGTCCATGCTCGACGCCGTTCAGGAGAACATTCCCCAAAAACCGGTGATGGGATGGGTCTTCACGACCGGTCCGGTTGCCGACGAGAGTCGCAAAGCCCTCGAGGACAAGGGGCACCGTATCCATCGCATTCCGGTTTGACGTTCAGCTCCTCCGGCTTCCCCGGGCTTCCCAGCACGGCCCAGCCGATCCATAATCAGCCATGCGCGTCGCACTCGTAGGCCGTCATGCCACGGACATTCGGGATGCCGTGGAGCGACACGGTTTTGAAATCGTTCTGCCGGATGAGAACCCCGATGTCATCATCGCCTATGGGGGCGATGGAACTTTCATCGGCGCCGAGGCGGAGTGGCCTGGGATCCCCAAGCTGGGTCTTCGGAGTTCTCGTTCGTGCGTGAAGTGTGGTCAACATGAGGACGAGGATGTTCTCGGCCGTCTGGCGCGGGGCGAGGTAAGCCGCACGGAACTCATGAAGCTTCGCGCGGAGATGGGTTCTCGTGTCTTCCTTGGATTGAATGATGTCATCCTCCGCAACAGCGATCTTCGTAGCGCCGTTCGTTTCTCGGTCCTGGTGAACGGCGAACGGGCCACGGATGAGATCATCGGTGACGGGTTGGTCGTGGCCACGCCCTTCGGAAGTTCCGCCTACTTTCGATCCATTGCCAACACGACCTTTCGCTGCGGCATCGGCATCGCGTTCAACAACTGCACCGAGTTCCTTCATCACCTCGTTCTTCGCGAGGAGGACGAAATCGTCGTGGAGATCTCCCGAGGGCCAGCCGATGTGACGGCCGACAATGACCCTTCCATCGCGCGGGCGGAAGGCGGAGACAGTCTCCGCATTCACCGCTCCGGCGACCGGGCTACTGTTCTCGCATTGGACACGCTTCGCTGTCCGTTTTGCCGCTACAAACACGCCCCGCGGCGCCGTTTCTGAGGCCGTGTCACGGTTGCTGACGGTGCGGAGTGGACTGCTGGCGCCCGGATTGTGAGACCGGCCGTATTCCTCTACACTCTCCCACAGCGCGCCGTGTCTAACTTCCTATTATATATCAACTAAGGAGATTCCCCCATGGGCATGATGAAGGAATTCAAGGACTTTGCCGTCAAAGGAAACGTGGTCGACATGGCCGTCGGCATCATCATTGGGGCCGCGTTTGGAAAGATCGTTTCGTCGTTCGTCGGAGACGTGATCATGCCTCCGATCGGCGTGCTCTTGGGTGGCGTCGACTTCACGAATCTGGCGTTGACGGTCAAGGAGGCCACGGGAGATCAGGCCGCCGTCGTCATCCGCTACGGCAAGTTCATTCAGACCGTGATCGACTTCATCATCGTGGCCTTCGCGATCTTCCTGGTGGTCAAGAGTCTCAACGCTTTGAAGCGGAAGGAGGAGGAGGCGCCCGCGGCTCCGCCCAAGCCGACGAACGAAGAGGTGCTGCTTTCCGAGATTCGCGATCTCCTCGCCAAGCAAGGCAAGAAATGACCGGCGAGCGGGCGAAGGTCCGCGACGCGGACCCGCCCGCGCCCCCTGCCGTGTTGTCGAAGATCCCGGGGGCGGTCGTGAGACCGACCCCGGTTCGCATCCCCCCTCAGCCGGAGGGTTACCGCAACTTCAAAGTGGCGATGGACAGGATGGCGGTAAGGAGGGAAACGATCCAAAAGCGGAGAACCACCTTGGTCTCGGCCACTCCTTGGTGCTGGAACGAGTGGTGGGCGGGTGCTCGAAAGAAGAACCGGCGACCCAGGTGCCGGATGCCCACGGAGTCCTGCCAGAAGACGCTGAAGGCTTCATAGACGAAGACGGCCCCCGCGAGGAGGAAGAGCATCTCCTGCTTCGTGAGAACCGCCACCACGCCCAGCGTCCCGCCCAGCGCCTGAGAGCCCGTGTCGCCCATGATCATCTGGGCTGGGTATCCGTTGAACCAGAGGAATCCGATGCAGGCGCCCGCCACGGCGGCGCAATAGATCGCCACCTCCTGGATCCCCGGCAAGGGGACGAACCCAAAGGTTTTCGCCATGGCGCTGTTCCAGGCCATGTAGGCGAAAAACCCGAAAACCGCCGCAACGAACGCCGAGGGCAGTACCGCCAAGCCGTCCAGACCATCGGCGAAGTTGATGGCGTTGGCAATGGAGACGATGACGAAGACCACGAATAGGGGGTGGAGCCACCCTAAGTCCCATTGGGCTGGCATGATGGCCGGCGCCGGAAGGAAGACCACCTGTCGCCACGCCTGCGGGAATGGAGACGTACCGTCCAAAGAGAGGATCAGCGCCAAAAAGCAGGCGAAGGCCACCTGGAGAAGCATTTTCAGCGAGCGAGAGAGTCCCCCTCCCGCCCGGTCTCGCACCTTCAAAAGGTCGTCGATGGCTCCGACCGCGCCGAACCAGAGAGTTGCAAGGATCAGCAAGGGGACACTCCGCTGTCCCAGGTCGTTCATGGCCAGCGAGGCGGCGACGATGGCGGCTACGATGAAGAGACCACCCATCGTGGGCGTGCCTGTCTTGTTCTTGCCGTAGAAGGCGTCGAAGTCCCGAACACGATCACGAATCTTGCGCCGATAGAGCCAGGCCGCGCCCCTGCGCCCGGCCAGAAAAACCACGAAGAACGCGATCACGAAAGCGCCCACGCCTCGAAGAAGCACGGCTTGCTGCGAGGGTCCGCTCCCGAGAAAAGGCGTCGACCAGTCGCTCCAGCGATGAAGAATCCACGGTGCCATGGGGCTCAGTGTAAACCGACCCCGGGTCAACCGCCGTGGCTTTTCCCGCGGAAACTGCCGAGGCGCGGCGCTATGATCAGGACATCAACGGACAGGCGTCGTAAAGATGTCGAGTCAGTCCTCCATGGAAGCGTCGTCCAGCGTTCACGGACAACCCCGCTGGAACTCACCCCACTGGTTACGCGAGGCATTCCAGCAGGCGAAGGAGTCCTGGGACGAAGGTGGGCTACCCATCGGGGCCGTCCTGATCGATGCGGAAGGACGGGTCGTGGCGCGAGGTCACAATGAGCGCGTGCAATCCGGTGATCCCACTTCGCATGCCGAGATCACTTGCATGCGCCACGCCGGACGTCGGCGGGACTGGAATACACTGACGCTGGTGACAACGCTGAGTCCTTGCGCCATGTGCACGGGAGCCACCATCCTCTTCGGTATTCCACGGGTCGTCATTGGGGAGAACTTGACGTTTCAAGGGCGAGAGGACTGGTTGGAGCAGCAGGGTGTTGAAGTCATTCGGCATCGCGACGCGGACTGCATCGCCCTGATGCGGCGCCTCCAGCACGAGCGGCCGGACCTTTGGCGCGAGGACATCGGACTCCCTCCACAAGGATAGGTCGTCAGATCAGTGCGACGTGTCCTTCTGGCATTCCGGGCACTCTGGGAAGTACAGGCCGGGCAGGAGAAGATAGTCCGCCAGCGTTCGAATTGCCAAACTGATGCAGACGATGATCAGGAACAGTCTTGAGATCTCCGCTCCCAACGTGATCAGGCCCAGAGTAAGACTTATCCCGAACACCAGATTCAGCCCGGCCCATATGCCGAGATGGCCTTTCTTCTTGCGATTGGGGGACACTCTGTTCAGAGTTTTCTCGACCGCGAGACCGTAGACGACATCCCACATCAAGATCGCCGCCGTCGCTCTCAGGAATCCCGGTGGATTCAAGAAGTAGATCTTGAGCAGAATACCGAAGCTCTTCGCATGGGATGGGCGATCCATGACAGTCCTCCCTGTTGAGGACGGAGAAACGATGGTCAACGGAACGCCCAAAATCGAGGCGAGGCGGGTTTTTTCTCAGGTCATGGGGTCGAGTCCTGGACCGCCATGCCCCTCAGTGCGAGTTCGGGCCGGGGATTTTCGCTGACTTCAGTTCAAAGCCGGCGTCAGCCACAGTTTCTCGAAGGTCCTCGAGGGTCGGAAGGCGGTTGCGTTCCACCGTGAAGCGCCCGCGGCCGGTGTTGATGTCGAACGTGTAATGGCGAGCGCCGAACCGGCGCTCCAGGGCCCGCTTGAGGGCCCCCCCTCATATCGGTCACGTAACCCCGGCCACGGCCATTTGGACGGTGGGCATGTCCGCATTGGTCGATGTTGCGGTGTCCGTGTCGTTCGACGGCATGTCGCCGTTGTCGGGAGTGCCGCAGGCCAGAAGTCCCGCTGCGACGAGGGGCAGAAGTACCCAATAGGCGCGTCTCATGATACTTGCCTTTCCTTTGGTGAATGACGAGGGACCGGAATTCATCTTCGATCAGAATCTCCACCTCAGTCCCGCCGTTGCTCGGAAGTCGACCCCCAACTGGGGGCCGTTCAGGTCCCGATAGACGGGAATCTGCACGCCCACTTCGAAGAGCAGGTCCTCACTCACGATCACCTGGACGCCCGGAGAAACGAAGAGCTGCAATCCGCCGGTGGCATCCAGATCATGCCCGTTCAGCTCGTCTTTCCATCCGTACTCGCCGTTGAATTCCAAAAGGAGGTTGACCGTGGTTTGGTCGTAGGACTCGTACCGCTCCGGGTGGATGCGGTATTGTGCTCCCACGTCGAATCGCAGACGGTTTCCGAATCGATAGTCTTCAGCTTCCGTGTTGAGCTGGAACACTGTGTCCGCGTTGATGAGCCACCGTCCTCCGTCCCACAGTCGCGTGAAGGCCACCCCGAGGAGCCCATCGACCGAACCGGAGCCTGGCTGCAACGGTCGGGGCAGTCTCATCCCTACGTCGCGCTCATGGAAACGCCCCGTTGGCAGCTTGACGCCCCCCAGCAAGGCCACCTCCGTCGTTCCGCCGAGTTCGGGTGCCTTGAAAAAGCGCCACTTGGCAATGAGGGGGATGTCGCCAAACCCATCCGAGTTCAACGATGTGCGTTGGCCGGCGATCCGGGTCTTCAGACTCTTGACGAGGTAGGGAACGGTGAGCGAGAGCGTCAAGTCCTCGTTGATGCCGATCACGCCCTGGACCGTCGACGCCACGACCGTGAGCTCTCGGTCGAGAGGGTCGCCCCCATCGTCGTTGCCGTCGAAGAGATTCGATGCGCGGACCAACGTGACCCGGGGGACGAGCGCCTGTCCATTGAAGTCGACGGTCCGCGCGGAGATGGTGAAGATCGTGTCGTCCTTCGTCAGGGCGATGAGGTCGGAGAGCTCATCCCGCTTCCGCTCCCCCGTGACTTCTTCCGTGGCGTCGAGCAGGCCTAGCAAAGTCTGGCTTGTCTCCCGGGGCGACGTGGCCATCGCGCCCCCGTCGACATCCTCGGGGTGTTCGGAACTCCCACACCCCGCCAGCAGCATCAAGGTGAGGACGAAGCCCGGAATCACGAGGCTCTGGGCGATAGGGGCGGAGAATCTCGATTTAACTGTCATTCATGGCTTCCAAAATGGGGCATCGGGTTGTCGGACCATCTTCCGAGCAGCGTTGGATCAGGGATTTCAGGGCCTTGGCGATCGCACGGAGGGATCGGACTTTTTCTTCGACGTCGGCCAGTTTCTGCTCGGCCTTCTTCCGGACCTGGGAGCAACGGGCCTTCGAATCGGTGCGCAAGGCGAGCAGGTCGCCGACTTCTCTCAGCGTGAAGCCCAATTCGCGAGCCTTCCTGATAAAGCGCAACCGAACCACGGCGTCCTCAGGGTACAAGCGGTAATTGGAGGCCGACCTGGGAGGCGGAGGGAGCAGCCCCAGACGTTCATAGTAGCGCAACGTTTCCGGGTTGACTCCCGTGCGATGCGAGAGTTCCGATCGTGTGAGTCCCGTCATGTCCAACTCCTCGTCGACGCATCCTACACCCTGTAGCCTACTACAGAGTCAAGGGCCTCAGGCGGCTGACACGGTCTTTATCAACGACGCTGTTGCCCTATGATGGGCCCTCGCCCGCCGAAGAGACGTCTCGACTGGAGCCGACGGACGCCATGAGCAAGGAACCCGAGCCGCACCCCGATCCCGCTTCCTCTCCGTGGGAGCGATGCCGACAGATCCAAGGGGACCTGAAGATCGCCGCCAAGTTGCGGTCCAAGGCCGCCACGGCTCTCGGACCTTTGACCAAGCCCGCCGTTTGGGATGACCTGGAAAAGGCGGAAAAGACGCTCTCGAAGGTGGAGAAGAAGCTTCGGGCGGAGGATTGGCAAGCCATCGGTCTGGAAAAGCTGTTGCCCGACCTTCGAGCTTGGTGTTCTGAGCGGAGGCGCCGCGCCAAGCAGGAGTTCTTTGGACGCCTCGTGGAGAAGGCCCGCGAGGAGGGCGTCGAGGTCGCGTTGTTGTCCCGGGAAGAACCCGTCACCCTTCGCGTGACCCCCTTCGAGGTGCAGCTCGATCTGGAAAAAGGGGTGGCCCACTTCCTCTTCGCGAAAGATGAGCTGGCCACCTGTCGTTTGGATGAGAACGATGTGCTGAATCAGCGGGCGAAGCTGATGGACGAGTTGGAAAAAGGTTTCGATCCCCAAGGTTTCTTCGCCCGATGCCTCGCCGCGTGGCGCGCGGCCCGTGCTGCGCGCCGCATCGAGGGGGAACGAGTGGAAATCCTCGATATCTTGCCGTATCTCGCCCTCGAAGCCCAGCCGAAGCGTTTCAAGGAGACGCCTTCCGTCAAGAACTACCGGGGTTACAGCCGCGGACGATTCGCGTACGAGGTTCATCTGTTGCGGCGGGCACGAGGCTTCCTTCAGGATGGTGTCCGCCTCAATTTGGGCGTGGCGACCGGCACGTCCGCATCGAAGAAGAAACGGGTGATCTACTTCGAGGACGAGCGGGGCAATGGCGAGTACAAGTTGACGGTCTTCTTCACCCGAGACGAAAGGGCCGAGCAATCATGAGATTCGAGGAGCTTCCACCGCGCGTGGCCAAGAGCGTCATCCACAGAATGGGGGAGACGGGCCAACCGCCCGAACGTGGTGCACTCGCCGTCAATGTGGGCACCGACGGGCTCCTCGAGATTCTCGAGCAAGAGTATCTGGAGCCCATGAAGTCGGAGGGTCGCAACTCCTCCTTCAAGCTGGTGCAGGCGCCCTTCGGCGGTGGAAAAACCCAATTCCTCCACAGTCTCCGGGAGATTGCTTGGAAACTGGGCTTCGCCACATCCCTCGTGGGCGTTTCGCCCAAGGAGTGCCCGTTCGACGACGCGCGGAAGATCTTCCTGGAAGTGGTGCGCAACGTGGAGTTGCCGCCGGGAGACTTCGATGAAGAGCGCCGCCCTGGTTTGGACGAACTGCTGCGACGCACCGCCGAGGCACGCGTCGAGCGGTACGGTGGGCCCGCCTTTCTCGCCTGGCTGAAGGACGAGTTCTCCCGCGAGCGCGTCGAGAGCCGAGCCTTCCAGCGCGCCTGCTGGCTCTTCATGGACGCGGTGGTTCAGGGGGACCTGGACCAGGAGGAGCTCTTCCGCTCCTATCTCTTCGGCGAGAAGTTGACGGCCTCGGACTTGGGCCCCTTTCAGGTGCGGGAACAACTGGAGACGGAGAACGCCTACCGATTCCTGAAGAGTCTCGTGCAGGTCTTGCGGGCCCTTCAGCTTCCCGGAGTCGTTCTCCTATTCGACGAGCTGGACCGCATCATGAGCCTCTCCGTCAAGAAACGCCGCGCCATCGGAGACAACCTGCGCCAGATGATGGACGACTGCGGGCAGGCCGTTCTTCCGGCCCTTCTTTGGGTCTACGCCGTGCCACCGGAATTCATGCGAGTGATCGTTCCGGAGTACCCCGCGTTGCAGCAGCGTCTGAAAGGTGCGGGCGGCATGAGCGCGCAGAGCCCGCTTGCCCCCCTCATCGACCTCGACCGGTTGCCTCTCGCTCCGGAGGAGCTCATGGAGAGAATCGGGGAGCGCCTTCTCGCGCTTCACGAGTTGGGATGGGAGCATCGGTTCGACGCCGAGATTCAGCGGGGAAACCTGTCTGCTTTGGCGGCCTACTTCGGGCAATTGGCGTTCGAAAGCGGAACGCGCCGAGAATTCGTCAAGGCGGCGGTCCAGCTTCTCGTCGAGCAGCATCGGGGGAAGGAGAAACTTCTCTCCCCCTCGGAAGTCGAAAGCCTGGCCAAGGGTATCAGCGGAGACGTGCCTCCGCCGATGGATGGGGAGGTGGAATTCTCCTGATGGCGGCCTTTCCCGTCGGCGCCCGCGTCACTCACTCCGACTTCGGTCCTGGAACGGTCCTCGCCCGTCGCTTCCTTCACAAGTTGCGAGTGCGTTTCGACGATGCGCCGGAGCTGCCTCGCACCGTTCGAGAAGAGGAGGTGGAGGCGTTCACCGACGCCACTCTGGAGGAGTCGGCGCTTGGCGAAGAGAAGGCGTCGGTCACCGGGGCGAAGCGCAAGAAGACGAGAGACCCGCGCGGGCCAAGGACAAGGGCCCGGAGCGTGGGGCCGGCCCTTCCCAACGCAACCGAACGTGCGGACCTCCGCCAAACCATCGAAGCCCTTCGCATGGGTGTCGTCCCGGCACACAACGTCGACCGGTACACCGTCGGCCGACAAGACGAGTGCGCCGCGGTCGATCCCCTTTTCCAGGGAGGAATGGGGTTTCGCCTGGTCTGGGGGGAGTACGGAGTGGGAAAGACCCACTTTCTCGACCTCCTCGAGCAACTCGCGTTGGGCCGCAATTTCGTGACGGCGAGGCTTGCGGTGGATCCTCGAGAGGTCAGCCTCGCTCACCCGAAACGTCTCTATCAGGCGGTGGTGAGGCAGCTTCGCTATCCCGCGGGGGGGCGAGGCCTCGACCCTCTCATGCACGGACTGGTCGACAGTGTCGAGCACCGAGACCCGAAGGGCTCACGGTCGAGTCGCTTCTTCTCGCCCTATCTCCACGCCTTGGAATGGCACAACGAGAAGGTGCAGACCGATGTGCGTGACTGGCTGATGGGCGGCGACGTGGAGATGCTTGCGCTCAACGCCAGGATGCGTCGCATCGACTGGCGGGGCGAGCGCCTCCTCACTCTTTCCGACTTCCGGACCCACGGGCGCATGTATGGGCACATGTTGGGCACCCTTGCAAGTTGGTCCAAGGATGCGGGCTATGCCGGCCTCATGCTCCTTTTCGACGAAATCGAAAGGATCGATGCTCTCACGGGGGCGGATCTTCGCAAGGCCGCGGAAGTCATGAAGTACCTGGCCGCGATCAGTGAGAGTGAGGATCACTTGGCCTTCGATCCGGAGCGGCTGTACCGAGGAGGGCACGCGGTTCATCGGAGCATTCCGCTGCGATTCGAGGACGAGCAACCTCTCAGTGTTCTCTTTGCGATCACGCCCCTGCCGGAGGCCCAAGGTGTCCTGAACGGCATTCTTCAGGACCCTTCGTTCGTGATCGCCCTCCAACCTTTGACCGCAAGGGATCTGCATGCCCTGGTGGCTCGGATCGTGGCGCTCTATCGCGACGCCTATGAAGGCTTCGAACCCTCGGCCGAGTCGTTCGAGAGCTTCATCGCAGAATTGGACGACCTCATCGATGCCCACGAGTTGAATCCGCGAGCCGTCGTCCGGGAGACGGTGTTCGTCCTCGATCGGATGCGTCTGGGTCCCTGACACCGCAGACGAGGAAAGCCCGCCGGAGCATGGTGGTGGGCGGGGCTAGGAAATCGCGGGGACAGCGGGGTGATGTCGGTCCTCGCGGCTCCTGGGAGTCGGCCCCGGGTCGATCACGACTTCTTCTTGGCAACCACATCCTTCATCAGATCGGGACGGAGAAGGCGAAGTCGCCTGCTTTCGACCTTCTGAAGTTTCTTCTCGATGTCCCGAATCTCATTCTGGACGGCGACCCATTGAGCCTTACGTCGATGGTCCCTGGGTTTGCTCCGCACCTTGGCGTCGAGCGCGTTGGCACGGGTCGCCAGAATGGCGATTCGGTCTTCGTAGGTTTCGATCTGCTTCAGCAGTCGATCATAGTGGCGAACGAGGCGATCACGTTTCCAACCGAGGCTGACTTTGAAGACCTCATCGAGAGCCGACGCGAGACGTGCGCGGGTGAGCCGCCCTTCGAGCACTCGGATCGTGTGGCCGTCAGGCGCGAGAAAAACCAACGCGGGGAGCGTCTTCCCGACACCGTTCAAGTACATGGCCTTTTCCTCCCCGGTCGCCGCGATGGAAAACAGATGCAGGAAGTTCGTGGCCGCGACGATTTCGTCGTCACCGAAGAGCTCGCGTTCGCGTTTCATCTTGGCTGCCCGGGTTTCGGCGGGATCGTAGATGTAGACGAGGGCGGGTTGCCGACCCGCGGAGCACTTCGGGTCCTTGCAGTGAAAGTGCTTGCAGTGGAGATCCGTGCAGTATGGGTCGAAACACTTCTTGGTGAGAATGTGAGAGAGGGGGGCCAGGCTCTTCGCGTAGCCCTTCTCGGTGGTCGCCGTGGGCCAGTCGGATTCGAGCCAGCGAAGATCGAGAATGCGGCAGACGCGAGGGCTGCGCAGTTGATGGCCCCACGGAGTGTAGTAACGGCCCGTTCCGCCGGCCGCCTTCTTGCGGACGGGAGCAGTGGTGCCGCCCCCGATGGGGACACCAGTGGTGCCGCCCCCAATTCCACCCCTGGGGGTGAAGCCGGGGCCCGGGCCACCCACGGGGACGGGAGCGCCGGCCGGCGCCGCAGCGCTTCCCGAGCTCGCCATGCTGGGTTGGCAGACAGGACCAGGGGTGGACGCGGTCGAGCCTCCCGAAGCGCTTCCGACACCAGACACTTGAGCGACGATTCCGACGGTGAAACACAAGAGTGCCGCCACCGCGAGTAGGGATCTCATTTTCATGATCGATTTCCTTTCCTTCCAAGACAGGATGCACCTGATCAAGACGCGCTCCGAATCAGCGAGTCATGATATACCGTACCGAATCAAAGAGGCGTGGTGGTGTGAATTCGAGAAACTTCCCATGCATGTTGAGGCAGAGGAGAAAGTGATTCGCCTGGGATCTGGAGCGAGAGCACGCGGACAGGGGCGTTGCTTCTGCGGCAGTCATATGACTTATGTTTACTCGCAATGGGGTCGGGAACTTTTCCCGGATGATGTGATGCCGTCGGAGCGATGCGGACGATGACGCAGGCCAATTGGCGCGAGATCTTGTCCCATTCCTACGGGGCGTTCTTCACCGGCTTCCGTCGTTTGACGCCCGTGCAGACCCAGGGCATCCCTCCCATCCTCGCCGGCCGCCGGGTGCTGTTGGCGGCGCCCACCGCTTCCGGGAAGACGGAGGCTTACGCCGCACCGGCCGCTGAGATCGTCGCGGGCACACCGCGCCGCGGACGTCTCCTCGTGTTGGTCGTGAGTCCAACGCGTGCGCTCGCCAACGACCTCAAGCGTCGACTGGAGGCGCGTTTTGCCGAGTTGCACATCTCCTTCGGTCGTCGCACCGGAGAACACAAGGAAACCGTGGACGGTGGGTTGCCGGAAGTCGTCGTCACGACGCCCGAGTCCCTCGACTCGCTGCTCGCTCGCCGACCAAACGCCCTCCGTGCGCTCAGGCTCATCGTGTTGGACGAGATTCACGTCCTGGACGGCACGCCGCGAGGGGATCAGCTGCGCATTCTTCTGGAGCGGCTCGATGCCGCCGCCGGTCATCCCGTGCAGAGGGTTCTTTCAAGCGCCACGGTCGAAGAACCCCGGGCGACGGCCGATCGCTACGCTCCCGGAGCCGAACTCGTGATGCCCGAGGGGGGACGGAGGATTCTCGCCAAGGCGTTTCATGGGCGGTCCATTTCCGATGTGGCCCGCCACCTGGACGCCTTGGCCGCGCAGGGGTTTCGAAAAGTCCTCGCCTTTTGCAACAGCCGCCGGGACGTCGAGACCTTCGCCGTCAAGTTGAAGGGCGCCACTGCTTTTCGGGAGTCGATCTCGCCCCACCACGGGTCCTTGGCCCGCAGGGAGCGGGAGCGCACGGAGCGTCAATTTCAGGATGCCCCCATCGGAGTGCTGTTCTCGACGATGACCCTGGAGATGGGAATCGACATCGGGACCGTCGACTACGTCCTTTTGATGTCCCCGCCCCCGGATGTCTCCAGCCTCATGCAGAGGATCGGACGCGGCGGACGGCGCACCGGGGCCAGCCGCGCGGGTTACGTTCTGGCTCACCCCGCGGATGCGATTCTCTTCGAGACCCTTTTTTCCGCCGGAGCGGGCGGTCGACTTCTCGGACGGGATTATGCCTTTCGGCCGGGGGTCCTCGTGCAGCAGGCCTTGGTGTTGGCGGGCTCGCGGGGATGGGTGGACGGGGCCTCGTTTCGGAAGGCTGTGGCCGCCCCGTTTTGGGAAGAGGTCGCACCGACGACACCGGAGGAGATTCTGGGCGCCATGGCGGACGCGGAGTACTTGGAGTCCTCCTCCGGGCGGCGATTCGTCCTCGGTGAGGAGCGAGAACGACGCTACGAGCGGGGCGCACTCCATTCCAACATCGACGATGAGGTCACCCAGGACGTGATCGACCGGATGACCGGGGACGTGATCGGTCACCTGAACGCCCAGCAACCCCAAAGCAAGCTCGGCCTGTCCGGCGAAGGGAGGGAGGTCGTGGTGCGCCGAGAGGGTCGCATTCTCACGGACCGCACGGGGCCCGAGGAAGCCGCCCGGTTCGCGCCCCGTGGCGCGCCCACCTGCAGTTTCGCCCAGGGACGGGCCGTGGCGCGGAGGGTGGGCGCCGCGCCATGCGACCTCGTGCTCGGCGAGGGCTTGGGCAGCCACTTTCTGCTCCATGGGTTGGGGAGTGTCGGCGGTCTCTGGCTGCACCAGGCTCTGGATCGCCTCCATGGGCGCGGGTTCGTGGAACGTTCGACGCCCTATGTCCTGCGATTACGCGGGCCGCTCGATGCTCTTCCCCCGTCGGACGCCCCGGCGTTCGAGGCCTTCGTCGCACAGCACGAGCCGAAGCTGGCGGCCATCGCTTCCATGGGGCCCTATCACGACGTCTTGCCGGAGGCCCTGCGGCGCCGCGCCGTTGCGCGCGCCGCCGAGTTGCCCGCCCTTCAGGCCTTCCTCGAGACGGCTCGCCTCGTTCCCCTGGCCCAAACCGCGGTGACCCTGGAGGTTTTGGCCGACCTGGCTTGACGCGGGTGACGGGGCCGTCTCGCGACCGCAAGGTCAGCGTCCCCCTCTTCTGCCGTTACTTCTTCGGGCTCGGGACGTGCTGATCGATGAGGATCGGATTCCCATCGGGATCCGTGAGCATGAAGAATGCCGGGCCTGTGGTGTCCTCGTCGGCCATGGGATCGGGAGCGAGGCCGCGGGCCACGAGGGTTTTCTGTAGTTCGCGGACGTCGTCGAAGTCCGCGAGGGGGGTGCTGGTACTGTCCCACCCCGGGTTGAACGTGAGCGTGTTCCGGGGCAGCATCCCGTGGAAGAGTCCGAGGGTGGTGGTTCCATTCCGAAGGACGACCCAGGTCTCACCGTCGCCGTTGGTCATCTCGAAGCCGAGCTTTTCGTAGAACTCGCGGGAAGCGGCCAAGTCTTTGACGTCGAGGCTTATCGAGAACTTGCCGAGCCTCATGGGGGTATCTCCTGAAGCGTTGGGGGACTATAAAGCCGCCGGTTCAGCGGTCGAAGAGCTTCGTCATGTAGGCGCGGAACTTGGCCTCCAAGTCCTGCCGGTCGACGTTTTCCAAGGCATCCCGAACGATCTCCTTCGCAGGCCCTGTTCCCAGTTTCTCGAAGATCGTCCTGAGAATCTGCTTTCCCCCGCTGTAGCCGTGGTAGAGGAAGTGGACGAGCGCCCAACTCTCCGCGTAGCTGCGTATCCCTCTCTTGTAGAAGGATTCGCCGCGCCGGGTGAGGATGGATTCGATCGTGGGAACCGCTCTCTCTTTGAGGATATCCAGGAAGTCATCCCGGATGATCCCGGCTTTCCATGATCCGTTGTCACCCGCCGTTTCGAAGTAGGCCGCATGTCCCTCATTAAACCACAGCGGCGTTCTCGAGGCGAACCTGTCGAGATACTGGTGGAATCCTTCGTGGCGGATGGTCCGAAACATCTCCGCCCGTTCGGGACTGTTCTGAATGAGGAGCTGCTTGAGCAGCGGCGAATACAGGCCGACGCTG
>DRQF01000211.1 GCA_011369445.1 Planctomycetota bacterium | reverse complement strand
TGAGGGTCGCGTCCTGATCTGAACACGCGGGCACCGAAGCGCGGCGAAGCGGGATTCCACGTACCGGGCGGCGTCTCGAAGGGGGCGTTGTTCCATCTCTGCT
Source organism: Planctomycetota bacterium (assembly GCA_011369445.1). GTDB lineage: Bacteria > Planctomycetota > DRQF01 > DRQF01. Next base: position 43,571 of record DRQF01000211.1, on the reverse strand, counting down.
CGAAGTCCGTCACCCTCCACCAGTCCGGCGACGCGGGCGTGATCCACTGATCCAGGGGAGTCCACGAGCCGCCGAAGAACACTGGCTCCGAAAGCGGGTGCTCGTGGGCGAATCTGGGGATCATGAGTTCGTCCGGGAGCCAGAGGACTTCCAGACGGACGGGGCCCCTCCCGGTGAATGCGAAAGACAGGGAGCCGTCGTCGCCGCCGAGGATCGCCTCGAACAGATTGCGCGGGCGGCCCCTGGCCAGGATGTCGGGAGCCAGGACTATATCGCCGAGGGACTCTTCGTGGACGGGGCCGTTGCCGGCCCGCCACAGAAAGCGTCGGACGCCGTGGGCGCCTCGTGCCCGAAGAAGGAGGCGCCCCCTCCCGGTGGGCCATCCTCCCGAGGGGCCGCGGACCCAGCGCGCGGGGACGGTGGCCTGCCAGGACGACTCCCAGATGGAGCGCACTTCGCGAAGGAGCGTCTCATAGGGGGGCCGTGGAGGCTGAACCTCGATGAACTTCGCGTAGGGTCTCCTCTTGGCCCAGGACTTGGCGTCCTTCTTCCGTCGGAACCAAATCACGCGCAACCGCGCTTTCCCCTCGCCGCGAAACAGGAACGTCCACGTCAGCGGGGCCCGGCCCTTGACTTGGTCTTCGACGAGATCCGCGTCGTAGAGATAGTCCTTGGCCTTCGTTCTGGCATGTTTGCCGCCACCGAAGATCTGGTCCACGTGGACGCTCGGAGGAAAGCCTGCGCGCACCAGAAGGACCCCCTTGTCGTGGGGGTACTTTGCGACGGGCACGCGTACGACCGTTCCACGGGGAGTGGCCTTCAGGTCCTGCTGCAGGACGATGATGGACCGTGGAGTGGGCTTCGGCGGTACGAGGGCCGGAGGCTGGACGCCTCCCGGCGGCTTGGGGCGCGTGCCGGGGCGCGTGGGGAGCTGGGGACGGGGCGGGCTGGGCGCGCTTTGGCGATCCACCCGGATGGCCTCGACGTGACCGTTGGGAGTGTCGAGGAGGAAAGCGATCCGGTGAGCCTGGTTCCAGCCTTTCAGCGTCCGCGCGATCACCGGATACCGCGCCTTGAGTTGGGCTGCCGTGTCGCCGATACGAACGCCTTTGGCGCTTCGGCCTGAGAACGGAGCGCGGAGGATGATCTGATCGACGTAGCCCTTGGCGTCGAAGTGGAGCGAGACCCCCGTGGGATAGGTCCAAAGGCGCGTCTTGGCGCCCCCTTGCGGGGCCCCCAACTGACGGGTCGCCATCGCCTTGGAGTCGCCCAGGGAAATGCGTCCGTCCCTGAGGACGACGCGCCCCTTGCTTTCGAGGATCGACGCCTGGCCAGCGGCCAGATCGACCAGCAGCAGGCAGAGTCCCAATGCAAGTCGTGACATAGGTCTCTCTCCGTCGCCGCTCCGATACTGTTACGTCGTGCTTCGCCCGGGGCGGTCAGGTTTTTCGAGTTCGTTCGTGTCCGGGCGTCATGCGCCCTCGCCCGAGTCCTTTTCGACGAACGCCATCGCTTCCTTGACCTGGGTGGGGGAGCCGATGAACAGCGGCGTGCGTTCATGGAGCGTTTTCGGCTGGATCTCCAGGATGCGTTGGCGCCCGTCGGTGGCCATGCCACCGGCCTGTTCCACCAGGAACGCCATCGGATTGCACTCGTAAAGGAGGCGGAGTTTGCCGCCCGGCGCTTTTCGCGTCTGCGGATAGAGGAAGATGCCCCCCTTGAGCAGGGTGCGGTGGAAATCCGCCACGAACGATCCCACGTATCGGGAGTTGTAGGACGGCTCCTCCGAGGTCTTGATGTGCCGGAGGTACTCCTGCACGGCTCGGGGGAATTCGGTGAAGTTGGACTCGTTGACGGAGTAGATATCCCCGGATTCGGGAATCGTCACCCTTTCCCGATAGAGGATGTACGCTCCCGTGCCGGGATCAAGCGTGAAGAAATGGACACCCTGGCCCGTCGTGTAGACGAAGAGGGTCGAAGGGCCGTAGATGACATACCCCGCGGCGCGCTGCCGCACGCCGGGCTGGAGGAGATCGGCCAGGGGATCATTGCGAGAGAAACCGCCGCTGGGGCGTTCGAGGACGGAGAAGATCGTCCCGATGCTGACGTTGACGTCGATGTTGCTGGAACCGTCGAGGGGATCGAAAAGGACGGCGTATCGACCCTGGGGACCGGAGTCGTGGATGACGACGGGCTCGTCATTTTCTTCACTGGCGAGGATGCCGACGTTCCCTCGATAGGCCAGCGACTGAATGAGGCAGTCGTTGGCGAAGACATCCAGTTTCTGGACGTCCTCGCCCTGAATGTTCTCCTTCCCGAGGCTTCCGATGATGTCCTGAAGGCCCGCGCGCCGAACCTTGGCCGCGATGATCTTCGAGGCCTGGGTGATTCCCGAGAGAAGCCAGGAAAACTCACCGGTGGCCGTCGGATGATAGGCCTGCTGCTCCATGATGTGTTGCTGCAACGTGACCAAGTGGTTCTCATGGAAAAGACCTGATGTGTGTTCCGACGTCACGGCAAAGCTCCTAAACGGGGACGGTGCGAGGGAGACATCATAGCGACTCGGTCACGCTCCTTCCATGAGATGAGAGGGTGACTTCGCCCGGATATCTACCCGGCGATGGACAGATCGTCGCGATGGGGGATCGACTCAAAGATAGAGGTCGTGGAGCTCGCGGACCTCGTCGCACTGCAGGCGGCTTCGCGTTCGGCGCAGGTGCTCCTCGCCGATGGGAGGCGTCAGGAAATTCATGCTCCCCTCCCAGAGGATTTCACCGTCGACGATCACGAGATTCGCGTGGGTCTGTTTCTCGAGGATGGGGACACGCTCGTCCCTCAACGTATCCATGACGAGACTGGAGATGGCGCCCGCGAAGATGGCGGTCTTCCCCCCGGCGGCCGCGACGCGCCTGAGGGGTTCCAACCATCGCCGCCAATGACTTCCTTTGAGGGCGGGGGCGACGAAGATCAACTCTCGTTTTGCGCCCTGTATGTCATCGTGAAATCTTTCCGCGAACGTGGATTCATTGAAGACGGCGGTCTCCATGCCGCGCCCTTCCCCGCGAAGGACACGAACGGCTTGGATGACCTCGGACGCCACCCGCCCCTTGAGGAGGCTGGAGATCCCAAGGGCGTCCAGGTCGCTGCGCTCATCCAGGATCTGAAGGACCGCATCCGCGTCACGGGCGGGAAGCAGCCACCGCGGGTCCACGTTCACTCCGGCCCGCCACGCCTGCAGTACCAAGTCGGCAAGCTGCTTCGCACTGAGCTGCCAGCCGGAGAGAATACTTTCGACGGGGCGCCCCTCTTGAAGCAACTCCACGACGCGTTCCCAGGGACGGTCTTGGCTCATCAGCGTTCCCTGAGGAGGACGTAATAGCCCAAAGGCGCCTCCTTGGCGTCGGGCTCGACGATGGCGACGTCGCCCGGCTGCAGTGTGAACGCGAGCTTTGCGACTCCCGGAAGACGATCGGGGGTGAGTTCGCCGGCCCGGTCGGGTTTCGGAGCGACCCCGTAGTTCCTCATGAGGACGATCCCGTGGGTGCGGCTTCGATCGGGGTCGTCCGAGAAGCGGGCGACGACGCCGTCGAGATCGTCGCCGGCCCGAAGGGCCTCCGCAGCTGCCCTGGCCCTCGCCCGGGCCTCCTTCGGGGTCCGGTGAATGAGGTCGGCCAAACCGAAGCCGTCGCATCCGATGACCACGAGGCGCAACTCCAAACGGTCGGGCTGGGCCTCCCGGGGCACGTTGCGAGAGAGCTGCCCGGATGGCTTGGGTGCCTTCGGGGCGCCTTCGGGCACGGCCGTCGAATTGGCGGCGCTCTCATCGGGAGCCAGCTGCGATGGTTTGGTCTTGCCACACCCGGGAACCGAAACAAGGAGGCAGACGAACAACAAGGCACCGCGTCGGGTCGTCGTTGAGCTCACGGGATCAGTCTCCAAATACGATGCCCACACCTCGGGCCGCTTTCACGAGATCGCAGTCGAGGGAGACGGATTTCGTCGCATCGACGGCGTCCGCCAGGGGAATATCGGTGATCTTGTTCGCTCGCATGACGACGAGACGATTCCACATGTCGTCGACGGCGAGGTCGACCGCGTGATTGCCGAGACGCGTCGCCAGGATCCGGTCGAAGGCCGTCGGAATACCGCCTCTTTGGAGGTGACCCAGGACGGTATAACGGGCATCGATGCCGGTCGTTCGGTGGAGCTTGTCCGCGACGTAACGTCCTATGCCTCCCAGTCGCGTCTTGCCGCTGGCGGCGAGCCCATCGTGAATCTGCTCGCCTCCCTTTTCTCGGGCGCCCTCGGCGACGACCACGATGGAAAAGTGCCTCCCGCGGACCTGACGGTCGAGGATCTTCTCCGCAACCTTGGAAAGTTCGAAGGGGACCTCGGGGATGAGAATGGCGTCTGCGCCCCCGCCCACGCCCGCGTGGAGAGCGATGAAACCGGCATCGCGCCCCATGACTTCGACCACCATGACACGGTGGTGGCTCTCCGCGGTGGTGTGCAGGCGATCGACCGCCAAAGTGGCGAACTCGACGGCCGAGTTGAAACCGAACGTGATGTCGGTTCCGAGAAGGTCGTTGTCGATGGTCTTCGGCACGCCGATGACCTTCAGGCCGGTGCGCTCCGACAGGTCATTGCAGATGGCCATCGTTCCGTCGCCGCCCAGCGCAATCAGGCCGTCGCAACCCAGACTGTTCAGGCGCTCGACGACGAGCCCAGAAAGATCCTGTCCCTTGCCTTCGCCGGTGGGGTCGAAGTCGAACGGGTTGCCCCGGTTCGTGCTGCCAAGCAGCGTCCCGCCTCGGGTGAGACCTCCGGCGACCACATCGGGAGTGAGCTCCAAAAGGTCCATCCGAGGGCCGATCAGGCCGTCAAAGCTGTCGCGGATGCCGATGACCTCCCACTCGAGTTGCAGGACGCATCGCTTGACGACCGCTCGAATCACGGCGTTGAGGCCGGGGCAGTCTCCGCCTCCCGTATTGAGGGCGATCCGTCGCTTCTTGCCGCTCATGCTGTTCTCCCGAATCGAGTTGGCCGCGTTGATCCTGCCTCGCGGTGAGGACAGAATGAGGACTGAGCCGTTTCCGCACAAGGTGTGTGGGAAGGCTTCGACGCGCGGGAGCGAACTTCACGCCGCCCTCCTGGAGACGCTGGAGGGAAGCTCCGCCTGGGCCCGGGGCGGCGTGGCTACGAACATGCCGGACGAACGCTTGATTCTCGCCTCTCGGTCATCCATCCGACATCGCCTCCTCCAAGCGGCCGGAATCCGGCATACCGTGGATTCGGCGGACGTGGAAGAAGTGATCTGCGAGGACGCGGACCCTGGGAGCCTTGCTGCGGATCTCGCTCGCGCAAAGGCGATGGCGGTCTCTGCGCGGAGGCCGGGTGAGCTGATTCTCGGTGCGGACCAGGTGTTCGAACTGGAAGGCCGCCTTTGGCCGAAACCCGAGGACGGCCGAGCGTTGCGTGCGAAGTTGCGGGCCATGAGCGGCAAGACCCACTCCTTCCATTGTGGTTTGGCCTTGGTGCGGTCCGGGAAGGTCGTGGCGGAGTGCGTGGAGCGCGCGCGCGTTCGCTTTCGTGTCCTCTCGCCGGAAGATGTGGAAGACTACGCAGCCACGGAGGAAGGCCTCGGGTGCGCCGGCGGGTATCGCTTGGAGGAGGGCGGCGTGAGACTGATCGAGGAGATCGAGGGGAGCCATTTCACCGTTCTGGGGCTTCCGATGATTCGGCTGGTGGGTTTCCTGAGAGAGCTGGGGCTCACGCCCGGTATCTACCGCGGGGAGTCGACGTCGTGAATCCTCATGTCGATCGACCGGTCGAACCCATCGACCCGGAGACGTGTCGCTCGTCACTCCAGATCCTTCGGGCGCTTGGACGCTGTTCGTTTCAAGGCCGCAACCTTTCGCGGGCTCTGGAGGTCCTCGAGAACATGCATGCGGATGAGGAATGCGGCGTCGTCCTTTGCCTGGCCGGTGCCATGGTTCCGGCGGGAATGGGAGAGGTGGTCTGCCGTCTGATGGAGCGCGGGGTCGTCCAGGCCGTGGTCTCGACGGGAGCGAATTTGAGTCACGACCTCGTCAACGCGGCCGCGGGAGGACCGGGTCACTTCCTGGGGGATCCGGAGGCGGACGACGATGAGCTCTATTCCTTGCGCATCAACCGCATCTACGACACCAATCTCCCGGAAGACAACTACCACGCCGCGGAGGTGCTCTTGGAGGAGATCTGGCGGGACGTGGCCGGCGGCTCGGACCGACTGGAGATGCCGCCGAGTGAAGTGTTTCGCCTAACGGGAAAGGGTCTTCGGGAGAGAGGGCGCCGGAGTATTCTTTCCGTTGCCGAAGAGCGGAAAATCCCCGTCTTCTGCGGGGCGACCAGCGATTCGGAGTTTTGCCTGAACTTCGCCAAGTTCCGCCACCGGGGATGGCTCCACCTGGTCATGGACGAGATCGAGGATCTTTTTCGTTTCGGCGCTTGGATTCGGTCTCACGAGCGGCGAGGGACTCTGATCGTTGGCGGGGGCGTCCCCAGAAATTGGGCCCAACAGATTTTTCCGCTCCTGGACATGATCGAAGACGTGACGTATTCGGGCTATGACTATGGAGTCCGAATCTGTACGGACACAATGGTTTACGGCGGAATGTCCGGATGCACGCTGAGCGAGAGCAAAAGCTGGGGGAAGTACGCGTCCCATGCCCGATACGCCGAGGTGAGCGTGGATGCCACGATCGGGCTACCTTTCTTGACGGCGGCTCTTTTCGATTCCCTGGACGCCGAGTGAAGCCCTTGCTCCGATCAGGCGTATAGAGGGCGATGATCGCAGTGAAGGCCGTTGGATCTCGGAACCGATGTGGGGAGCGAAACGAAGAATGAATCACACCGAGGGAGACGATGCACCGGTGCCGCACCCCCTGGTTCGCGTCGGGAGACGTCGTGTCGCGGGGGCGGTTCTGGTGGCGACGTTCCTTCTTGGGTTTCCCACGGCCTGCATGACTCCGGATGAGTACCGCGACGAAGCGGACGAGGCCGCCTACGGCATCGTCGGTCGGGCGCGAGTCCTCGCCGGCCAAAAAGAGGATCCTGATTTCCACATCGATCCGGCGGATAACGAACTGCGAAAGGAGTTCTTCCCCGAACGGACGGCGCCGGAGGGCACGCCGCTGTGGAAGCGTCTTGCGTCCGATGACCATAGGGTCACGGTCAACCTCGAGACCGCCCTCCAACTCGCCGCTTTGAACAGCCGGGAATTCCAGGATCAAAAAGAACGCCTCTACAACACGGCCCTTTCCCTCACGTCGGCGGTGCGCAACTTCGAATCCCGCTGGTTCGGCACCGTGGACCTTTCGGCTCGTAGTTCGGGGGACGGCGACGACTCCAGCACGGTTTCCCTCGCCGAATCCAGTTCGCTCGGCTTCACGCGCCTGCTGGAGCGCGGTGGAAGCTTCAGCCTGAGTATCGGAGACAACCTCACGCGATTCCTGACGAATCCCGCTTCGACCACGGCCACGACCTTCGCCTCCTTGGCTTTGAGTCTGCCTTTTCTTCGCGGGGCGGGTCGGGAAGTGGCCTACGAGAACGTGACCCAAGCCGAACGCGACGTCGTCTACGCGGTGAGGGACTTCGAGCGATTCAAGCGCGTCTTCTCGGTCGACGTGATTTCCGATTACATGCGTCTGCTCCAAAGCGCGCAGACCATCGACAACGAGAAGGCGAACTATGAGCGCCGCAAGGTGACAGCCGAGGAGAACCGCCTTTTGGGCGAGGCCGGGCGGTTGGCACGCACGGACGTCGAGCGGGCCAATCAGGCGGAGCTCGCCGCGGAGAATCGCTGGATCGTGGCGAAGGAGAACTTCGAGAACGCGCTCGATCGCTTCAAGCTGCGTCTCGGTCTCCCCACCGACGCGATCTTGCTCATCGATCAGGAGGACCTGAAACGGATTCGTGAGCGCGGGGCCCAGCTGATCGAACTCGACGCGAGGGATGCGCTCGTCAAAGCCTTGAAGTGGAGGCTGGACCTGGCGACCGCCGAGGGGCGGGTCGCGGACGCCAAGCGACAGATCGCCATCACGGCGAATGCCTTGGAAGCTGGGCTGGACTTCAACGCCACGCTCGACCTGACCTCGAATGATTTTGGGGAGACCCGTTTCAAGCTGGATGCCGTGGGGTCGACGAATGACTTCCTGGGGCTATCCATCGACTTGCCTCTGGACCGGGTCGACGAGCGAAATGCGTATCGCCGGGCTCTCATCAATTTTCAGGCGGCCCGCAGGGACTTCGAGGCTTTCGAGGATCAGGTGAAGCTCGAGGTCAGGAGGGACCTGAGAAACCTCAGGCAGGCCTCGGAGACCTTTCGCATCCAGAAGAGGGCCGAAGAGGTCGCCCAGACGAATGTCGAGGCCGCGAATCTGCTCAAGGCCGCGGGGATCGGCAACACGAATGACCTGCTCGACGCCCAGAACGACCTGGTCACGGCACAGAATGCCGTGACTCAGGCGTTGATCGACTATACGATAGCCCGTTTACAGCTTCTGAGAGACATGGGTGTGCTGATCGTCGAACCCGAGGGCATCGATGAGACGTCCACGGAAGCCCTGCTGAAGCAGGAGGAGAAATCGAAATGAATCTGGCCAAGTCGCCTTTGCGCTGGGGAGGGCTCGTTCTTGCTCTTCTCGTGATTCTCCCGTCCTGTGGGAAGGACGAGGAAGACTTCGAGTACCAGACGTGGACGGCGGAACCGATGGATCTGAGGATCACGATCCGTCAGAAGGGCGAGATCGAGGCCCGCGATCCCGTGGCCGTCAAGAACCCGATCGAGGGGCGTCCGATTCTCCTGGATGTCGTACCCGAGGGGTCTCACGTCAAGAAGGGGGATTTCCTCTTCGAGCTCGATGTCTCCAGCCAAAAGGACAAGCTTCTGCAGCAGAAGATTCAGGTGAACAACGCCCAGCAGGCCCTCTTCAACGCCGAGAAACAGTTGGAGATCCAAAAGGCCCAAAACGAAAGCGACATCAAGAAGGCGGAGCTCGACGTCCTCTTCGCGGAACTCGATCTCGAGCAGTACAACAAGGGCGATCTTCCACAGCAAAGGGAACAGCTCACGGCCGAGATTACCCTTGCCTTCGAGGAGTTGAAGCGTCAGCAGGACGTCCTGAAGTGGAGTGAAGTTCTGGCCGAGAAGGGTTTCATCAGCAACGACAAGCTGGAAAGCGATCGACTCGCCGTCAAGCGCCGAGAGATCGACCGCGACCTCAACAAGAAAAAGCTGAGCGTTCTTGAGCAGTTCACCGCCCGGAAGAAGAAACGTGAGCTCCTCGAGAACCTGGCGGAGGCCAAACGAGAGTTGAAGCGGGTCAGTGCCCGCGCCGAGGCGGCACTCGCGCAGAAGAAGAGTGACCTCGACAATCGAGCGGCGCTCTTCGATCTGGAGACCAAGAAGCTGAAGAAACTCCAGTTCATGATCGAGCACAACGTCGTCAACGCGCCGAGAGAGGGCATCGTGATCTATGGACGGGAAGGACGAGGACGGGAATCCAAGCCGATCGAACCCGGTTCCACCCTGCGGGAGGGGCAGACGATCGTGTTCATCCCCGACATGGACAAGGTCCTGGTTGACGTCGACGTCCACGAGTCGTCCATTCATCTCGTCCGGCTCGGTATGCCGGTGATCGTCACGACGGATACGGGCGAGACTCTGCGGGGCGTGGTGGAGAAGGTCGCCACCGTGGCCGACTCCCAATCGTGGTATCGCAATCCCGATCTGAAGGTCTACTCGACCAAAGTCACTGTCGACAACAAGGACGGCTCCTTGAAGCCGGGGATGAACTGCTACGCGGAAATCATCGTCGACGACCTCAAGGACGTCGTGGCCCTTCCTGTTCAGGCCGTTCAGGACAATGGTCTGAATACCTACTGCTGGATCAAGAAGGACGGGAAACCTGTTCTGACCGAGGTGGAGGTTGGTCTCCACAACAACGAGTTCATCGAGATCAAGTCCGGCGTCAAGGCGGGCGATGAAGTCTATCTGGCGATGCCCAAGGGGGCAGAGGCCCCTCCGATTCCCGATACGAAGGACCTGGCGGCGAAGCGTGGCCGGCGCCGCATGAACCGAGAGCCTTCCTCGAAGGAGACTCCTATGCGCGCGCCCGGGAAGATGCGGCCGGGCAAGGGGGGGAAGAGACCTGGTCGGGGAAGGCCGGGTGCAGGGCCGCGCGGTCGCGGAGCGCGGAGACCGGGTTCCCAATGACGAACATCGTCGAACTCGTCGACGTCGTCAAAGTCTATCGGATGGGCGACAACGAAGTGGAAGCTCTTGCCGGCGTGACCTTTGAGGTCGAAAAGGGAGAGTTCTGGTCCATCATGGGACCATCGGGAAGCGGAAAATCTACGCTGCTCAACCTGCTGGGCTGCCTCGATCGTCCAACCAGTGGCGAGTACCGTCTGGGGGGCAAGGACGTTGCGCACATGAATGACCACGATCTCTCCGCGGTTCGGGGAACCATGCTCGGTTTCGTGTTCCAGTCCTTCAACCTGATCCAACAGCTCAACGTCTTGGAAAACATCGAAGTGCCGCTTTTCTACCAGGGAGTCTCCCCGAAGGCGGCGAGGGAGAAAGCCCTGCAATTGGCGAGGAAAGTGGGACTCGGGGAACGTACGGATCACCGACCGTTCCAACTCTCCGGTGGGCAGCAGCAAAGGGTCGCCATCGCAAGAGCCTTGGTGAACGATCCGGTCCTGGTCTTGGCTGACGAACCCACGGGCAACCTGGACAGTCGCACGGGCGAGGAGATCATGGCGATGCTGCATGAATTGCACGACCAGGGTACGACGATCGTCATGGTGACCCATGAGGACGACGTGGCGCAGCACGCGCAGAAGACTCTGGTCATGCGAGACGGTCGGATTCTCGAGATCCGCGACAACGAGACGTCTGCGGAGGAGGTGCCCCTCTCGTGAGTCGCATCTGGCGTACTGTCCTCCTGGGTCTCCGTAGCCTCCGGTTGCACCTCCTCAGAAGCTCGCTGACGGTGATCGGCATCATGTTCGGCGTGAGTTCGGTGATCGCCATGTTGTCGGTGGGCGAGGGGGCGAGCGTCGAGGCCCAAGCTCAGCTCAAGGCGCTCGGGAGCACGAACATCATCCTGCAGAGCATCAAGCCCACGCAGAATCAGGGGGGTGGAGACGGGAATCAGCGGTCACTGGTGTACGGTCTCAAGTACAACGATGCCGAGATGATCCGTTCGACGCTTCCTGGAGTGCGGGTGACCGTGGGAGCGCGCGATTACCCGAAAGAGTTGCAGTTCGAAACGCGCCTGTTACAGGGCGTCGTGAGGGGGACCCTCCCGTGGTTCCCCAAGGTCGCGCATCTGAAGATGTTGGACGGTCGATTCTTCAGCCCCGTCCACGAGAAGTACCACTCGAACGTGTGCGTGCTGACGCCGGAACTCGCCAGGAAACTGTTCTTGTACAAGCGACCCATCGGGAAGATGCTGAAGATCGGACTCGAACCCTTCACGGTGATCGGTGTGATCGAGTCCAAAACAGGGGTGAAGAAGGAGGGGCGGGAGAAGACGCGGACGAACGTGAACATGCTCTATGTCCCACTGTCGGCCTCGCGGGTCTACTTCGGTGAGGAGATCGTGACCCGGCAGAGTGGGAGTTTCAGTCGGGAGCGCGTCGAACTCCACGAGATTCAGGTGCAGGTGGACGACACTCCCTCGGTGATGCCGGTTGCGGCGAGTATCCGACAGATCCTCAAGCACAATCACCGAGAGAAGGACTACGAAGTGATCGTGCCTCTCGAGCTGTTGAAGGCGCAGGAGCGAACCAAGCGTGTCTTCAAGATCGTACTTGCCGCGATAGCGGGGATCTCCCTCGTCGTGGGGGGCATCGGTATCATGAACATCATGCTGGCCTCCGTGACCGAACGTACCCGCGAGATCGGCATTCGCCGGGCGCTGGGCGCTCAGAAACGTCACATCGTTCTCCAATTCCTCGTGGAGACCGTCGTCCTCTCATCGCTGGGAGGGCTCATGGGAATCGCCCTCGGTTTAGCCGTTCCGTGGCTCGTGACGTTCTTCGCCGAGATGAAGACGGTGGTGAGGCCTCAGTTCGTCATCCTGAGCTACGGGATTTCCGCCCTGGTCGGACTCGTCTTCGGGATTTATCCTGCGACTCGTGCAGCCGCACTCGACCCGATCGAGGCTCTCAGACACGAGTGAATTCAGATGAATGAATTCTGGCTGACCGCGGCCTGGTGCCTCGCGGTCTTCCTGTTCTTCCTGTCCGCATTCTTCTCCTGCTCCGAAACGGCGCTCATGGGAGTGAATCGGCTTCGCCTGAGGACGTTGGCGGACGAAGGCGATCGCAAAGCCGGCGTGGCCAGGGATCTCCTCAAACGGCCGACCCAGCTGCTCTCCGGCATTCTTCTGGGGAACAACTTCGCGAACGTCGCCTTGGCGTCTTTGGCGACTTCGCTCGCCGAGCCGGTCTGGGGAGAGCTGGCGCCGGTCTACGTGGCCCCGATCCTGACGATCCTGATCCTCCTTTTCGCGGAGATCCTCCCTAAGACCTTCGCGTCGCGTAAATCGTTGACCTTGACGCGACTCTGCGCGCCGGCCCTACGTTGGTTCATTCGCCTGAGTCATCCCTTTGTCCGTGTCATCTCCCGTTTCGCGGACCTTTTGGTCAAGCCCTTCGTGGGGCGTGACTCCAAAGAGGAAGAGGGGGTCTCTGCCGAGGATCTCGTGACGCTCGCCCGGGTGGGGCTCGAGTCCGGGGCGATCGGGGGCGTGACCCATGACCTGATGCACGGACTCTACGAGTTCAGTCGCTTGAGGGTCATGGACGTGCTGGTTCCGCGCATGGACATGGTGACCATGCCGCTCGACGGAGGCATCGAGACCTTCAAGAAACTCGTGAGGCGTCATCGGCACACGAGGATCCCCGTCTGGGAGGAGAACGAAGAGAACATCGTCGGGGTTCTTCATGCAAAGGACCTCATCCTCTCGGGTGAGCGCTTCGAGAAGGCGAAAAGCCTTCGGCCGTTTCTGCATCCCGCCGTCTTCGTTCCGGAGCAGACGCCTCTCGGCGCCGTGTTGAGGCAGATTCAAGCATCGAGGACCGAGATGGTTTTCGTCGTGGATGAGTACGGAGGTCTCGAGGGCTTGGCGACGCTCAGAGATGTTCTGGAAGAATTGACAGGCCGTTTGGCCGACGAGCACGACCGTGGCGGAGGAGGGCGGCTGCAGAGAATCGCAAAGAACGTCATTCTCGCCGACGCCAATGTGACGCTGCGATACCTGTCGCGTCACACGGGCATCCGAATCCAGGGCAAGGAGGCCAAGACGCTGGGCGGTTTGGTGGCGCGCGAGTTGAAAGGCGACCCGGAGCCCGGCGCCCATGTGGTCATCGACAAAGTTCGTTTCACGATCTTGTCGATGGAGGGGCCCAGTCTGGATCGCCTGCGGTTGGAGATCCTCGGTGAGGAGGAAATGGACGAGGACGACAGGTGAGCGTCGCCTCGGCGCCCGCGAGATCGGGCGCCGAGGCGCGCTTCGTTTTTCTCAGTCGAAGTAGAGACTCAGGTAGTCGCCCGCGGGTCCGTCGGGCCCCAAGCCGACGAGCGACAAGGGCGCGCCCGTCGAGGGCGCCGGAAGCGGAAGGCCCGTCAGACCCGTGAGAAGACCAGGCAGAGCGCCGTTGATCAGGCCCGAGAGCATCCCGAGCTGCCCGGAGACGTCGACCCCAGGAAGGCTATCCAGGGGGTGCGCCGTAGCCGTTACGGTTCCGGGAACGAGATCGAGCGTCGAGGCCACGGGGTCGAGCACGACGTTCAGGCCGACCTCGGCGTCGAGCGAGACCCGCAGGACGCTGGCTTGATAGTTGGGAGCGACCTGGACACGGAAGTCGATCTCGAGGGCGGAGACGGTCATGGAGAAGGCATCGGGGCCTCCGGCCTGGATGCGCACCACGGGCGCCAGGGTGGGACGGGTCACGATTTCGACGGCGGCCGCGGGGTCGAAGTCCTCGAAGCCCAGGCCCGGTAGGGCGGTAGCCAGCGAGCCGGCATCGGCGTTGACAGTCATGCCGGAGAGAGTGAGCGACGTGCCGTTCACGGTTTCGAGGGCGCCCGCTTGTGTCGCGGCGGCCAGAAGCTGATTGAGGAAGTCGTCACCGACCGAGAATGCCAGGCGGTAGGGGGTGGTGCCGCCGGGCACGACGCCCGTGAAGGACGGCGCCGCCGATGGCGTCTCGAAATAGGCCGGGATGAGAGGCGCCGTGGCGGGAACCTGGGATGCGTGCCCACCGGCCGCGTTCTTGAAAGTGAGCCCGCCGGCCAAGTGATCGACGCCGCTGGCGGGGAGGTCCACCACCACATCGAGCCCCTGAGGACTGAGGTCGATCATCTGGGGAAGGAGGCTCAGCGCCGAGTCCAAAGCCGGAGCGAGTCCGGCCGTGATTGTCGTGGCGATGAGGGGCTCGATCACGGGGACGACGGCGCCCAGGAGCGTGGACGCGAAGTTATTCGGGATGACTCCGTTTTGGAAGGTGAGAGTGGCTCCGTTGATGGTCGCTGTCTCGTTGGAGATCGTCGACTCGAAGGCGCCGTTGACCGCGGCCAGCGTCAGGTCGAAGTCGATGGTCACGCTGGAAGAGGTGAGTGTTCCGGCGTCCGTGTAGGGAGCATTGAAGATGAGCCCCATGATGTCGAACGTGAATTGAACGTTGTTGAGAGTCAACTGCACGTGAGCCGCACCCGCATTGAGGGTGATGTCGACCATGATCGCGGGGTCATAGGAGAACCCAGTCGGAGTCACGTCGGCGGAGAAGAGAGTCGTCCCGAAAAGCCCCGGGATGTTGACGACGTTGATGGGTGGGATGCCTGTGATGGGGCCGGAGAGGTTCACGAGCGCCACGGCCTGTTCGATGACGAGCTCGATGTCGTCGACGATCGGCTGGCGGATGTGGGTCAGGAGGGAATCGACCGGAGGGGCGGCCAGGCTGCCTCCCGGATTGCTCACGACGGTGATGGGACGTCCGACCACCTGCCCGCCGGCGGCGGTGATGGTGGTGAAGAACTCATTGAAGGGGCTACCGGCCGGTTGTGTGACCGAAAGAGCGCCCATGGCTCCTGCGGGCTGCCCGTTGACGTCCGCCATCGTGGGTGTGGGGCCCGCGAGAGTGGCGGAGAAGGTGATGGGGTCGGCCGGATCGAAGTCTCCGTGGGCGTGGGTTGCATTGGTCAGTGCGAAAACGTCGACCTGGACGTCGTCCGACGCGCCGCCGGACGTGCCCGGAGCGAGGAGATCCAGGGTCACGGTGTAGGTGCCGGGGAGGTCGGCGGTCAGGGTCGGGAAGAGCGTGTCGGCGCCAGTAAGCTGGGCGTTGTGCCCGGCGGGCCCCTGCGTGATGCTCCAACTCGGGACGATGCCGTTCGTGAGCGGGCCCGGTGCCAAAGTGGCACCGCCGTCGAGGGTGATGTCCCGGTCGACCCAGCCCGCCGTGTCGTTGCCGGCGAGAGGTTCCTTCACGAAGGTAAAGTCTGCCGCGTTCGAGAAGCCGAAGCCCGACGGGAGATTCTGGTCGAACGTGAGAGCAAAGGCGTAGATGGTGATGCCTTCGAGTGCCGGATTGTTGGAGACCGGAATCATGAAGTTGGCGACGCCCGAAGGGGGCATCACCAGATTCTGGACGCCCACGACCAGGTTTTGATCCACGGCGATGGGCAACTGCTGACCGAGGAACGGCGTGGGGCCGGGCGAGACGTTGAACAGGATGAAGGCGACCGATCCCGGGTTGGCGTCCAACTGCATGTCGAGCGAACGATTCACCGGAGCGGACGCATGCATGTGTCCGTTGAAGGTCAGAACAGGCTGGGACTGCGCAGGAAGGGCGACCGCCAAGGCGGTGAGAACGAGGGTGCAGAGGGCGAGGTGTGTCCACTTCATGAGCGAATTTCCTTCTTGATGGATTGACGGCTTCGTTGGCTTCGGGGGTGACGAGGGCGCATCCCGCATCCCGGTTGCCGAACAGGGAGATTATACGTGAGTTACGCTCCTTCACGAAAGCGGTTGCCAAAAGCGCTCCACCCATTAACTTGGGATTGCGGCGCGACGAGCCGCATCCACGGACGCACGCGAGAGGCCAGTCGATGCAATCCCCTTATGTCCTGCCTTCAAAAGACTTTCAGCAAAACGCCCATGTCCCCTCATTGGAGGCGTACAGGAGCGACTACGAGAGGTCCGTGAAGGACCCGACGTCGTTCTGGAGCGAGGTGGCGGGTCGAGTCGCCTGGGAGACGCCCTTCGAGAAGGTCCTCGAATGGGATTTCCACGCAGGTTCCGTGAAGTGGTTCGAGGATGGAACTCTCAATGTCACGGTGAGTTGCCTGGATCGGCACGTGGCCGCGGGTGACGGGGAGCGAACGGCCATTCTTTGGGAAGGGGACGAGCCGGGGCAGGAGGAGAGGATCAGTTACGTCGAGCTTCTGCGGCGGGTTTGTCGCTGTGCCAACGTCTTGAAACGGTTGGGGGTTGGCCGGGGGGATCGGGTTTGTATCTACATGCCGATGATTCCGGATCTGGCTGTCGTCATGTTGGCCTGCGCTCGGATTGGAGCCATCCATAGCATCGTGTTCGGCGGCTTCAGTTCCGCCTCGCTGCGTCAGCGGATCCTCGATGCCGAGTGCAAGCTCGTCGTCACGGCGGACGAGGGCGTTCGGGGTGGACGGACGATTCCCTTGAAGCGAACCACGGACGACGCGGTGGAGGGCGTTGATTGCGTCGAGAAGGTCCTGGTCGTGAGGCATACCGGCGGCGAGGTTCCGATGCAGGACGGACGAGATGTCTGGCTCCATGTCGAGCTGGCCGCCCCGGGCGTCGAAGACGCGTGCCCGCCGGTGATCATCGGCGCCGAGGACCCCCTGTTCATCCTTTACACCTCCGGGTCGACCGGGACACCGAAGGGGGTCGTCCACACCGCGGGCGGGTACTTGGTGTACGCCTCCTACACCCATGAATTGATCTTCGACCTTCGAAAGGATGATGTCTACTGGTGTACGGCCGACATCGGCTGGATTACGGGGCACAGCTACATCATCTACGGGCCTCTCGCGAACGGGGCAACGACTCTCATGTTCGGTGGGACCCCCAGCTATCCCGATCACGGCCGATTCTGGGATGTCGTCGACAAGTACGGTGTCACGATCTTCTACACGGCTCCCACGGCCATCCGCGCTCTCATGCGGCATGGTGAGGAGCCGGTGCGCTCGCGTTCGCGAAAATCCCTGCGTCTGCTGGGAACCGTGGGGGAGCCCATCAACCCGGAGGTTTGGCGCTGGTATCACGAGGTCGTGGGAGACGAACGCTGCCCCATTGTCGACACGTGGTGGCAGACCGAAACGGGTGGAATCCTCATCTCGTCCCTCCCGGGCGCGATTCCCATGAAACCCGGGTCGGCGACACTGCCCTTCTATGGGATCCAGCCCGCCATCCTGGATGACGAGGGGCGCGTCCTCCCCGACGATCCGGCCGACGGGAACCTCTGCATCGCCTTCCCATGGCCCGGAATCGCGAGGACGATCTACGGGAATCACGAGCGGTATCGCGAAACCTATTTCGGGCGGTTTCCAGGTTACTACGCCACGGGAGACGGCTGCCGGAGGGACTCGGACGGCTACTACTGGATCACCGGTCGCGTGGACGATGTTCTCAACGTGTCGGGGCACCGGATGGGGACGGCCGAAGTGGAGAGCGCGCTGCTCGAGCATCATGGAGTGGCGGAGGCCGCGGTCGTGGGGATGCCCCACGAGATCAAGGGACAGGGTATCTACGCCTTCGTCACGCTTCGCGACGACGTGGAGGGGACGGACGAACTTCGGCGCGAATTGATTCAGACCGTGCGGACGGCGATCGGGCCCATCGCGGCACCGGACGTGATTCAGTTCACCGACGCCCTGCCGAAGACGCGCAGTGGAAAAATCATGCGACGCATCCTGAGGAAAGTGGCTGCGGGCGACGTGCACGACCTCGGAGATACCTCGACGCTCGCCGACCCGAGCGTCGTCGAGTCCTTGGTGCGCGGACGAGGCCAGATGTGACATGGGGAGAAGACGGGGAAGAAAGCGTGGCGGCGTCGAAGGTGTCGTCGTCATCGACAAACCGGTGGGGCCCACGAGCCGAGCCGTGGTGGACGATGTGTCCCGGCGACTTGGGCTGGCGTCGGCGGGCCACTGTGGAACGCTCGACCCGCTTGCGTCCGGCCTTCTCGTACTGGTGGCGGGGGCTGCGACGAGGGTGCAGGATCTCCTGGTGCGGGGGCGAAAGATCTATTCGGTCACCATCCGACTGGGAGCCCGAAGCGCCACGGACGACGCCGAGGGCCCCATCGAGGTGGTCGTCGGGGCACAGCCACCGACGGAGGCTGAGGTGGGGCAGGCGCTGTCCGCCTTCCTGGGGGATATCCAGCAGGTACCGCCCCGCTACTCGGCCGTGCATGTGAGGGGGCGTCGGCTCCACGAGCGGACACGGGCTGGAGAGGAGGTCGACGCACCGCCGCGATCGGTCCGGATCGATGCCCTGGAGGTGTGCGAATACGCGTGGCCGCTCCTCCGCCTCCGCGTGACGTGCGGGCCAGGCACCTATGTGCGATCCCTCGCCCGGGATCTCGGCCGTCGATTGGGAACCGGAGGATTCGTCGAGACCCTCCGTCGCGAGGCCTCCGGGTCTCTCGACGTCGCCTCGGCCAAGACTCCGGAGGAGATCTCGCCCGCAGACGTTCTCCCGTTGGAAGAGGTGTTGAGGCATGAGCCGGCTCTGCGGGTGGAGAAAGAACTTCTGTCACCCCTCATGCAGGGGAGGGTGGTTCAGGTGCCGGACGCGCAGCTGGACGTGGAAGGCATCCTGTGGTGCGAGGAAAAAGTCATCGCTCGCGTCGTTCCCGTGGGCATTGGGGCATATCGTATGAAGCGGCTCATCGCTTCGCTGTGCTGAGATCCCATGATGGGACCCAGGTTTCCCGGCCAGTCGGATCAGGCCGCAAGACGGAGTGCCACGACGGTGAGAAACAACCCACGACATTGGTCGAGAATCCTCTTTGGTCTACTCCTCCCGGTGCTGTCCTTCACGGGGCAACTCACGGCGCAGGCCCCCCGCATCGAACTCTCCGCTGCGCACTGGGACTTTGGTGTCCGCGAGCAGGGAGAGACGGATCGTTTTGTCGTGAAGGTCAAGAACACCGGGACCGGGCCCCTGACCATTCGGGACGTCAAGGTGACCTGCGGTTGCGTGAACGCCACGATGGCGAATCGCACCGCGCCCATTCCCGCGGGAGGGGAAAGGGATCTCGTGCTCACCCTCGTCACCGCGCGGCAGCGCGGAAAGATGCAGAAGTACTGTTATGTGAGCAGCGATGATCCCAAGACTCCTCAGGCCGTCATCGCGATCACCGGAGAAATCCTCGGTGACTGGCGGGTCGAGCCCAAACACCTCAACTTCGGGATCGTCCAGGCGGGAAAGACACCGGAGGCGACGTTTCGGGTCGAGGTGAGGCCTGGGCGCACGGTCGAGATTCTCGAGACCATCAAGTCGTCCGACGACTTCATCCTCGAGAAGGTTCCCTTCGGGAAGCTCGAGGCCCCCCACGGCTGGAGGATCAAGGTTCGACTGAAGGATGATGTGCCGCCCGGGCCGTTTTCGGCCGCGGTGCATCTTCGTACGGGCAACCGCAACCTGCCGTACGAGAATGTGATGTTGCATGCGCGCGTTCAGGGAGAACTGGATGTTCGTCCCGGCAAGATCTACTTCGGCCGCGTTCTCCACGGCGAAAGCCGTCGTGCGGTCATTCGCCTGAGTCGAAAGGATGGTCGCCCCTTCGATGTGTCCGATGAGGTCCGCCTCGAGGGGTTCGCGAAGCGCGTCCGCGCCCAGGTCGTGAAGCGAAAGGATGGACGGCTTTGGGAGGTCCTCCTGACGCTGTCTCCGGAATCTCCGGACGAGCGATTGAAGGGACGAGTGCGCCTGCATCTGGAGGGAGCAGGGCAAAGCGCCGTTGCGATTCCCTGGCAGGCCGTGAGTGGTCCCAAAAGACCCGGGCGATGATCCTACCCCTCGGCGAAGAGAAGTTTCAGCACCCAGTCCTTGACTGAGGTCATCGGCATCGGTTCATCCCCCGGCGGAAGAGGTGAGTCGGCGATGAGGACGGGCCCTTCCCCAGGGGTGTCCGGCAGTCGTCCATGGGAGCCCCGGACGAGGTCGCCGTGGATGGGGACGACATCGAAGAGGGTGCGAAACTTGAGTTTCTTGGCCAGGACCTTGCCGGCGATGCGGACCGGCATGAAGCGTTTTGCGGGATCGAGAAAGAGTTCTGCCGGGTCGTACCCCGGCTTCCTGTGGATATCCACCGTGGGCGCGTAGTCGGGGGCCCGGGAGTCGTCCAGCCAAAAGTAATAGCTGAACCAACGCTTCTTCTCCGCCACCGCCACCAATTCCCCCGACCTGGGATGGTCGAGGCCGGCCCTGATCTTCTCCTCGGCGCCGAGAACGGTGTCCACGCCATCGAGAGCTTCGAGGACCCGTCGGACGCGAGGGATGTCCTTGACGTCGCGCACGTAGACGTGCGCGATCTGGTGGTCGGCGACGGCGAAGGCGCGAGAGGCGCCGGCATCGAGGTTCTCCATGTGCAGCAGCGGAACGGTCTCCAGAAAGCCCGCCTCCCTGAGGGCGCGATTGATGTGAACGGGTGACGTGACCTCGGTGATTCCGTACTCGGAAGTGATGACGATGCTGCGACCTTGACGCCGTGCGTCTTCCACGAGAGGAGTCATCGCCGCGTCGAGGACCTCGACCTGCTGACGAGAGACCTGCGCGTCGGGACCGTATCGCTGGAAGTCGTAGTCGAGGTGGGGGAGATAGACGAGCATCAGATGGGGATCGACCGTGCGCATCGCGAAGCGCGTCGCATCGAGGATCCACTGCGTGGACTGGATTCCAGCACCGGGTCCCCAAAACTGGAACAGAGGAAACGTCGAGAACTCCTGCTCGATGGATTTCCGAAAGCCATAGGGGCTGCCGTAGACACCGGGCAGCTTGCGGCCGTCCGCGAAGTAAAGGGGCCTTGGTGTGAGAGACCAGTCCACGTCAGCGTACATGTTGTACCACCAAAACATGTTGCAGACCGTGAATCCCGAGTTGCGTTCGCGGGCCTCGTGCCAGATCTTTTTTCCCTGGACCAGACGATTCGACTGTCGCCAGAACCAGACCTCGGCGAGATCCCGGAAGTACCACCCGTTGCCGACCACGCCGTGTTGGGAGGGAAGGCCTCCCGTGAGAAGAGAACTTTGGGAGGTACACGTCACGGCTGGAAGCGGCGGAGTCAAGGGCCTGAGTCCGCCTTCGTTCCGAATCGATGAGAGCGTGGGCGTGCGGTCGTCGACGAGATCCGGGGTGAGGCCCACGCAGCAGACCCAGAGAACTCTATTCATGTCTCCGCCGTGCGCGAGCGGAGCGACTCGGGCTCGGGGATGCCGCGCAAAAGCTCGCCGAACTTCGCTCGCACGATGTCGATGGCGATCCTGTTTTCTCCGCCCTCGGGGATGATGATGTCCGCGTGGCGCTTCGTCGGTTCGATGAACACCTGATGCATGGGCCGCACGTCGGACTCGTATTGGCTGAGGACACCCTCGAGCTTCCGACCGCGCTCCAGGATGTCACGCCGGATGCGGCGCAAAAGACGTACGTCGTCCGGAGTGTCGACGAAGATCTTCATGTCCATGAGTGAGCGCAGTCGTTCATGCCAGAAGATGAGGATGCCCTCGAGGACAATGATGGCGTGATCACGAACGCTCATGGTCTCCGGACGCCGATTGTGATGCGCATAGTCGTATATGGGCACCTCAACGGGCTCGCCGCGAAGGAGTGCGCGGATATGAGTTTCGAGGAGCTCGAAATCGAAGGCGTCGGGGTGATCGAAATTGACCCGTGCGCGTTCTTCGAGAGGCAGGTGACCAAGCTCCCGATAGTAGGCGTCGAGAGGGATGACCACGACACGGCGCGATCCCAACTCACGGGCGATACGATGCGCCACGAGGGTCTTGCCCGATGCCGATCCACCGGCGATGCCGACGAGTATGTGTTTGCGATTCTTCATGGGATGGCGAAACGATAGCGGATGACCCCGGCGATTGCAAAGGATTGGGCCCATGGTAGAGTCCCCGGCCATGGTTCGCCTCCTGGTTGCACTCGACGACCACATCGGTCGTTTTCACCGTCGATGGACCCCGGTCGAGCGACTCGCACCTTGGGTCGGTGCAGTCCTGTTCGCACTCCTGTCCGTCGTGCCCTTCCTTTTTCACCACGAGGCCGAATTCAAGAGTGACGACTTCCTCCTGATCGCGCGCGGCGCCGAGACGGGAATCATGGATGGGCTCGTACGCAACTTCGTCCGACCGTTTTGCGACACCTGGACGATCGAGTTCTACCGCCCGCTTTTCACCTGGTCGTTTTGCATCGACGCCAACTTGCTGGGCGCGCAGGCGAGCCTCTATCTGGTGGAAAATCTCGTTTGGCATGTCTTGGCCGTCGGATTGGGCTACCTGGTTCTTCGACATCTGATCGGTGCTCGCTTCGCGGCGCTTTCCACGATCCTCTTCATCGTCAATCCCTGGGCGGCCAACAACATCTCGTGGTTTGCTGGGCGATGCACCGTCGTCTGCACGGCCTTCATGTTTCTCGGCGCCCTCGTCCACCTGCGACGCATGGACCGGGAGTTACGGGAGCAAGGTCGTGCGGGGTTGCCGTGGTTGGAGTTTGCGATCGTCCTCGTGGCTGTGTTCTATCGAGAGACGGCGCTTTTCCTCGTGGTGTTGATCTTTCTGCTGGACCTCGCCCATGGTCGCCGCGATCTCCGCGCGTTCCGCGACTGGTGTTTCCTGACCGCGCCTTTCGTGATCTATCTTCTCTGCAAACGGATCGTTTTGGGCACGTGGATCGGTGGGTATGCCAGGATCGCCGCCCTCCAAGGGCTTCCGGTGAGGAACACGGGCACCTTGGATGTTCTCGGAGAGTGGGGCGGCGCCCTCAGTGACCTCTTCATTCCGGGGGACGGGGGGCTCGCCGCTTCCTTCGAATTGGAGCCTGTGCGCTGGGCACAGATGGCCCTGTTGACGGCTCTAACCTTCCTGGCTCTCTTCAAATCCCCGAAGTCCGAAGGGAGACGGATGGGAGGGTGGTTGTTTGTCTTCGCGATCCTTCACATCGCGCCGATTCTCGCGGTCGACAGCACGGTGCACGGGGGCACGGCGCAGCGATGGTACACGGTGATGTGGGCGATTGCCGGCGTCTACGGTGCCATGGCTTCCCGCTCCCGCCTGCCGAACCTGGCGTCCGTGGTCGTGATCGGCTTGGCGGCGATGTCGGCGGTCCGACTGAACGACAACCTTGCGGACTACGACGCCTCGGCGCGTCTCTCCATTGAACTCAGGCATCAGATCGAGCGTGCCGGGAACGATTTGGTCTTCGTCTATAACGTCATGCCCTACGACGGTGCGAGCGCTTTCTACGCCGTGGGAATGGGGCAGAGCCAGTTGCCCCCTTTTTCGGATGGCACGAAATCCGTCTACCCGGTCTTCCTGACCGAAAAATTCGGCCCGTCCTACACGGACCAAACACCGATCGCCCCCTGGTTGCATCACGAGGGAGTACCGCTTTCCGCTCTATGGATGGATCTCGTGAACCGCAAGGTGAGCTTTCTACCGCCGCGCATCCTGGAAGGCGGATATGCCCGATACGTTTCGATGCCAAGGCTTCCGATCCGTCTCATTCAGGATGGCCGCGACGTCACCGCGCAGGATGTCATCACGAACGTCACCGACCTGGATCTGGAAATCGACGCCCGCGGTCTCGAACGGATCGATCTGCATGTCATGGCCCCGATCTCCGAGATCCGATTCTCGCGATACCGAGGGCAGAAGTACTGGAGCGGCGAGTTCGACGATGATCGATTCCACGAGCGTCTGAGGGACATGCTCGAATCCGTGACCCTGTTGGACGGCCCGTCGAAGGGGCGGTGCTGGCTCTGGGTGGTTGCGTACGACAGGGTGAGCGACACCGAGGGCCTCGAGCCCTCGGCGGTGAGCGTCTTCAAGGAACTGCGGGTCGTCATCCCGCAGTCCGAACCGCTTCGGCGACCTTGAACGCCGTGCCTGCCATCTTCTTCATGGTCCTCTCGGCAGCCAGTTTCTCGTTCATGGCGGCGACGGTCCGCTGGTTGCTGCCCGAGACGCCCAGCCAGGCGATCGTCTTTTCCCGTGGAGTCATGGTTTCCGCGATCCTCGTTGTCATCGCCACAAGGAGAAGGGTCTCGCTTCTCGGACGGCGTCGAGGGCTTCTCCTCGTCCGGGGTCTGCTGGGCTCCGCGGCGCTTTCGATCTACTACTGGTCAGCGCAGACCCTTCCGATCGGGGACGCCATCCTCATTCAGTACACCCACCCGCTTTGGGTGGCTCTCCTGGCCCCCTGGCTTCTTCGAGAAGTCACTTCCGGTCGGACGTATCGGGCCGCCGTCTTGGGTCTCGTGGGGGTCGCATTCGTCGTCCGTCCCGAAGGTCAACTCTCGCCCGCGGCGATGATCGCGTTGGGGGGGGCTGTTCTGTCCGCTTTGGCCTACATGACCGTGAGGAGGCTCTCCGAAACGGAGTCTCGCATTGCCATCATGTTTTGGTTCCCGGCGGTCAGCGTACTTTTCGCGCTCCCCGGAACTTGGTCGGCCGGCGCCTCGGCCCTACCGCGGTGTGGGCGCGAGGTGGTGGGGCATCTTCTGGTGACGGGAAGTGCTCTTCTCGGTCAGTGGGCCATCACCTTGGGCTTGAGCCGAGCCGGGGCGGCCCGGGCCACGGCGGCGACTCTCACGGGCCCGCTCTTCGGCATGGTGTTGGGCTGGCTTCTGCTCTCCCAGGTGCCGTCGGGGACATCCTTGATTGGCGGGGCATTGATCCTGACCGGTCTGTATGTCTTGGCGCGACCGGTTCGCTCCCGCTCATGAGTCCATCGATTCCAGTTCCAAGGCGGCAGCCTCCCATGATGTGAGCGCCTGCTCGAGTTCGGCCCGTCGCTGCGTCAGCGCCTGGTCGAGTCGCAAGCCTTCCTCGTGGGAGCTGTTCTCCGTCCAGTGGCGCGCGAGGGCCTGCTCGAGGTCCTTGATCTCTTGCTCCAGGCGGTGGGTAAGAGCTTCGAGTTCCTCGACACGACGCCTGAGACGACGTTCTTCCTTCCGCCGGGCCTTCCTCTCCTCGCGGTCCTTTCTGCGCGCCTCCCTTTCTTCGGTGGGCGAAGCTCCCGATTCCCTAGAGATTCGGAGTCTGAGCGCGCCGCCCGGGCCCTCCTTCGGGGCACCCTTTCGATTCTGCCACCACTCTGCAAACGTGACGTGGTGGCGAACCAGTCGCGTGTCCTTGACCTCGACGACGACGTTGGCGAGGCGGTCCAGGAAGTAGCGGTCGTGCGAGATGACGAGGAGGGTGCCTGTGAACTCGTCGAGCATCTCTTCGAGTTTTTCGGCGGAGGGGATGTCGAGGTGGTTCGTGGGTTCGTCGAGGAGGATGAAGTTCGCGCCCTCATGAACCAGACGAGCCAGCTGGAGCCGACTCTTCTCGCCGCCCGAAAGCGTCTGAACTTCTCGCTCCAGGTCGTCCCGTGAGAACCGGAAACGGTGCGCCAGGTTGGAGGCCGGCGTCTTGTCCAAATGGGTCACGCCCATAAGCCAGTCGAGAAGGGTGGCGCCGGGGCGAATGGCTCGGTCGTGGAGCTGCTCATAGCGGCCCAACTTGACGGACTTGCCCACTCGTATCCGCGGATTGTCCCAAGCGCCCTCCCTGAGGATCGCGTCCATGAGGGTGCTCTTGCCCGAGCCGTTGGGTCCAACGAGACAGACCCGTTCTCCGAAGTTGATCTCCAGCGAGGCCGAGTCGAAAAGGACGCGGTCCCCATAGGCGTGAGAGAAGTTCTCGATGCGAAGCGCCAGGTCGCCGTGTCGCGGCGCATTGGCCAGGGAGGCCGCGAACGGGCTGTCGTCATGTTCGGGGGCTTCGACGAGTTCCATCCGCTCGATCCGCGAGAGCATGGATCGGGCGCGCTTGGCCTGACCGGGGTCATCGTAAGCGCGGGCCATGTCCCGCAGGCGACGGGCCTGGAACTCGAGGCGTCGGATGAGCTTTTGCTGGTTGCGCCATTGGCGCTGCCGGAGCGCCTCGTCTTCGGCCTTCTTGCGCTCATAGTCGGAATAGTTACCCGCGTACACCGTCAACCTGCCTCGCTTCAGCTCCCAGATCTCGTCGGCGACGAGGTCCAAGAGGTGGCGGTCATGACTGACGATCAAGGCGGCCGAGGGACAGCGGCGAATGAACGAGATGAACCAATCGATTCCCTCCATATCCAGGTGATTCGTCGGTTCGTCGAGAAGGAAAAGATCGGGGCGCCCGAGAATCACCCGCGCCATGGCGAGGAGATTGCGTTCACCGCCCGAGAATCGATGCAGCGGCTGGTCCCAAACCTCCTCTGGAAGGCCAAGACCCAGGAGAGTCTGGCGAATGAGTCTCTCGGGATCGCCGACTCCCTCGGCGGCCTCCTGGTCGGTCAGCTCCTGGTAGCGCAGCAGAATGCGATCGTGCTCCTCGGCAAGGGACGCATCGGCCAGCTTGTGTTCCAGCTCTCGGAGTCTTCGCCGCCGCTCGAAATCCTCGCGAAAAACCTCACGCATCTCCTGAATCAGAGTTCGGTCGGGTGGGGCTTCGAGCTCCTGCTCTTGGAAACCGATGCGAAGGTTCCGAGCGCGATGGACGACACCCCCGTCCGCGCTGATGCGACCGGCGACGATGCGCAGTAGTGTGCTCTTGCCGCAGCCGTTGCGACCGACGAGGCCGATCTTCTTGCGGGGAGCGATGCTCGCCGAGACGCCGTCCAAAAGGGGGCTTCCGTCGAAGGACTTCGTGAGATCGCCGAGCGTGATAAGACTCATTGCCAAGGAGGATGGCAATCCTCCGAGCTTGGACCAAGCCCGATGGGGAGGCGACTGTTGGGAAAAGACCCGCTCGGTGAGGCGGCAGGCAGAAAAATCTCCGACCGCGAGTGAAAGATTGGGCTACACTTGATCAGGCGTACTCTCATCCGGGGCCGGGTTGTCCGGGCGGATCGTCGAGCGCGTCAGGCGTAACGAGAATTCGACATGTATCAGAACGATGCTCATGGCTGGCGTTCCGCCGGTCGAGGACCCGGCACCGCGAACGTCCGGCTTAACCGCCAGCGGGGGAACGCTCTTTTCATCGTCCTGTTAATCGTCCTGATGGTCTTGGGAATCCTCGCGTTGATGGTGGGGTCGGTGAATCGAGCCTCGGGGGAAATCCGCGGCGCCAAGGATCACCTGCAGCGACTCTACACGGCGGAAGCAGGCATCCAGCAGGCCGTCCTTGATCTTTCGAGGGGGGGCACCGGGAACCTGGGGTCCGAGGCCGAGCCTCTCCCGTTCGACGATGGTGTCTTTTGGGTGTCCACGGTGGAGGGCGCCAACGACACGTTCACGCTGGTCTCGACCTGCGAACTCCATGGCAAGCGGAGAGTTCTGGAGGTCGTTCTCCGGCGAGCGGCCGATCCCTTCGCCCGGGTCGTCTATGCGGGCAATGAAGACGACAATCCCGGGTTCGTCTTTCGCCTCTCGGGCGTTGGCAACAACGCGGATTCCGTCATAGGCGACATGTATGTCGGTGCGGACGTCGATGTCACTGGGAACGCCACCATGATGGGGATGGTGGCGAGTTCCGGAACCATCAGCGGTGTCCAGGGGGCGGAGGGCGTCCACGAGCCGGCTCCCTACTTTGCATCCATGAATTACTCGGCGACCTCCGACGTCTTCGTGAAGGAGGAGTTCGATGATTCCGGCGTCTTTGGCTCGTCGCCTCTGGGAGGAGAGGCGTGGCAGCTGCCCGAGACCTCGCCTGCCCACATGCTGAGAAAGAACCCCAGCGATCGTCTCCAGGAGATCATGAGCACGTCGAAGGACGACTACTTCCTGGAGGACCCGTACGAAGCCGTCCGCGCCGACAAGCGGCGTGACGGGAGCGATGCACACGCGGTCTCCTTCTTGGCCAATCCAGGAGGGACCGATGCGAGGACCGTGTTCTACATCGACGGGAATCTCTGGATTCACAACAGAGAGATGTTCTCGACCCGTGTGACTGGGCCGCAAGGGGGCAACGCCAAGGTCACTTTCGCGGTCCGAGGGAACATCTACGTCTCCGACAGCGTCTTTTTGAATGACGCCTACAACGATGGCGTTGCGTTCGTGGCTCTGAAGGACCCGGCTGTTGCCGACAGCGGCAACATCTTCTTGGGGGATGCCCTGGACCAGGCCCTTGACGAGGTTCAGGCCTACCTCTATGCCGAAGGAGACATCCGTGGCGTCAGACTCCACGAACTGTTCTCTCCCGAGGTGCATGTCCGTGGCGCGGTGGCGGCGGGGGGCATCGTTCAACTCGACGATCCGAATTCGACGGATCACAAGAAGGTCAACCTGGAATTCGATTCTCGCGTGGACGACGGCTACCTGGAACTTCCCGGTATCCCGAACACGAGCGAATCCCTCGGATTCGTGACCGTGTCGTGGCGCGAGATTGGTGCGAACGGCGGCGTGGCCGCGCCTCAGGGCGGGCAAACGAGTCCCACCGGCGGAGGCACGGCGAAAGCCGGTGGGTAGAGCGCCCCACGCCATGGTCCTGCACGCTCAGTCTCCGTACCCGACCACTTTCAGAACGTCCAGAGCCGTTTGATAGCGAGAGAAAGGCGGCATGAGGTAGGTGCCCACGACTCGATCCTTGACCCGCTCGAGCATCTCGGATGCGATCCGCACGCCCTCCCGCTGCGCGGCGGGTCCTGAGCCGGCGGCCGACATCCGGTCGCGGATGTCGGATGGGATCTGCATTCCGGGGACTTCGTTGTGGAGGAACTCGGCGTTCTTGTGGCTTGCCAGGGGAAGGAGCCCCACCATGACGGGCACGTGAAAGCCCTCGACGTCGCTCATGAAGCGCTCCAGGACGACGGGGTCATAGACGGGCTGAGTCATGATCAACTCGGCACCGTTGGCGATCTTCGCCTCAAGGCGACGAAGTTCTCGATCGTAGTCGAGGGCTGCCGGCTCGGCACCGCAGGCGCAGAAGAAGGACGTGGCTTCCCCAACGAACTTCCCCGCCGGATCGATCCCGTGATTGAGGGCGTCGATGAGCTTGAGGAGCTCCACTGAGTCCAGATCGAAGACGGCTGTGGCTTTCGGGTAGTCGCCCATTTTCGGCGGATCGCCGGTGATGACGACCAGGTTGCGTACGCCGAGGACGTGAACACCCAGCAGGTCTGACTGGAGTCCCAGGATGTTGCGGTCACGGCAACATACATGCAGCAGGAAATCGAGCCCCAAGGCGTCCTTGATGGTGAGCCCGAGAGCCCAATTCGCCATCCGTACGAGCGCTCTCGGGCCGTCGGCAATGTTCACGATGTCGACGCCCGCGTCACGCAGAAGTTTCGCGCCCTCGACGGCGCGTTCGGTGGTCAGGCCAGGATGGGGGTTGACCTCCACGCTGACGACGAAATCCTCAGGGCCCCTCAGCGGTCGTCGGGGGCCATTCGGATCCAGCCTTTCCTCCCATACCCGGCGTACTTTTCGAGCGAAGGCAGAGCGCTCGGCTACAGGGAGAGGCTCGAGGCCGGGTTCCTCCAGAGTCTGGATCCGAAACTCGCCGGTGGTGGGCCGCTTCTCCTCGGCGCCGCAGGCCATCGCACAGGCGCCCCGGACGGCTGCAATGTGGTCCGGGTTGGTGCCGCAGCAACCGCCCACGAGCCGCACGCCGGCCTTGAAGAATCTCTTCGCGTAGACGCCGAAATACTCCGGCGTGGCCATGTAGAGCATGCGTTGGTCGAGTCTGCGGGGCTGCCCAGCGTTCGGCTGCGCACTCGTCGGGATACCGACGGCGATCATGCGTTGGACGATTTCGAAGACCTCCTGGGGACCGAGGGCGCAGTTGACGCCCACGATGTCGGCCCCCCAAGCGGCGAGACGTTCGGCCACCAGCTCGGGTTCGCTGCCGTCGCGAAGGGCACCATCGGCGAGGAAGGACATCTGGGCCACGATGGGCCCTCGAAAAATCTCTCTTGCCGCCTGAAGAGCGATCTGGATCTCCTTCAAGTGATGGAACGTCTCGAGAACCAGGAGGTCCGGTTTCTCGTCCGCAAGGGCGGAGATCTGTTCGTCAAACGCCCTCCGGATCTCCTTGGCCTTCTCCTCGGAGAAACGCCCGAACGCCTCACCGGTGGGCCCGAGCGCCCCGGCCACGTACACCGTGTCCCCCGAGGCCTGCCGCGCCAGACGAACACCGGCGCGATTGATCTCGCCGACCAGGTTCTCGACACCGTATCGTCCCAGAAGAAAACGATTGGCGCTGAATGTGTTGCTCTCGACGATGTCCGCGCCCACGGCGACGTAGCTCTCGTGAGCCGCGAGAACGGACTCTGGCTTCTTCAGGTTCGCTTCGTCGAAGGCATGGTTGATGAACCAACCGGTCTCGTAGAGGAGGGTCCCCATGGCCCCATCGAAGACCATGGGCCGGGCCGCCAGTGCCGTCAAGAAGTCCTCTGAGACCATTCATCCTTCCTCGTGACAAGGGGGCGATCGCGACCGGTGACGGCGGAAACTGGGCCTGGGGAGCCGCCCTCCTTCCCCATCGTATGCATCGTCCATCGACCTCCAAGGGATGAAATCCACCCGGGCTCCCCACGGAGAATATTCGGTCCATGGGAGTTTTCGTCTTGCAATCTCCTCCCCAGCCGGGTCCAATCTCGGTGTTGTACAGGGGTTCCTTCAGCACGGGGAACCCGCAGTTCTCCGAAACCCGACGTCGTAGGTGCGCGCCATGAGAATCGTTCTCAGTGGGGTCTGCTTGATCCTCCTTGCCGTGATTATGCCGATTCAGGCCCAGTCTTCGTCCGTTTTCGTCAATGCCACCTCCGCTTCGGGGCTGGCGGTTCCTCCCGCGGCGGGCCCTCTCCAAGGGTTTTACGCCGGCTCGGCATGGCGGGATTTCGATGGGGACGGCGATATGGATCTGTTCTCCGTCACCCACGGTCTCGGGGATATCACCCTCTGGGTGAACGATGGCACCGGGGTCTTCTCACCCTCCATCGTCCTTGCGGGAAGCGGGACGCCCAGAGCGGATCACGGGGTAGCCGCCGCGGATTTCGACAACGATGGCGACCAGGATGTGATCGTCACCCAGGGAGAGGGGGCGCCGAACCTGCTTTTTGTGAACCAGGGCAACGGAGTCTTCACCGAAGAGGCCGCGACGCGAGGTTTGACGGACCTGGCGAACACGCAGACCGCCTCATGGGGCGACTTCGACCGGGATGGCTGGTTGGATCTCTATTTGGGCAACATGTACACACCGACGAGCGGCGCGGCACCGCGAATCCTCTATCGGAGTAACGGCGATGGGACGTTCACGGATGTGACGTCGGCCGCCGGAGTGGCGAATCCGGGTCTGGCGCTCGCGGAGCTCTTCTTCGATCTCGATCAGGACGGATGGCCCGACATCGTCTACGGCAACGACCGGGGGGAAACGGTCATGCCTCCAGCGGGTGTGCTCCACAACAATGCAGATGGAACGTTCACGGAGATCGGGCCGGCGATCGGCGCTAACGCCCTGGTGGACTGCATGGGGATTACGATCGCAGATATCGAGAACGACGGCGACTGGGACGTGTACATCACGAACTCCAACGCGGGAGACGTCCTTCTCCGGTGGGACGAACCGTCTCAGTCTTTCGATTTCCAAGGAACGTGGCCCGCCGTTGCCAATTCCATGGGACTGTCGCCCTATGCCAACGGCTGGGACGGTTGGAACGCGAAGTTCTTCGACTACGACAACGACGGTTGGATCGATCTTCTCGTGCAATCCTCGACCACGTCCAACCGCCTTTTCCGCGGCCAGGGTGCGCTGCCGTTCGTGGAGACCACTTGGACGGACGGGGCGGCTCTGGCCCTCCCCGCAGTGTTTGCTGGTGCCGTGGTGGACTACGACGACGACGGTCGCCAGGACGTGTGGCTCGCCAATTGGTACACCAACGGTCAACTGATTCGGAATCAAGGGGCCACGGGCAACTGGCTGGTCCTCGATCTCGAAGGGACCGTCAGCAATCGCGATGCGATGGGCGCCCAGGTGCGATTTGTTTCCGCATCCGGAGTCCGCTTGCGCCAGGTGACCTCCGGGGAGGGGTTCCTGTGCGAGAGCGACCCTCGTGTCCATGTGGGGCTGGGGGGAGATACCATCGTGTCACAGATCGAGATCCGGTGGCCATCCGGAACGGTGCAGTATCTCCACAACGTGGCGGTCAACCAGTTCCTGAGCGTCGTTGAGCCCCGTTTCGATGCGGTGGGCCCCCTTTCACCGGGAACGCTGACGAGTTTCAATCTCGATCTCGCCCCGGACGCGGGGCTTTTCTTCGCAACCTGGCTGGGCCTCACCACGGAGCCGCCCATCGTCTTGCCCGATGGACGACGCATCCGTATTTCCCCAGGCGATCCGTTGGCCGTCTTCGCCACGACCCCCGGCAATCCCCTTTGGATCGGATTCGCGGGGATGCTGGATTCCACCGGAGCCGGGACGACGATTCTCGGGCTTCCCAATTTGCCCTACCTCACGGGGGCGAGCTTCCATGCCCATGCCGTGACACTGGACGCCACGTTTTCCGGCGGCGTTCGGACCATCGTGGGCCCGCAGGGATTCGTGATCCAGTGATCAACGCCCGGTCCCGTCTCCTTCGCGGGGCTTCAGGAACTTGTCCCGAAGACGGGTGTGGCGTGAAGTCGCGGGAATGGCCCGTCCGCGGACGAACACCTCTTGGACACGACTCGTGGCATCGAGAATATCCCCCGTGGAAACAAAAAAGGTCGCCTCGGCCCCCGGACTGAGGGTTCCGATTTTTCGGCGAAGTCCAAGGATGTCCGCCGCGTCGCTCGTCAGAGCGCGTCGGGCGGCGGCCGCCGGCAGTCCGAAGGAAACTGCCATGGCCGCTTCATACGGCAGATTGCGCACGTTGCTCGAACTGCCCGTGGAAAAGGCTATGCGGACTCCGGCACGGTGCAGATGGAAGGCGTTGGCGTAGACGGCGTCGTAGGGGTCTCCTCGAGGCGGTCGGCGATAGACCCCGGAGAGGATGCAATCGACCTTGCGGGCCGCAAGAAAGTCGGCGATCTTCCAGGCATCTCGACATCCGTGAAGTACGAAACGCAGGTTCTCCGCCGTTGCGAAATCCACGGCCGCGGTGATGGCCTCCACCGTGTCGGCGCGGAAAAGGACCGGGACTTCGCCTTGGAGGATCCCCCGGAGAGCCTCCGCGTGGATGTCCAAGGGCGGAGCGTCGGTTCCTCGGGCGACCGACTCTTTTTGCGCCGCGAAGTATCGACGTGCTTTCGCGAATCGCTTCCTCAGGGGAGCGAACGCGTCCCTCCCGGCCAATCTCACGGCTCTCGGAGTTCGTTCAAAAAGGGGAGGGAGTTTGGGGCGCGGGACCTTGACGACGAGGAACGCTTCCGGGCGGATCGCCATGGAGGATGCGTCGTCGCCGAAAAGTCTCACGATGGGAGAAAGGCCGGAGACGATTCCTGCGTCCGCGAAGACAAGGGAGAAGAGAATGCCGTTGGCTCGGGCCACCGGGATGTGCGACGAATGAGGGTTGATCCCCGTGAGGATGCGAAGGTGTGGATTGAAGTCCTCGGCTTCGCGTGTATCCACCGTGCCACGCACCGACCCCACCTCGGTCAGGCCGATCTGATTTCCGAAGTCAATGAGCCCAGGATGGACCACACGATCGTGGAGGAGGACAACCCGTGTCGAAGGTCCGCCGTGGATCTCCGGGCCGATTTCACGGATCGTGGCACCCCGTACCCAGACGTCCAGACCCTCCACGAGCCGCCCGTTCGGGAGTTGAACTCGAGATCCTCTCAGGATGAAGTCCTGAGCTGGTGCGGTCGGCGCAAAGAAGAGAACCACCAAGGCAACGCGAGCCAACAGGGTTTCAAGGGACATCATCGGGTGGCCTCCTGTTCGGATTTCGCCGGTGGTCGGTGGGTCTTCGCACGCTCGCGGATGTCTTTGCGTCGATCGAAATACTGAACGCCCTCAATGAACGTCATGACGCACTTCGAACGGTCGTTCAGAGGGTCGCCGTCGAAGACGGCGACGTCGCCCTCCTTGCCGATCTCCAAGCTCCCTACCCACCGGTCGATGCGCAACTGTTTCGCCGCATTCAAAGTGACGAGTTGGAGCGCCAGGTTGCGAGGGTATCCGCCGTACTTGACGGCCTTGGCGGCTTCGATGTTGAGACGACGAATGTGGTCGGCCGAATCCGAGTTGATCGTGACGACGACGCCCTTGCGGCGCATCAGTTCGGCGTTGTAGGGAATCGCGTCGTAGGCTTCGAACTTGTAGCCCCACCAATCCGAGAACGTCGACGCCCCGGCTCCGTGTCGGGCAATGGCTTCGGCCACCTTGTACCCCTCGAGAACGTGTTGCAGCGTGGCGACGCGGAATCCGAAATCCTCTGCAACGCGCATGACCATGAGGATCTCATCGGCCCGATAGCAGTGGCAATGGACCATGATCCTTCCGTCGAGAATGTCGAGGAGGGCCTCCATTCTCAGGTCTCGCCGGGGAGGAATGTGTCCGGAACCCTCGGCGATCTCACGTTTGTAGGCCTGCCAGGTGTCCCGATAGTTCAGTGCATCTTGAAACGCCCGACGCATGATCTGCTCGACGCCCATCCGACTGCGGGGGTAGCCTTGGCGGTCCGCGCCGGGAGTGTTCCGATTCGATCGGCGAGGATTCTCGCCCAACGCGAACTTCACGCCGGGCGGAGCCTTCTCGTAGATGAGCCCATCGGCGTTCGCGCCCCAGCGCAACTTGATGACGGCATCTTGTCCGCCGATGACGTTGGCGCTGCCGTGGAGCAGGTGAGCCATGGTGACGCCACCGGTCAGGGCGCGGTAGATGGAGGGGTCGTCCGGACGAATCGCGTCCCGGATGCGTACTTCGGGAGTCACGGGGCCGGTGGCCTCGTTGAGCCCTCCCGCAAGAGCGATGTGACTGTGGCAGTCGATGATGCCCGGCATGACATGGAGTTCGCCGCGCCCCTCCACGATGCGGGTCCCGGCCGGGACATCCCGGACCCACCCGAGATCGGCGACTTTCCCCGATCGGATCCAGACGTCCCCCAGGAAGGGACGTGTCGCGGTTCCCATGTGAACGATGACGTCTCGGAACAGGACGTTGCCGCTGCCCCATCCCTTGTCCTGAGCGAAAACGGGAAGGGAAACCGCCAAGGTGATGGCGAGAATCATTGCGAGGCGGTTCATCGAGAACCTCCCTTCTTCTTGCCCCGGGGCGAGGGCTTGCTCGTCAGAACCTGGAGGCGTCCATCGACGACGATGGCCTTGATGCGGGTCTTCCAGTCCCAAAGCGGCCCATCGAGCAAGGTGAAGGTGGCCGCGTGTCCGACCCGCGCGCCTTGCTCGAGAACCCGGAAGAACGGGAGGGCTGGGTCCGCTCCCGTCAGCGCGCGGCGGGCTGACGGCTTCGACAGTCCGGCCTCGACGGCCAGGCGCGCGTAAGC
Organism: Planctomycetota bacterium; assembly: GCA_011369445.1. Classification (GTDB taxonomy): domain Bacteria; phylum Planctomycetota; family DRQF01; genus DRQF01. Next base: position 7,866 of record DRQF01000211.1, on the reverse strand, counting down.
AAGCAAGTCGTCGCCCTTGCCCTTCTCCGTCGTGGAGAAGGCGAAGGGGACCCCGGCTTGAGACAACCGAAGCGGAGCATTCAGAAAGGTTTGGACCGCTTCTTTCTCCCGGGCCCGAACCTTGCGCCTCTCGGATCGGATCCAGTCCTGAAGGGCCCTCATTTCCGGGTCCGCGGTGTCCGTTGTTGGGGCGCCTTTTTCCTTCAGCTTCTTTTTAGGCTGGGCCAGGTGGAGGCGTTTTCGCAAGCCTGGGTCGGTGACTTCTGGGAATTCGGCCTGGAGAATCACGCCGGCCCTTGCCTTGGCCATCGCGGCCGCCGCGCGGGCCACTCGGGGAGGTCCGACAAGGACGAGGCGAGCTTTCGTTCCCGCGAGCAGTGCGAGAATGCGCAGAGCTTCGTGCTCGGTCCGGCAGACATAGAAGGCAGGGCGACGGCCACCGAGAACCTCGTTGATGCGCGCCAGGCCGGGTTCGAAGGGCGGCCGCGGCACGCCGGAAGAGGTTTGGGAGCGGGCCTTCCTCCACGCTTCTTGTCGCTGGGCGTCGGCAAAGAGCTGGCGATGCACGGCGATCGCTCCCATCGTCGTGGAGGGGTACCGGCCTCGTCGGCGGGTGAGGGCGAAGAGAAGGCCTAAGTCCGAGTCCAGAACGCGGAGGCTCCGCGGCGCCGCCCTCGTGCTCGCGAGGACACCGCTCCCCCCACAGAGTTCGACAGTGGGGAGGTAGAACGCCCAGGCGATCCCGGCATTGAGGCGCTCGGCGTCGCCCTTGGGGTTCCACACTCGCGTGTCGACCTGTCTTCGGGCAGGGTGGAGACGGTCCAGGGCGGCCCTGCGTGTGTCGATGTCGTCATCCAGGCTACGAAGAGCGGGCTTGGTGGGAGCGCTCGACCTCGGGGCTGTCCTCAAAGCTGGGTCCGCGGGCGGGGGGGGAGGAGAGGCCGGGACATACGCGTCCAGGAACGCGGGGCCGAGGAGAAGTCCCTTCCCTTGGAAGACTTCGGCATCGTAGGGGCGAGCCAAGGAACCGCTCGGTCCTGTCGCCGCGATGAGACCCTGGCGAATCAGGATGTCGCGAGGGGGGCGATCAGGTGCAATCCGAACGTTGCGGATGATCAGGGGCCGCGCCGTCTGCTGGCCCGTGAGCCCCGCGGCCGCACCTGCGAGAACGATCAGAATCGTGAGCGCCTTCATGGCGAAAGCCTCCTTGGCCGCAAACCCGATTGCGGGGATATGAGTGGGGTCGGGCTTCCGCGCTCCGGGCGAGGGCGGCCGCGCAGGGTGCGCGTCCCCGACGTCTCGTATTCTCTCTTTCACCGGACGAACTGTGAAGACCCCGAAGTGGGGGGTCGAAGATGACGTGCGTCCCATGAAGGAGTCTCGATCGATGAGCCGGATCACCGCCGCCATGCTCGCAGCGACCCTGATGATCGGATGTGCCACCGAAGCGTCGAGCCCCTCGGAGAAGGACTACGCACGGGAGTTGCGCCCCGGCGAGAGCGCTTTGGAACTCGTCACCGATCGGAGCCAGTACCCGGATTTCCGCGCCATGTGGGCGGAGCGGCAACGGGCACGTGCGGCTTACGTGAAGGGGCTCGCGTGGTTCGAGAAACCGTCCTCGCGAAACTACTATCCCTTCGAGAGCTTTACCCACGATCGGGTGCGCCGGAGTCTCGCACGTTTGATCGAGATCATCGATCAAGCCGACTCCCCCGAGGAATTCGCTGGCCGCATCGCTTTGGATTTCGACGTGTACCGTTCGGTCGGCTGGGACGGGTCCGGGACGGTCTTGTTCACCGCCTACTATCAACCGATTTTCGATGGTCGCGTCGAACCGGATGCGGTCTACCGGTTTCCCCTTTACCGTCTGCCCGATGATCTCGTGAAAGCGGACGACGGAACCCCCCTCGGACGCAGAGTGGGGGAGCGGGTTGTGAGCTATCCCACCCGCCGGGAGATCGAGGAGGGGCGTCTTCTCGAGGGGAAGCGACTGGAGCTCGTTTGGCTGAAGAGCGCCCTCGACGCCTTCATCATCCATGTGCAAGGTTCCGCGAAGATCCGGCTGGAGGACGGGCGATTCCTGTACGTGGGCTACGCGGGAAAGACGGATCGCCCCTATCGAAGCCTGGGAAAGGCGTTGGTCGAAGACGGTCGATTTCCTGAGGAGGACCTCTCGCTTCCCCGGATTCGGGAGTATTTCTCCCGCCATCCCGACGCGTTGCAGGACTATCTTTGGAAGAACGAGTCCTACGTGTTCTTCACGGAGACAGGCCCGGGGGGGCCGTGGGGTAGTCTGGGCGTCCCCGTGACGCCTTTTGCGACGCTGGCCACGGACAAGAGCATCTTTCCCCGTGGGGCGCCGACGGCCGTGGAGACCCGCTTGCCCGTCCCCTCCGACGCGGGGGTCTCTGCCCGCCCGTTCATCGCCTTGACCGCGGATCAGGACACGGGTGGCGCCATTCGGTCGCCGGGGCGTTGCGATGTCTTCGTAGGGATCGGCGACGAGGCGGAGAGTATCGCCGGTCGGACGAAGTACGAGGGACGCTTGTTCTACCTTCTCCTCAAGACGGATCGGGCTGGAGAGGAGGAGGACACCGCATCGCTTGGTTTGCCGGGCTCGCGCCCGTAGAATGCGCCGCTTTCCGTGATCCGGCCGCAGAGCGGCGGGACACGGACCCGCCATGCAAGAGCTCGGGGTTCACGGAACCCTAGGAACGGCGACTCTGCCTTCCCCCCCGGGCCGCGGGATCACCAAGGTACCTAGGAGAACAGTGAATCCATGGAGCGATTCAACGTGGAAGCTACGCTTGATGCGCCCGGCGGCTCTCCGGAGGGGCTGGCCTGGGACGGCGAGCATCTCTGGGTGTCGGACAGCGCGGAAAACCGAGTCTATAAGCTCGACATCGAATCCGGTGACTCTCTCGTCACGATTCCCTTCAACGGGAAGGTGGCGGGGTGCGCCTGGGACGGCAGTCATCTGTGGCAGGTCGACAACAACACGAATACCGTGTCGCAGATCGATCCCGAAAGCGGAGAGATCAAGGTCGCTCTCGCCTGCGACCCTGGAGCGGGGAAGTTGGGGGGCCTTTGCTTCGACGGCGAGGATCTCTGGCTTGCCGTCACGGGGATCGGACAGTTGAGACGCATCCGCGTCAAGGACGGCGCGATCGTGAAGATTCACGCCGTGCAGGACAACGTCCTCGGAGTGGGATACGACGGTCGCCGTCTGTGGTTCACGGAGGAGGGCTCGGATCGCGTCCGGCTCCTCGATCCGCCCACCGGAACGGAGATCATGTCCTATCAGCTCGAGGGGCAACCGAGCGGCGTGGCATTCGTCGGTCCGAGGGAGTTCTGGTTCGCCGAGCGGAACGAGAAGAAGCTCAAGCGGGTTCGACTCACTCGTCGCAAATGAGCGGATGAGATACCCTGTGTGAGTCGAAAAGGCCCGCCTCGATGAGGCGGGCCTTTTTACTTGGATGCGCAGGGCTGCCGGAGAGGAGATCCACCCTTCAAGACGACGACCCCGAGGAGCCGCGTCGCCGCGATCCCCGAGAGCGGCGCCGTCTTGCCTTGGGCGGGTCCGGAGGAGCGATCGCCATGTCCATGGTTCCCTCGATGACGGGGCGGTTGCCCGGGTCGTCGTCGCGGCGTTCGGAGCGAGAGCGTTGGATGTCGATGAGATCATCCGAATGCCCCCAATTGTCCTCCATCAATTCCACCGGCTTGTCGAGTTCTCTCTCCTCGCGGCGGCGCCCGTTCTCCCGCCTGCGTGACCCATCACGCCTGCGGGAGGCATTCGGTCTTCCGGATTGCTTGCGGTCGTCGTTCGCGGAGTCCTTTCCCCGGCTCGAACCTCGGGAGTCGTTTCGTTCCCGCGGCTTGTTGCGAGATGAACTTGCGTCGTCCCCCTTGGGCCTTCTGCGCCGCGCATCCGGATTTCGTCCACCATTTCGATTCGAACGACCGGACTCTCGGCGGGGCGCCTCGGGCTTCCTGTCCGTGTTGGAGTCATCGGAAGCACTTTCCGATCGCCCGCGGCCCCTTCCCCTTCCGCGTCCGCGACTGCGGCGGCGCCGGCTGCCGCGGTCTTCGGCATCGCGGTCTTTGCCCCGGGGCGACTCGGAGCTTGGAGGGGTCTTCTGGGAGGACTCGGGGGCAGCGAAAGGTTCTTCAAAGTCGATATTGGCTCCGAAGGCCTCCTCGGCAGCGGGCTGCTCCTCGGCGACGGCCGTGGGAGGTGCGGTCTTCGTGTCGGGGGTCGCTTCACGCGCTGGGCTGTGACTTCCGCCGCTCGAAGCGAGGCGGGCGGTGGCGGCTTCGAGGGGGACCATGCGGATCTCGTCGCCCAATCGCTTCTGGATGCGCTGAAATCCCATGCGGTCTTCGCTGCCCACGAAGGAGATGACGATTCCGTCTCGGCCGGCTCGCGCCGTGCGCCCGATGCGATGCACGTAGTCTTCAACCTCTGAGGGGACGTCGTAGTTGATGACTAGCCCGACGTGGTCGATGTCCAAACCCCGCGCGGCGACATCCGTGGCCACGAGGACACGAATCTCCCGGTTTCGGAACCGTTCCATGACCTTGAAGCGAACGGACTGATCGTGATCGCCGGAAAGGGCGGCCACGGAATAGTCTTTGGCCCAGAGTTCGCGATCGACCTGTCTCACCTGCTTTTTGGTGTTGCAAAAAACGATGACGGTGCCGTCGTCATCGAGGGCATGGTCCAGGAGCTTCTCGAGCGTCATCAGCTTCTTGGAACTGGGGCAGCGGATGGCCCGTTGTTCGAGAGTGGAGACCGTGTTGATGGCCCGGTCCCCGATCTCGCAGAGGACCGGGTTCTTCATGATCGCGTGCGCTTCGTCCATGATCTGCTTCGGGACGGTGGCACTGAACAAAACGGTCTGGCGTTCGTCGGGGAGGCGTTTTGCGATGCGGCGGATGTCCTCGATGAAGCCCATTTCGAGGAGGCGGTCGAACTCGTCGAGGACGAAGTACTCGACCCACTCCACCGGCAGGAACCTGTCTTCCAACAGATCCACGATGCGTCCGGGGGTCCCGACCACCACCTGGCAGCCGGGGATCTGCATCCTTTGGGTGCGGACATGGACGCCGCCGACCACGAGAGCGACACGAATTCCCTTCTCCTTGCCCGTTTCCGCGAGGTCCTCGGCGACCTGGGAGGCCAATTCACGAGTGGGGCAGACGACGAGAGCCTGAATGCTGACCCGTCCTGCTTCGATCTTCTCGATGAGGGGGATGCCGAAGGCTAGAGTCTTGCCCGATCCGGTTTCGGCTCGGCCCAACAGGTCACGGCCTTGGAGGAGAGGCGGAAGCGCTTTTTCCTGGATGGGGGTGGGATCGGAAAACCCCTGTCGGCGGAGACTCTCCGCCACGGGCTCGCTGAGCCCGAACTGGTCGAATGACATATGCTTTTTCTCTTCTTCGGCATGAGCCGAAAGTGTCTCTTTCCGTGGGTCCGTTCACGTTTTCGAACCCGATCAGTCAAGGCGCGGGCGCCTTTCGGACCTCCGGCGCTCCCGTGAGCCACCGGGTCCCGGCACGGGACGGGATGAACAAAAGTTTCCATCCGCGAGCGTCGCGTCCTCCCGGAGTCAAGTGTCTCACGGGGAGCCCAGGCGAAACGGGCGTTGCGACATCCCAATGCCTGGATGAGTCTATGCGATCGGGGGGGCGCTTCCAATTGACCTCGGTCTTCATTGAAGTCGGGGCCCCGGCAGGGATACAATTTGCGGCCGGTGCGGAAGGGGGCGCTCCACCCTTCGTTGTTCTCCTCCGAGTCGTTTATCGACAAGGGTTTGCGATGACCTGTCCCAAAAAATCCGTTCCTCGAGGGGATTCACCCCGCCCATGAAGACCATTCGCTCCAAGGTCCGAACCGATTCCGAAGCCTTCCAGGAGCAACGGGAGGCCATGCTCGCGTTGGTCGCGGACCTCGAAACGACCCTGGGCGAGATCAGACAGGGGGGAAGCCAGCGTGCCCGGGAGCGCCATGCGGCCCGGGGGAAGCTCTTCGTTCGGGAGCGCATCGAGCGCCTTCTCGACCCTGATACCGCGTTTCTCGAGTTGTCTCCCCTGGCCGCGCATGGCGTCTATGACGGTCCGACCCCCGCGGCGGGCGTCGTGACCGGGATCGGGCGGGTGGCGGGCGTTGAATGCATGATCGTGGCCAATGACGCCACCGTGAAAGGGGGCAGTTACTTGCCCTTGACGGTGAAGAAGCACATCCGCGCCCAGAGAATCGCCCTCGAGAACCATCTGCCGTGCATCTACCTGGTCGACTCAGGGGGGGCCTTCCTCCCGCTCCAGGATGAAGTGTTTCCGGACCGGGAGCACTTCGGGCGGATCTTCTTCAACCAGGCACGCATGAGCGCTCTGGCGATCCCCCAGATTGCCGCGGTCATGGGGTCTTGCACCGCGGGTGGCGCCTACGTTCCGGCCATGTCGGACGAGTCGGTGATCGTGAAGGGGAACGGCACGATTTTTCTCGGTGGTCCCCCGCTCGTGAAGGCGGCGACCGGCGAGGAAGTGACGGCGGAGGAGCTGGGCGGCGCCGACGTTCACTGTCGCATCTCGGGTGTGACAGATCACCTTGCGGAGAACGACGATGAGGCCATCGAGATCGTCCGTTCCATCGTGTCCACGTTGAATCGAACGAAACAGGTGCCCCTGGACCTCGACGAGCCAGAGGCGCCCATCTATCCTGCGTCGGATATCTACGGCATCGTCGACCCGGAGAACCGCCGCAGCTACGACGTGCGGGAAGTGATCGCCCGCATCGTGGACGGAAGCCGATTCCACGAGTTCAAGGAACTCTTCGGTCCCACTCTTGTTTGCGGCATGGCTCGCCTCTTCGGCATGCCCATTGGAATCGTTGCGAACAATGGTGTGTTGTTTTCGGAGTCCGCGCTGAAGGGCGCTCACTTCGTGGAGCTGTGTTCCCAACGCCGCATTCCGCTCCTCTTCCTCCAGAACATCACCGGGTTCATGGTGGGCAAGCGCTATGAGAACGGTGGCATCGCGAAAGACGGCGCCAAGTTGGTTCAGGCGGTGGCCACGGCCGCCGTGCCGAAGCTCACTCTCATCATCGGTGGCTCCTACGGCGCCGGAAACTATGGGATGTGCGGCCGGGCCTACGATCCCAGATTCCTGTTCATGTGGCCGAATGCGCGCATCTCGGTCATGGGCGGAGAGCAGGCGGCGAGTGTGCTGGCCACGGTGAAAAAGGACCAGATGGCGCGGCACGGGGAGTCGATGAGCCCGGCGGACGAGGAAGCGCTGCGGGCGCCGATCCTCGAGAAGTACGAGGTCGAAGGACATCCCTACTACAGCTCCGCCCGCCTCTGGGACGACGGGGTGATCGATCCGGCTGCTTCGCGCAACGTCTTGGGCTTGGCCTTGTCCGCGACGATGAACGCTCCGATTGGGGACACGAAGGCTCCCGTTTTCCGCATGTGAGGACAGCAACGCGATGACGAAGAGCCTCGAAACCCTGGACTGGAGGTTGGATGATCGAGGTGTTGCGACCGTGACGCTTCGTCGACCCGACGTTCGGAATGCCTTCAACGACCAATTGATCGAGGAGTTGACACGGGTCTTCACCATGATCTCCGCAGAACCGTCTTCGCGTGTGGCGCTACTGAGGGCCGCGGGGCGCGCATTCTGCGCGGGCGCCGACCTCAACTGGATGCGAAAGAGCGCCCAACTTTCACTGGAGGAGAATCGCGTCGGCGCGGCGAAGATGTCTCGAATGTTTCGTTCTCTCGCCACGTGCGATGTGCCGGTGGTGGCGGTCGTTCACGGCCATGCCATCGGCGGTGGGGCGGGCTTGGTCGCCGCGGCGGATAT
>DRQF01000210.1 GCA_011369445.1 Planctomycetota bacterium | reverse complement strand
GTGCGCCTGTACTGGCCACTCTGATTCGCAAGATTTCGCAGCAACTCGTTTTATCTGATCGTGCTGGCTCGGTGTTGCCGACGACCACAGCAGACGGCCGCCCCCGCTTGCCACCCATCGTCGCCCCGGTAGTGCCGCCATGGATCATCATGACGCGTATCGTAACCGACTCGTACCACACAGGTCAACAACTTTCTGGGTTTTTTCTTGGATTTCTGCAAAGCCATGTGAGGTTGGAACTTCGAGACCGCGCGCGGTTTTGCCCCTGCCCCCCGCCGCAGGTAGGATTCCCGCATGCCGACCACTGAAGAGCGAGACTTCGCCGCCTGGATGCGCCTTTTGATCCAGCGCGTCTGCGAGAAAGAGCGCATCACGCGTGCCGTTTTGGCCACGAGACTCGACGTCAGCGAGGAGACGGTCATCCGCGCCATCTACAAGGGCAAGGTCGGGTTTCCGCTTGTCCTCAGACTTTGCCGCATCGCGAAAGCGACCCCTGAGGAGGTCTCCGCCATCGAGTTCGCATGGTTCAGGACCCGTGAGAGCCGCGTCCAGGCCAGCGCCTTCCGACGTTCCATGTCGGTCGTTCGCACACTGATGGAGGAGGTCGACAAGATGGAGAGATTCCTTCGGCAGAACGGGCTCTTCGATGAGTACGCCCGCAAACGAAAAGGGGGGGTTCATCCGCTCCTTCGGCGGGCCAAGGAGGAGCTCGACGAGTGGGATCAGCATTCCTGATCCCTTTCCACAGCCTCAGGTAGCGAATCAAGGGGTGGCGGAAACCGCCGCCCGGTGGCTTCCACAAGGAGACGGGCCAAGCTGGGCTCCTTGGACGCCGATTCGGTGAGAGTGCCCTCCGGAACACGCCCTTCGTGAATCCAGCAAACCAAGGCATCCCAATAGGGGTTGTGGGGGGAACTGGGCACAATCTCTTCCTCCGACTTCCTGGCGCTCTCGCAATTGTCACAGTGGACTCTCGCACCTGGCTTGTCAATTCCTTTTTTCCATGGCAAATCCTGAAGTGCCGAATTCGGCCTCCAATCGGCCCATGGTCGCATTTCGGGGATTATGGGACGGAGGGGCCCATCCCGAAGGTGGGGAATTTCACCACATTTGTCACCGCACTGTCACCGATGTGTCACCGCACTGTCACCGCAAAATCGGGTCGACCGGTGACAAATGTGCCTTCATTATTGCGTAAGCGTTAGCAGTAGCAAAACTTACGCAGATCGCGTGAAATCCCCCACTTTTCGAGCGGTGACATTTCTTAGAGCTATAACTTATCGTTATTAAGTCTCACGGTTGGCCTCCCTCCTCCCCCGCCCTGTGGGGGGTCTCTGCTATCATGAGCCCCGTATCCAACGCGTCGGGCCGCCCGTCCAAGCTCTCTCCTCATCCTCCTTCCAAGCCCGTCCCCAAGGGCCCCAGGAACGAGGACCACTCTCATGAGCCAACCCCTGACCGTTCAGTGGGTCAACACCACCGATCTTTTTTGTTCCCCTAGCAATCCCCGCCACAACGAGGACGCGGTCCCCCACGTCACCTCCTCCCTTCGCCGCTTCGGCTGGCAGCAGCCCATCGTGGCCAAGCCATCAGGGGAGGTCATCGCCGGCAACACCCGCTTGAAGGCGGCCCTTTCCCTCGAGGAGCCCCAAGTCCCCGTTGTCTGGTTCGAAGGCACGGACCTGGATGCCACGGCCTACGCCATCGCGGATAACCGCACGGGAGAGTTCGCCTCCTGGGAGGAGGAAGGTCTCACCCGGTTGCTCACCCAGCTTCGCGAAGAGGATGCTCTCGACGGCGTGGGGTTTGATGAGGACGACCTCGATGCTCTTCTCTCCTCCCTCGCGGAGGAGGACGCAGCCTGCCTCGACGACGCAGGCGCCCAGGAGCCCCCTGAGAATCCCCTTACCGAGCCCGGCGACCTTTGGCTTATGGGCGAGCACCGCCTCCTTTGCGGTGACAGCACGATCCCCCAAGACGTCGCCCGGCTCATGAACGGGGAGACGGCTCACCTTCTGGCCACCGATCCCCCCTATCTCGTCGACTACGACGGGACGAACCATCCGGCCGAGCATCACAAGAAGGCCGGCCGCAAGGGGGCCGATGTCGGCAACAAGCACTGGGACGCCTACATCGATCCCAAGACCAGCGTGAAGTTCTTCGAGGACTTCTTGCGCCTTGGGCTTGATCACCTTCACGTGAACGCGCCCATCTACCAGTGGCACGCCTCTCGCCGTCAGGCCCTCGTGGAGGAAGCCTGGACGAACCTCGATCTTCTCCTCCACCAGACCATCGTGTGGGTGAAGCCCCGGGGCGTGCTCACCCGCTCCCATTTCCTGTGGAAATCCGAGCCCTGCTTTTATGGATGGCGGACGGGCAAGCAGCCCAAAAAGCACCGGCGCCCTCCCTGCAAGATGACCAACGTCTGGGAGATCGGCTCGGAGTCAGACGGCATCCATCCCACTCAAAAACCCAGGGACGTGTTCGCATGGCCCATCCAGTGGCACACACGCGAAGGGGAGATCTGCTACGAGCCCTTCTCGGGCTCGGGGACGCAGATCATTGCGGCCGAGGAAAACCACCGACGCTGCTATGCCATGGAGCTCTCCCCTGCCTTTGTCGATGCCGCCGTTGCGCGTTGGGAGAAAACGACGGGGAAAAAGGCCGCCACCGAAAACGGGAAGACGCTTCCATGATGGCTCTTGGCCGCACGCGATTCGGAAGGCTTCCTCCCCCTTGGTGGTGGCTTCTTCTCCTGATCGCCCTGGAGGCGGGGCGTGGCCGCTAAGAAGCTGCCCGACGACGCCTTTGGGTACTACCTCTCCTTGGGGAGTGAGCGCAGCTACGAGCAGGTGGCCCTCAACTTCGGCGTCACGAAACGCACCGTGTGCCGCACCGCTCAAAGAGAGGACTGGCAAGGCCGCCTGGACGCCCTCATCGAAGAAGCCAAGACGCAGATGGAAGAGGAGGCGGGTGACGTCTTCGTCACCCAGCAGCGCGCCCATCTGCAAAGGATGATCGCTCTGCAAGAGGCCGTCTGCGAGATCGCAACCCCGAAGCGGCTGCAAGCGGTCTTCGCGGCCCTTTTCAAAGCGGCCATCAACAAAGAGGACGTGGCGGCCGCCCGCCTGCTCATCGATCGCATTCTTGGACGGGCCCGCTCAGAGCCCTTGCCCGCCCATGCCATCGACTTGCCCCAGGGTTTGGAAAACGCTTCGCAGGTGAGGGGGGCTGCGAATGCGCTTCTTACGAACCTGGCTCAAGGGACGCTCTCGCCGGAGGACGCCCAAAAGGCGGCCGCCGTCATCGAGGCTGCGCGGAAATCGGTGGAGACCGAGGATCTCGAAGGACGCATCCAAAGGATCGAGGAGGACCTGCAACGGGAGGGGAAACCATGAACGTCCGTCATCGTGTGGGGCGGTTGGAGAAGGCCCGCGCTCATCTCAACGCGCGCACCTTGCTCGTGGTCTGGCGCGGCGAAGAGGACGGGCCATGGAGAAAGCGGGTCGCTTGGGCGATGAGGCACAGCTGGGGCCTCCGGGTGCTCGTCGTCGCCACGGCCTTGGTGGCGCGGGATGCGGAGCACGCGGAAGAAGTCATGGACGCCTTCGAGGCGGCTCACGGCACGAGGACGCCCCTCACCGTTTATCCCACGGGGGACCTCGAGGGAGCGCCGCTGGCGAGAAGACGCCATGAATGGTTGCCTGAAGGTCTTGCGGATGTGGGAGACGCGTCATGAACCTTCGCCGAGCGCTGAGGAGGGTGGAGGACAAAGCGATGCGGCACGCCGTGGGGGTGCGGCATGAGGCAGCCTTTTTCATCGAGTTGCATGGGATGCGGGACGAGGCCGGAAGAAGGCGCTTGGGCGCCAACGGGTGCGATCGTGCGGCGCGCAAGCTCGAGCGGATCCTGCGGGATGTGCTGAATGAGGGCAGCGACGAGGAAGCGTCTTCGAAGCGCTGAAACCTCTCTGCAATGAATATCGATTTGAGCCTTCCATTCCGGGGCGCATGGAGCGTGTATGGGGTTCACGCAAACCCCAATGGAGAACGCCATGAGCAAGAAAAACACAACGCACGACAATGCGACACAGCCGCCAGAGTCCATCGAGACCTTAGGCCAGTTGTTCGACGCCTACATCGCCTCGCTGGTTGACCGGGGGAAGAGCGCCGGCACTGCCAGAAGCTACGCCGCTGACCTGGCGGTCGCGAAAAAGCACTTTGGTGCGGACCTCGTTCTCACGGCGCTCACGCCCGAGACGGTCGCTGGCTTTTTCGCCTCGGACGCCGTCCGGATGACCCGCAAGGGCGTGCCCAAATCGAAGATCACCACGGCCAAGATCAAACGCGTGCTGCGGCTGGCGCTCCTTTGGGCGGAAGGGGAAAGCTTCTTCGAGAAGGC
>DRQF01000209.1 GCA_011369445.1 Planctomycetota bacterium | reverse complement strand
GGGCCCCGCCTCCGCGGCGCCCGCCGAGCTCACCGATCTTGACGGCCTCCTCGTCTTCTCCGCCAGCGACGGTGTCCAAGGAGAAGAACTTTGGGCCAGCGACGGGACCGCGGCGGGGACCGTGCTCGTCGCCGACATTCGCTCGGGCGCGGACGGCTCCCAACCCAGTGGACTTGCGGTGCGCAACGGCATCCTGTGGTTTTCCGCCGATGACGGTGTCGACGGACGGGAACCGTGGGTGAGCGATGGGACCGCCGGGGGAACCCACCTGGTCCAGGATGTGTTCGCGGGGGCTTCGTCCAATCCCGCGGAATTGACCCCGTCGGGCGGCCAAGTGTTTTTTCAGGCTCTCGAGGACATGACGGGTATCGAGCTGTGGCACACGGATGGGACGCCCGCGGGCACTCAGCTCGTGAGCGACATCCGTCCGGGTTTTCTCGGGAGCGGCCCCACCGAACTTCACGACCTCGGAGGGGCTCTCGTCTTTTCCGCGTTTGCGGACCCCATCGGGGTTGAACCATGGATCAGCGACGGAACGACCGGGGGCACCGCGCCCCTCATCGATCTGAATCCCGGCTCGGGAGGCAGCTTCCCCCGGTTCTTCACCGCATTCAACGGCGGCTTGATGTTCCAAGCCACGGACGGAGTGACCGGGTCGGAGCTTTGGTTCACCGACGGGACGGCTTCCGGCACGACGCTCGTCAGGGACATCATTCCAGGCGCCTCGGGCGGAGCGCCCAGAGGGTTCGTCACCGTCGGGTCGCAGCTGTTTTTCTCCGCGACGGAAGTGCTCTTCGGTGAAGAGCTCTGGGTTTCCGACGGGACGGGATCGGGGACGGTCAGGGTGGCGGACATCCGCGCCGGGTTTTCGGGCTCGTCCCCGGCCGACGGTGTCGCGCTGAACGGGATCTTCGCGTTCACCGCTGACGATGGCGTGAACGGACGAGAACTGTGGGTCTCGGATGGGACCGCGGGCGGTACGTCGCTCGTTCTCGACATCCGCCCCGGGCCCTTGGGATCCGATCCCCAGGATCTGACCGTCGCCGGAGGCGTTCTCTACTTCAGCGCGGACGACGGAACCCATGGACGAGAACTTTGGGTGAGTGACGGTACGGCGGCGGGAACCTTCTTGTTGGGAGACCTGCAGCTCGGCTTGGAAGGAAGCGAGCCCCGGGACCTGTTTCCCTTCGGGAGCGGTCTCGTCTTCAGCGCCCGTGACGACTCAACGGGACGGGAGTTCTGGACGAGCGATGGAACGCCAGCAGGCACGGTTCTGCTTCGGGACATCGTTCCGGGTCCGGAGAGCTCCTCGCCCAGCGACTTCGCAACCATCGGCGGCGGGAGTGTCCTTCTTTTCGCGGCCGGCGACGCGGACCATGGTCGCGAGCTGTGGCACAGTGACGGCACGGCGGCGAAGACCCGGCGCTTGGCGGACATTGCCATGGGGCCAGCGAGCTCCTCCCCCGGCTCCTTTGTGGAGGAGAGCGGGACGATCGTGTTCGTGGCCGATGACGACGTGATCGGAAGGGAACTCAGGGCCCTGAGCCTGTCCGACGCCACCTGCTTTCCAACGGCGCCGCCTGTGCCCACCGTGGACCCCCTGCCCATGATCATGGGCGAATGCCCTCTAACGGTCGGGACGATTCCAACAGCCATGGACACCTGCGGTCAGCAGGTCCAGGGGACGACCACCGATCCCCTCGTGTTCACAACGGTAGGCTCCCACACGATCACCTGGACGTATTTCGATGGCCTCCAGACGACTCAGCAGGTGCAAACCGTGCAGGTCGTCGACACTCTGCCCCCCCAACCCGTGGTCGCCCCGCTGCCCGCGTTGACGGTCGAGTGCCCCTTTACCGCTACGCCGCCCCAGGCCTCGGATGGCTGCACCGGCGTGATCACGGCGACCACGACGGATCCCGTCTCGTTCACGAGCACCGGCGCTTTCACCATCACATGGACCTACTTCGACGGATTCAACACGACACAGCAGGTGCAGACCGTGCAGGTGCAGGACACGACGCCCCCGGTTCCCGATATCAGTCCTCTTCCCGTCCTTAGCGGCGAGTGTCCCTTCACGGTCACGACCAATCCCACGGCCACGGATTCTTGCGTGGGGGCGGTGGTCGGAACGACCCTCAGTCCCCTCTCCTACTCCCAGGCGGGCACCTTTCTCATTCAGTGGCAGTATTCCGACGGCGTCAACGTTTCGAGTCAGTCACAGGTCGTCGTCGTCTCCGACACGACGCCCCCCGTGATCACCTGCCCAGCGGACGTGACCGTCGCGAACGATCCGGGTGTCTGCGGCGCCGTGGTGACCTTTGCCGCCCCGGTGGCCACCGACACCTGTGGTGGGGCGCCGACGGTGGCACAGACCGGCGGCCCGGTTTCTGGCTCCTTGTTCCCCGTGGGCACGACGGCAGTGAGTTTCACGGCCACGGACGCCGAGGGCAACGTCGCGAATTGCGGGCTCACGGTGACGGTGTTGGATACGGAAAACCCCAGCATTGCCTGCGCGCCGAGCATGATCGTTCCGGCGGACCCGGGGGCCTGCGGCGCCGTCGTCACGTTTCCGCCGCCCACGGCGAGCGACAACTGCCCGGGAGTTGCTGCGACCCTGACGGCTGGCCTCCCCTCGGGAAGCGCATTCCCCTTGGGAACGACGACCGAGACGTTCACGGCCGTCGATGCGGCGGGCAACACGGCCGTGTGCTCCTTCTCCGTGACCGTCGACGATATGGAAGCTCCCACGATCGTCTGCCCCCAACCCGTCAGTGTGGTCACCGACACCGGGCAGTGCGGCGCCATCGTGAGCTATGTCGATCCGGTGGGCTCCGACAACTGCCCCGGAGTGGCGGCGCAGCAGGCCTCCGGTCTCGGCAGCGGATCGCTGTTTCCCATCGGCGTC
This sequence comes from Planctomycetota bacterium, assembly GCA_011369445.1. Classification (GTDB taxonomy): domain Bacteria; phylum Planctomycetota; family DRQF01; genus DRQF01. The sequence continues at coordinate 6,047 of DRQF01000209.1, read as the reverse complement.
ACCACCGAGGTCTGGGTGGCGACGGATGCCGCGGGCTCAGTGGCCTCGTGCAGCTTCACCGTCACGGTGACGGACGGGGAGGCGCCGGTCATCACGGGGTGCCCGGCCGATATCACTGTGATGAACGATCCGGGTCTGTGTACAGCCGCCGTCAGTTGGACGGCCCCCGTCGCCTCGGACAATTGCCCAGGCGTGTCGCTCGTAAGTGATCATCCCTCGGGCGAGGACTTTCCCGTGGGCGTGACCACCGTCACTTACTCCGCCTCCGATGCGGCGGGCAACACCGCGGTGTGCAGCTTCACCGTCACGGTGCAGGACGGGGAAGGACCGAGCCTCGGGTCGTGTCCCGTCGACGTGACCGTCCCTCTTTCCCCGGGGGAATGCCAGGGGCAGGCCACGTGGGGGCCACCCGTACTCTTGGGCGACAATTGCCCGGGCGCATTCCTGACTTCGACCCATGCGCCGGGCGACGTCTTCCCCCTCGGAACCACGCTCGTCAGCTATGTTGCGACCGACGCCGCGGGCAACATGACGACCTGCGCCTTCAATGTCACGATCGAGGGAGACTTCGAAGCACCCGTCGATCTGGGCCTTCTCGGGGTGGGGTCGCCTTCGCCCGCGGGCCCCACGGACGTGCTGATCGCGGACTTGGGATCGGCTCCAGGGATGCTGTTGCCCGACGGGCACCTGGACGTCGCGGTCCTGAACGCCACGAATCTCGAGGTGGCGATCTTCTTCAATGATGGTGCGGGAACGCTGCAGTCGCCTCCGACCGTCTTGAGCCTGGCGTCCCTGGGGGCCGAGCCCCGAGCCTTCGTCGCCGGCAACTTCGATGGTTTCGGTGGTGTGGATCTTGCGATTGCGTTTCGGAGCTCCGACGTCGTGGGCCTTCTCACGAATGATGGGGTTGCGTGGTCGCCGGGCGGCCAGATCCCTCTGTTCGGTGCGTCCCAGTCAGGGGGGTTGGGGCGGCGCCCCGTGGCGTTGGCCGTGGGAAACCTGGACGGAGGAGGTGTGGACGATCTGGTTGTGGCCATGGAGGGCCAGGCCTCGGGGCTCGGTCAGGGGGTTGCCGTGATCAGCAATCTCACCGTCATCAGCCCTCTCACGGTCACCGGCGGATTCCGTCGGCCGCGGGGGGTTGTCCTGCTCGACCGGGCGGGAGCCGCTCAACCGGATCTGGCAGTCATCGAGGAGGCGTCCGGGTTCTCCACCCGGAACCTTCTGCTCTTCGACGCTGACGGGACGGGAGGATTCACCGAGGCGGCGAGTCATTTGGATCTCCCCGCGAACCCGAAGCGGCTCGTGGCGGCGGATCTTGACGGTCTCGGCTTGCGCGACGACTTGGCGGTCCTTTCAGTGGATCAAGACGGCGGCACGCTGGATTCGGTGGTGACCCTTTTTCAGCGCAGCGGGGCGGGGGCGCTCTCGGCGGCGAGTTTCCTACCCGCCATCTCCCGGGGCATCCTCAGCGACGGGCTTTGTCTCGCCGTCGGCGACCTGCGAGGCGACACGTTGCCGTCGGGGTTGATGCCGGCGGTGGACCTCGTGACCGGCAGCGGAGCGGCTGACGGATGGGAGTGGTCCGGCGCCTTCGACGCGAGCGCTCAGGACTTCCAATTCTCGGGTGCGTGCCCGGGGGCGGGACCGGTGGCGCGTGTCGCCCTCGGCGATGTGAATGGAGATGGGCTGGATGACGTGGTGACCGTGGACGACGTGGGCGACGTCTTGCGCGTCTGGCGTTCCGTTGACCGCCCCCTTGCCGATGTGTTCGGTGCCGGGTGCCCGGGGAGTCAGGGAGTCCCCCAGATCTCGGCGCCCGTTCTGCCCGCTTTGGGGGCCTCCGTTCAGGTGGATCTCGGCCAGGCTCTTGGGGGCGCGGTCGCCGTGCTGGGGGTCTCTGGCGCTCTCGTGCCGTCCGGCGTGCCCCTCTGCTTGACCTACCTGGGGAGTCCCGTTCTCACGTTCAGCTTTGCGACAAGCGGGGCGGGGGAGGTGGTCTTTCCGTTCGACATCCCGCCCACGCCATCTTTCGTGGGGACCGAACTCTTCTTCCAATGGGCGGTCTTCGACCCCATGGGCGGTTTTCTGAACGTCATTGCCCTCAGCCCCGGCCTTCGGATGCGCATCGGTTTCTGATCGGCCCACTTCGGCCTCGGCCGCGGAGCCATGATCGGTCGCCCCATCCTTCCGATGGGTGCTCTGCTCACGTCGTCATTTCGCGGCGTCGAGCTTCTCCTTCAGCTCCTTCGACTTCTCGGCGAACTCCTTCTCCTTCGTCTCGTCACCCAGCTTCCGATAGGCCTTCGAGATGTTCATGAGGACGTCGGGCTGATTGGCGTTGGCGCGCAGGGACTGTTCATAGATCTGAATGGCGGAGGTGTAGTCCCCCAGCATGTGGAGGACGGCCCCCATGCCGTTGAGTGCGCCTGGGTTTCCCGGTTGGAGGTCCACCGCCTTGCGGAACGTGTCTCGCGCTTCCTTGAGTTTGCGTAGGCGGAAGTAGGTGGAGCCCAGGTCGAAGAGGACATCGAAACGCTTGGGGTCCAGCTCGAGGGCTTTTTGGTGCGCTGCGATGGCGTCATCGAGTCGTCCCGTGTTCTGGTAGACCACCCCCAGGTTGTGCCAGGCGTTGACCGACTTCGGATCGATGGAGGTGGCCTGCAGGAACGCTTCCGTCGCCTGGGGCATTTTCTTCGCCCGGAATAGGGCCGCCGCCCGGTTGAGCGCCGCCGGGAGCGATGTTGGGTCCAACTCCAGGACCCTGGCGAAGGCTTCCGCCGCGGCCTCGTTTTCCTCCTCCGCGAGGAGCGCCGACCCCAGACCCATCCACGCGGGAACGTATTTCGGGTCGATGTCGCGGGCTTTCTCGAAGGCGGCGACCGCCCGGTCGAGAAATTCCGTGCGAGCGTCCGGGTCGGTGATCCGCCTTCCGATCGAGTACTGGACGCGACCGTACCCTTCCTGGATGCGGATGCTGCCGGGGGCCGTCACCACGTCGGCGGAGTAAAGGGTGTTGTCGTCCTGCCAGTCCGAAAGCCGCAGAAAGGTCTGGGTCGCAAAAAGGGCGATCAAAAGCACGGTCACCCCCCAGGCCCCGGTGCGGAGCCCTGGTCGCTCCGCGTTATGACATGTTCGCAAGACTGTGGCAGCGAGCAGGCAGGCTCCGGCCGACGAAACGAAGAGGAAGCGTTCCGCCATGGTCGTGCCCACGGGAGCGAAAAACCCGGAGGTGACGACGAAGGGGGCGAGGACCCAGAGCAGGGACACGGACCAGGGTGCGCCGCGGCGAAATCCCGCCATCATGGCGACCAAGAGTCCCGACAGGGCGACCAGGCCGATCCAGGGGTAGGCCTGCCCCCAAGTCTCCACTGACAAATGGTTTGTGGAGTAGTCGCTGACGAGAGTGATGGGGGCCACCAGCATCCCGAGACTGCGCCCGAGATAGCTGAATCGGCTGGCGAGGGCCTCGCTGGTGGAGGCGTCGCGGAGCGGATGGGACGCCAGATTGTCGCCGGGTTGAAGGCCCGGGAACCCCACGACCTGGACATGGCCTGCGAGCCAGACCAGGGCCACGAGGGCCAAGAGTCCCGTCACCTTCACCGTCGGGCTTCGGTCCCACTTATCAAAAAATATGAGCACCGCGGGGAGGACGAGAAGAAAACTCACGGCCACCTCGTGGGAGAGGAGGGCCAAGAGGAAAAGAGCCGCCGCTCCCGCGAGTCGGGCCGCTCCGCGGTTTGCTCCCCCACCCTGGAGTACGAAAAGGGTGCCGGCTAGAAACGTCAGGGCCAGAAGATGGCCCCGGGAGAACAAGGCCGCCACGGCTTCCACGTGGACCGGGTGAACGGCGAAGAGGAGGGCACCGGCTCCCGCAAACAGGGCGCTTCCCCGTCCGAGCCAGCCCTCGAAGAGGAGAAACAGGAGGCCCGTCAGCATTCCGTAGAGGAGGAGGTTGAGCAGATGCCGAGCGCGGGGCGAACCGTCGAGGAGGCTCTGCTCAAGGGCGAACGTCACCAACGCGAGGGGGCGGTAGCCCTTTGACGGTGTCTCCTTCCAACCGGAATAGCCCTCGATTTCCCCCGTGGTCAGAATCTCGGGAAGGGTCGAGGCTCCTTCCTGGACGAAGCGATTGGCGAGGATGACTTCTCGGTCCGCTCCCGCGAAGTTGTGGGGAAGCGTTCCCGCGTAAACCAGGGCACCACAAAGAAATGCCAAGGCGGCCAAGCCCCAGGATCGAGGGGGGAGCCCGCTTTCGGGCCGATCCGTCGGATTTTTCATCCGGTTTCTCCAATCAACGCACTTAAGGAACTGGAAGAAGTCTCGCACGCTCGGGTGCGCCGCCCGTGTTCGCGGGGCTTCTTACCTCCGCGTTCTTGTCAGAACCGGGCTCGGTGGTCAAGCGACCGCTTCCCCGGGGAACAAGGACAGGTTTTCCGTACCCGGCACTCCAAAATCGATTCTTTCACAAAAAAGGCCTCTTCCCCCCACCTATGTGCCGTTCCAGCGAAAAAAGAGCTCCCGGGATTCGGTTTCGCTCTCGCGGCATACAGACGCACCTCCTGAAAAAGAATCGTTTTTTCGGAAGAAAACAGCACTCGCCTCTTGCAATCGAGGATCGAGGACGGTCTAATGCCCTGCGTCGCCCCTTTGATCGTCGCGATCTCGGGCTCATCGCCCCGGCGAATACCCCACGGGTTTCGATCCAAACCCCCACGAAACAGGCGCGGATCGAAGCCGCCGATTACAGGAACACCGAACGAATGTGCATCGCCCCCCACGGCACTCTCGTCTCTTCAGCGGTTGACCGCTTGGTCGCCCGTTCCGTCACCCCTTCAACCGGTCCGCGCATCGTCTGCGCCGGCTCGTTTCATTTGGTCCGCTCCACCTTCCCAGCTCTGACCAGGTCGGGTGGAGGTTTTTCGTCAAGGTCCGTCGATGGCCGCGCCACGCGCCCGCTCGTTTTCGAGTCGGGCCATCGACTCAAGGAGGAAGCTCTTCAATGACACGTTTGGCAACATCCCCCCAAACAGTCCGGTGTCGCAACCGACTGTTTGCCGTTCTCGTCGCCCTGGCGATCAGCCTGGCCGCCCTGCCCGGCGCCGCCAGCGCCCAATGTTCTCCCGATGTGACGGCTCCCACCGCCATCTGCCAGAACATCACCGTTCCTCTGAATAGCGCCGGAACCGCCTCGATCAACGCCAGCCAAGTCGACAACGGAAGTTTCGACGCCTGTGGCCCGGTGATGCTCGCGGTCTCCCCGTTCTTCTTCACGTGCAATGATCTCGGCGCCAACACGGTCACCCTGACCGTGATCGATAACGCCGGGAACATGAGCACTTGCACGGCGACGGTGATGATCATCGACAACATCGCTCCGACAGCCATGGTGGCACCGTTCACGGCGAGCCTGGACGGGACCGGTAACGTGACCTTGACGGGCGCGGAATTCGACGCGGGAAGCACGGACAACTGCGCCGTCTCCGGTTTCAGCGTCGCGCCGAACAGCTTCACCTGCGCGGACGTGGGCGGACCGATCAGCGTGACCGTGAGCGTCTCCGACACCTCGGGCAACGTCTCAATGGCCATGACCACGGTCACCATCGAGGACAACACGGCCCCCGTCGTGACATGCCCGACCGTCCCACTGACGACTCTCCCCATGGGATCCTGCTCGGCGGTCGTGACCTGGTCGCCGCCCACCGCAACGGACAACTGCGGTGTCATGAGCGTCACCACCGACATCGCGTCGGGATCGAGCTTCTCCTCCGGGACAACGACCGTCACAGCGACGGCCATGGACGTCAACGGAAACACGAGCACTTGCACGTTTGATGTCGTCGTCGATGATCTGGAAGCCCCGGTCATCACCTGCCCCACGATCACCCAAGTCCACAATGCGGGGGATTGCGGTGACGTGGTGACGTTCCCCAATGCAACGGCGACCGACAACTGCGCGGTGGCGAGCGTCGTCCAGACAGCTGGGCCCGCCTCGGGCACCGTCTTTGCCCCCGGAACGCACACTCTCACGTGGGTGGCCACCGACG
>DRQF01000208.1 GCA_011369445.1 Planctomycetota bacterium | reverse complement strand
GACAGGACGACCTTGCCGGCCTCCGTCGTCCGGTACCGCCGCTGGGGGCTCGTCGGCTTCTCCGGGATCCTCATCTCCAACCACCCGGCGCCCACGAGCGGGTCCAGATACCGCTTGCGGAAGTGCTTTCGGTCGGCGATCCCGGATGCCTCCTGCAGGCTGGCGCGGGAGGAGGGCTCGATAGCGGCTCGGAGCACCTTCAGAACTTGGGGGGATGCTTGGCGGGGCCTTGCACGCTGGGCCCGATGGCTGCGGGGGGCGTCACCCTTCCAGAGCGGAGATGGCTGCTGGCCTTCAACTTCTGTCTTAGGGCCGCGGAGCGCCGGAAGCGACCTCCTCCGCCGATGTCTGGCCAAAAGCCAACACCGAATCCGTGGATTGACATTCTCTGTGCGTTATACTAACCTGCGCGTGAACCCTGGAGACCTGGGCCTGTCGCTCGGGCCGTGGGGATCGGACTGGAGGATAGCCCGATGGCGCAGTTCACGGTCATGCAGGTCATCGACGGAGACACGTTCGACGTCGATCCCGGCTGGGAGTGGAACGGAAGCAGTGGCTCGCGTGTTCGCCCCACGGGGTACGACGCGCCGGAACTGAACGAGTACGGCGGCAAGGCAGCCAAGAAGAAGCTCGCGGATCTGATCCTTGGGGAGAAGGTCACCCTCGGGGCGGCCCATCGGGTCGATCGTGGAAGGCTCGTGTGTGATGTGTCCTTCGGCGGTCGCCGACTTGGCCGACGACTTCCCGGAGTACCAATGAGCGGTTCTGGAATCGCGGAGCGACAGTCGGACCGATGCGAAATGGCTTGGAGGCTGCTGCCAAGGAGGTGCGCATGACGGTGAAGCGAGAAGAACTGGGCCGGCGACTCCGTACCGCACGGGAGGCCTGCCGGATGAAGCAGGAGGACGTCGCCAAGCACCTCGGCGTGTCGCGGTCCACCGTGGCCCAGATGGAGCTTGGCAAGCGAGCGGTGACGAGCCTCGAGCTCGACAAGCTAGCCTACCTCTTCGGACGCGACATCCGCGAGTTCCTCGCGGAGGAGTTCCGCGAAGACGATGCCGTCGTTGCGCTCTTCCGGCGGCATCCCGAGGTTGCCGACGAGGAGGAGGTCCTTCAGGCCCTCCGTGACTGTGTGGCTCTCGGTCGCGAGATCACGAACTTGGAGCGGCTCTTGGACATTGACCGCGACGCCACGGCGCTGGCGTCCTACATCCTTCCCACCCCCCGCTCCAAGTGGGATGCCATACAGCAGGGGCAGCGAATCGCAGAGGAAGAGCGTCGGCGACTCGGCCTTGGCGCTGCACCGCTGCCCGACGCGAGCGAGATTCTGGAGAGCCAAGGAGTCCGAACCGCCCAGGTCACCCTCCCCGAAGACGTCTCGGGCCTCACACTCGTGGAGCCGGAGATCGGTGTCCTCGTCGTGGCTAACCGGGAACACCACGTGCTCCGGCGCCGGTTCTCTTACGCGCACGAGTATTGCCACGTTCTCCTGGATCGGGAACAGAGGGGGACCATCAGCCGCACGGGCGACAGGGATGACCTCCTTGAGGTCCGCGCGAACTCCTTTGCCGCCAACCTCCTGATGCCGGAGGAGGGTGTTCGGCAGTTCATCTACGGCCTCGCGAAGGGCCGTCCGAGTCGCATGCAGGCGGACGTGTTCGATGAGGAGGGCGTAACGCGGGCTGAGGGACGCGCCGCGCCAGGCTCCCAGGCGATCCAGCTCTACGACGTTGTCCTGCTCGCCCACCACTTCGGCGTGAGCTGCCTCTCCGCCCTGTTTCGTCTGCGAAACATCCGTCTCATCACCCAGTCTGAACTCGATCTGCTCAGACAACAGGACGAGCAGGGGACCGCGCGGCACCTCGGAGGCGTGCTCGGACTCCCCGAGCCGGACCACGCCGCAGCTCGCAACGAGTTCCGTCGCCGCTTTCTGGGGCTCGGGCTTGAGGCGCTCCGGCGCGGCGAGATCACGGTCGCAAAGCTGCACGAGCTGGCTCGGATGGTGGACGTGTCGCGCGGCCAGATCGAACGTGTACTCGAAGAGACAGGACTCGATGAACACGAAGAGCCCGCCGATGTCCTGCTGCCTGAGGCATGACCATGTCGGAGCCCGGTCGGACAAGGATCGTCGTCGTCGACGCCAACGTCCTCATCAACCTGATCCATGTCGATCGTCTCGATCTGTGCGGCAGCCTCGAGAACATCGAGTTTGTCGTGCCCGAGGAGGTCGTTGCCGAGGTGACCGATCCCGATCAGGCCGTGAAGCTGGTGAACGCTTTCGACATGGGTCACCTGCGCCGGGAAGCAAGCTCCGATCCGGCCGAGATCGAAGCCTATGCCGAGCTGTGGCGGGTGATGGGAAAGGGCGAAGCTGCCTGCCTCGCCATCGCGCATGCTCGTGGTTGGATGGTCGCCTCCGACGAGCGCGGTCGGTTTCTACGGCACGTGCGCGAGCGACTTGGGGAAGGACGCGTCCTGAATACCCCTGGGCTCCTCGTGCTCGCGATCCGGACCGGTCTCCTCACGATCGAACAGGCGGATCAGCTCAAGCTGACACTCGAGAACCATCGGTTCAAGATGAGGTTCGCGTCCTTCAGGGACGTGCTGGAAGAACTGTAGCCAAGAGCCCAAGGAGAAGATCATGGCGAAACGCAAGATCTATCACGTTACCCAGCGCCCAGATGGCAACTGGCAGGTGAAAACGGAAGGAGCCCGTCGCGCCTTGAGCACGCACTCGACCAAGGCCGAGGCGGTAGACCGCGGTCGGTCGGTGGCCAAGTCCCATCCGCTGGGGCAGCTCGTCATCCACAAGAGAGATGGGCGCATCCAAACTGAGCACACTTACGGCAAGGACCCGTTCCCTCCGAAGGGATAGCTGCGGACGGCTCGAAGAACGGCAATCCGAAGAACGGCCGTCCAGCGGAGTTCGCGATTCACCATCGACCCGCTCTTACGGGGCCGACCTTGACCCGCAGCTCACCGGCCGCCTGGCTCTGGAGCAGCGTCCCGTCTCTGCGGCCGGAGCGGCTCATGCCGTGGCTCGTTCCGCCTCGCCGACCTCGGCTTCCTTCTTGCCCTCGCCGCCGGCCCTATTCGACCGGGGCGGGTGGACGGTGATTCCGGCGACGAAACGCTCGTCCATGGGCCGGCAGGAGCGGTCCTTGCGCCGCTCGGACACGCCGAGGGCGGCGAAGATCAGGTCCTCCTGCTAGTCGACGATCCGCGAGAGGCCGGTTAGCGACCGCGCGTCAAGGTGCTCGGCGAAGTGGGCTTCGCAAGTCTTTGCCGTGAACGGACTCTCTGATCCGGGACCAGCGGCACGAGTCACGAGAAAACAGAGGAAAAAAGGCCCACCCGATGTCCCGGGCGGGCCTAAAGTCCTTTGATTCAGAGCCAGCCTGCTCTGGAATAGAATAGTGGAGGCGGCGGGGATCGAACCCGCGTCCCGTTGCCGCTCAGCCAGAGCTTCTACGTGCGTAGTCGACTCTTTGAATCTCGTCCTCCCCGGCTCCTGCCGACGGGATGCGGGGTGGACCAGCCTCGCTGTGTCTCGCGCGACCTCGCCGAGGCAGACTCGGTCGCGCCAGCCCGCTGTTATACGTCAGCCGAGGAACGCAGGCGAATCTTCGGCCGACGGGCCACCTCAGGCGGCCAATGCGTAGCTGTTATTGGCAGCTAAAAGTTTTTCCAGGGATTTGAGAGGTGTCTGGGACCTCTGCACGCCACTCTGACATCGTCAAGCCCGGTCGATACCATATCGCCCCCGTGACGACGTCCTTTCGGACTCATCCACCATAACGCCTGGATTCCCGCTCCGCATCCCTCTTTTTGATGGCTTCGCGCTTATCGAAACTCTTCTTGCCGCGCGCGAGAGCCAGGGTGACCTTGGCACGACCCCGCTCGTTGAAATAGAGGTCCACGGGAACGAGGGTCAGGCCGGATTGCTTGACCTTACGTTGGATGCGTCGGATCTCCGAGCGGTTGAGCAGGAGTTTGCGCCGGCGGCGGGGTTCGTGGTTCAAGAGGCTGGCATCGTCGTACTCGGCGATGTGGGCGCCGATGAGCCAGACCTCCCCGTCGGTCACCCGGGCATACGCTTCCGCCAGCGAGACGTGGCCGGCACGGATCGACTTCACTTCACTTCCCCGCAGGACGATTCCGGCTTCGAAGGTCTCGATGAACTCGAATTCATACCGGGCGCGGCGGTTCTGGACGACCACCTTCCGTCCATCCTCCAAGGGCTTTTTCTTCCGTGCGGCCATGGCGCTGGAGGGTAGGGGCCACCGCGGGCTGCGACAAGGGCCCTTGAAGGCGCCCGGTGGGTCCATATGATCGTCGCCGGACGCCGAAGTGGCGGAATTGGCAGACGCGCCAGGTTCAGGTCCTGGTTCCCTCATTTGGGAGTGGAGGTTCGAATCCTCTCTTCGGCACGAGCCCCGAGGTCATATCTCGGGGCTTTTTTCGTGGGAGGGGGCATCCAGCAGGGCGCCGAGCTTCATGCCGAAGGCGTTCACGCGGCAGGAGGTGACATCCGCTGCCCGTAGGACTTCCCCGAGGGCCAGGGTCCCGTGGACGAAGATGGGAGCCCGGGACCTGCTGAGACACGGGTGCAACGCTCTTCGGGTGCCAGCGCCGAGGTCGTGGCATTCCTCCACCATTCTCTCCAGGTCTTCCGTGGTCACCAGGGCGCCCTGAGACAAGGGAATCCGCTCGACCCGTGCCGAGCTGGCAAGGCGGCGCTTCACGCCGGCCGCCGCCAAAGCCGCGCCGCTGGTCGCCACGAGGGGAGATCCCAGCCCGTCTTGCTCATCGAGCCACCGGGTGAGGGGACGGAGCGCTTCTTCCGACGTTGCGCGCAACCGGGCGAGATCATGGGCGTTCAGCCGTCCGTCGGCCCTCTCCGGCGGGGCGACGGCCATCAGGTGATTCATCCCGAACGGGAGGCTCAGGCTCCGGAGGTCTTCGACCCGACCGGTGGGACTTCGGCAAAGATCCAAGGAGGACCCGCCCGGGTCGACGATGAGGGAGCCGGGCGCCAGGTCGGGAAAAGCGACGTGGGCGGATTGGAAGGCGTAGCGGGCCTCCATGGCGGCGTCGATACAAACCACCGAAACCCGGCCTTCGACCCTTCCCTTCGCCGCCTCAAGGAAGCGCTCCCGATCCCGCGCCAGCCTCAGGGCTTCCGTCGCGAGGACGACCCGAAGCCGACCGCCCCGCTCCCGAATCTCCCCATCGAATGCGGTGAGTGCGTCCAGGCTTCGCGCGACGGCCTCAGCGTCGAGCGGGCCACCGGGAGTCAGACCGCGTCCGAGGCCCGTGGCGACGGGGTCGCTTTCATGAAGGAATCGGGGGGGAGAGTCTCCGTCAACCTCGAAAAGCGCGGCCTTCACCGCGCTCGAGCCGATGTCGATCACTCCCCATCGATGCATTCCGTCTCCTTCTCCACGGCTCATGGTACCCCCCATTCCAATTGTGTCACCGGGCCGGCTGCCCTTAGAGTGCGACCCGGGACACGCTATCCTTGGGAAGGAATAGGCGGTCACCTCGGTGCCAAAAAGACCGTCCACGAGGTTGGAGGACGCCATGGACTACCCCCGTCGCCGGGAGGATCTCGAAAGGTGCGAGGACGGGTGGCTGGCACCCTGGGGGATGAGGTCCGGGGAGAGTCGCGGCCGGCGTCATTCCGAGTCCCCCGATCCTCGTCGCACGTGTTTCCAGAGGGACCGCGACCGCATCGTTCACTGCAGCGCGTTCCGCAGGCTCGACAATAAGACTCAGGTCTTTGTGAGTCGGACCGGCGACCACTATCGGACACGGCTCACTCACTCTCTCGAAGTCGCTCAGATCTCCCGGAGCATCGCTCGCAGCTTGGGTCTCAACGAGGATCTCTGCGAGGCTGTGGCGTTGGCTCACGATCTTGGACACGCCCCGTTCGGACATTCGGGGGGTGACGTCCTGGCCTGTCTCATGAAGGATCACGGGGGGTTTGAACACAATCTGCAGTCCGTCCGCATCGTCGATCACCTGGAGGAGCGTTACCCAGGAATTCGCGGCCTCAACCTCACCTGGGAGGTGAGGGAGTGCATCATCAAGCACAATCGTCCCTACGAGGGGCCCGCCTTCTCGGAATACGAGCCTGAATGGGGGCCTCTGCTCGAGGCCCAGCTCGTGGATCTCTCCGACGGCATCGCATACATGAGTCACGATTTGGATGACGGTCTCACGTCCGGCATTCTCGAATTGGAAGCCGTGGATGATCTCGCCGTGATGAAGGAGGTGGCCCGACGCGTCGAGAGGAGATGGCCGGGTATCCGCGGCGACATGCGTCGAAAGAAGTGCGTCAGCGAGGTGATCAATTACCTGCTGGTGGATCTCATCGAGACCTCCGTGGACGCGATCGCTTCCCGGGGAATCCATGGGCTGGAAGACGTGCGGAGGCAGCAGGAGCCGGTGCTGGGATTCTCGGAAGAAGTTCGCGTGCAGGAGAGGGAGCTGAGAGGTTTCCTCTATGAGAATTTCTACACCCATGAGCGGGTGCAGCGGATGAGGAGCCGAGCGAAGGTCGTCATCGAGGGCTTGTTCGAAGCCTTCACGCGCAGCCCGGGTCTCCTGCCGCCTCGCTATCAGCGCCGGATCGACGAGGAAGGCGTGCCTCGGGTCGTGGCGGACTATATCTCGGGAATGACCGACGGATTCGCGGAGGAGGTCTTCGCCCGTTATTCTTGAGGCTTCCGGCGGAAGCCCCCCCACGCGCTGCCCCTTCCGGCAGGGGCCCTTGGAGCATCAGGATGAGCGACGAGCGGATCGAACGCTGTCAGCAACGAATCGGCTACCGGTTTCGCGACCCGGGCCTGCTTCATGAGGCTCTCACCCACGGCTCCGCATCGAGCCCCTCCGAGCCGTCCAACGAGCGTCTGGAGTTCTTGGGCGATGCCGTTCTCGATCTGGCCGTCAGTCGACGGCTCGTCGCCATCGATCCGCCTCTCGACGAGGGGGTTATGACCAAGGCCCGGGCCCGCACGGTTTCGAAGGAGTCCCTGCACAGGCTGGGCGAGACCTTGGGCCTGAGGGAGGATCTCATCGTCGGCAAGATGTTCTCGGACCCCGCGCGCATTCGTCCGTCCATGCTCGCCGACGCCGTCGAGGCGATCATCGCCGCCATCTATCTCGATGGCGGTTTCGAACCCGCCGCCGCCTTCATCGCGCGCACCCTGGAGGAAACCCTGGGTGCCGCCATCGCCCAACCGGAGGGCCGGGACCACAAGTCGATTCTCGGTCGTTGGTCACAGAAGAATCTGGGAGAGATTCCGATCTACCGCGTCCTTGCTCGCGAGGGCCCCGACCACGCTCTCATGTTCGAGGTGGCGGTCGAGGTGGGAGGGAAGGAGTTGGCCAGGGGTTCGGGCGCCAGCAAGAAGATCGCCGAGCAGCAGGCCGCCGGACGCGCAATCGACATCCTCGGGGTTCGATGACGATGAAGACGGTCGCCGCCGCGAAGGAGGACTGGAACGAGCGATTGGGACGCGCGCCGCGCGTCGCCGAGGGGCTCGCCCGGTTGCGTCGCGGCGAACCCGTCGTTTTCGGAAACGTCGTGGGGGCGTTGGCCCCCCTGCTCGTGTCGTTTCTCCGTCCACTCGAGTCCTCACCCTGGTTGGTGATCCTTCCCACCCTCGGCGAGGCCCAGGGATTCGTGGACGATCTCGCCCTCATCGCGCCCGATCTGGAGCCCAAGTTCTTCCCCGCCTCGGACGAGGCTGGATTCACGGACGTGGCCACGGGGTCGGTGTTTGGCCGGAGGTTGGATCTGGCGGAGCGCCTGAGATCCGGGGAGTCCGGACTCCTCGTCGTGACCACCATCGGGGCCTGCCTCGAGCCTTTGCCGACATCGGGCGGGGATGCCACGACGCGCCTCGCGTTGCGCGTGGGAGAGGAGCTCGATCGGGAGGAGCTGATCGGTCGTTTGGAGGCCGCTGGATTTCGACGTGCGCCCCTCGTGGAACGTCCGGGGGAGTATGCCGTGCGCGGCGGGGTGCTCGACCTGTATGACCACCGCGGTTCGCATCCCTTGCGCGTGGAGCTCTTCGGCGACGAGGTGGAGAGCCTGAGGCGCTTCGACGTCGTCTCCCAGAGATCCCTGCGTGAGCTTCGAGAGGAGGATGTCTCCCTCGTAACACCCGGAGGGCTTGAGGATCTCGGGCCTTCGCTGGCAGGTGGTCTACCGAGCACCGTGCGATGCGTGGCCAGGGATCCGGATCGCATTCGCATCCAGGGAGAACGCCGCGTCGAGAGGCTCCATGGCGAGGG
>DRQF01000207.1 GCA_011369445.1 Planctomycetota bacterium | reverse complement strand
GTGAAGCGATTCCCTTCCTCCACCAAGGCGTCATAGACCTCCTCGGCCCGGCCGGCCTCCATCAGCCCCCGGAGTTCACTCCATCGTCGCTCGGTCGCCGTGGGCGCCAGTGTCCAAGCCAGCAGCGCGGTGACGGAGAGAAGAAGAACGAGGTAGGCGGCGTCACGCAGAACGGCTCTGCGCTCCGCCATGGCGACGGCAAAATGAGGCGTCCTCCCTTCCAACCAGTCCTCCAGGTCGCGGGCCAGTTGGCCCGCCTGCTGGTAGCGCTCGGAGGGATTCTTCCGGGTCGCTTTCAGAAAGATCCGGTCCAGGTCTTCCGGAATCCCGCCGACGAGATCCGAAAGGCGAGGAACCTCCGAAAGGGCGATCTCGCGCAAGGCCCCTCCCCCCTCCGACTGGACGACGCGACAGCCCGTGATCACTTCGTGGAACGTGACCGCCAGGGCGTAGACGTCGCTGGGAGGGCCCACGCCCACGCGCCCACCCCAAGTCTGTTCGGGACTCATGTAGGGCACGGTTCCCGCGAGGTGGAAGGCCAGAGGATCGTCGGAATCCCCATGAGTTCGCTCCGCCAACCCGAAATCGATGAGCCAGATCTTGCCGTTGTCATCCAGCACCAGATTCGAAGGCTTGACGTCCCTGTGGACACGCCCCTCCTCGTGGATGGCTTGCAGGGAGCGAGCCATGTCTCTGGCCCACCCGATGACCCGTCTGAGCTCCTCGCGGCGGGCCTTATGGCGCCGGCGGCCCCGCGAGGAAAGCGCACCTGCGGTCCCGGTCGATGCCGTCGAAGGCGCAGCGGGCGTCGGCGAAGCCTCGCGGACCGTGCTGCGCTCGTGAATCTCATCGGCCAGGCTCTTCCCGTCGATCCATCGGGAGGCCACCCACGCATACCCCCCACTTCGCCCCGACCCGAAAAACTCCGGAATGTGAGGATGGGGCGAGTTCTCCAAGGACGCCGCTTCCCGCTCCAAAGCCCGCACGAGGTCGTCGCGGGACTCGGGGACGAGCTTCACGGCCGCCGACTGCCCCGTGTCCCGGTGAACCCCCTTGAAGACGACGCCCATCCCTCCATGCCCCACGTAGTGGCTGAGCACGTAGGGCCCCATTCGTCTGGGAATCTCCCATCGACCGCCCAATTGGGGACCGAGGTCCCTGGTGAAGTCTTCGATGACGCTCCGCAACTCCTGAGTGGGCAGACTGTCCGAGCCCTCCCCAGCCCCGTCCCCCAGAGTCAGGCCTTCCTGCTGTCCCAGCTGAAAGAATCTCTCGATTCCGGCCTCGACGGAACCTTCATCCCGGCCCCATTCCAGCAGATCCTCGGATTCCACGGGCCTTTCGTCGTCTTCGTCGTCGGCGGAGGGCGCCATGGATGCAGAGGTTCCTTTCTCGCGGGGGCGTGAGCGCAACATCGTCTCGTCAAAAGATAGCGGCTTGATCCTACACGAAAACCCCGCTATTCCGATCCATGAAAAGCGAACCATCCTCCGAATCCGCCGCGGTCGACCCCCAATCGCTCATCGACGAATTGGCGGGGAGCCTCCGTCGAACCGCAGAAGACGTGGTGCCCTGGTTTTTGGAAAACATGCCCCCCGTCTACTTCCAGGACACAAGCCACGACGAGCAGTTGGCCCAGCTTCGATCCATACTCGCCGCCAAGGCCTCGGGACGCCCGCTCGAGATGGTTCTCAAAAGCGAGAACGACGCCCAGTGGACCATGATGGCTCCCGTGAACCGTCCGGGCATCCTGGCGTCCATGGCCGCCCAGCTGCCCGAGGACTTCAACCTTTGGTCGGCGAAGATTCATTCGGCCAAGAACGGTCAACTGTTGCTGGTGATTTTCGAGTCCGGCGACCCGCCTCGCTTCGATCCCTCCGACCCCGAGCAGGCTGCCAAGTTGGAGGAAACGATTGCATTCGCCGCCGAGAACTTTCCCTCCTGGACCCGCGAGCAGATCGAGGATCATTTCTCCCGCTGCACCGGGGTCTCCATCCGGACTCTGACGCCGCTGCGCATCTGCCGCCAACGCGTCCATTTCCTCGAGGTCAGCAAGACGGAGAATACGACGGCGACGTTGGAAGAGGAGAACGATCCGGACGTCTCTCGCATCGTCGTCACGGTCGCAAACAGTCGGACCCGCGGCATGCTCGAACGGGTGGCCACCCGGCTCGCCCGCGCCGACGTCAACATCTTTCGTGCCTATCTGGATCGCATCGAGGATGACGACAACGGATTCGTGAACATGCTCGGATTCGTCGTCCGGGGGCCGGACGGCAAGGCCCTCGACCCGGCGTCCCAACTTTGGCAGTCGATCCGAAAAGATCTGCTCCGCTTGAAGTGGATCGATCGCACGACTCTCGATCTCGCCTACAGCCATGAGAACCTCTCACTCACGCGCGCCGAGATCATCATGAGTCTCTGCCATCTCGTGAACCACATCCTCGTCAAACGCAATCCCTACGCCTTCGACCGAGACCGCATCCTTCGTCACGCGAAAAAGAACTTCGACCTCACCACGGAAGTCGTCGATCTTTTCCTTCTGAGGTTCAATCCGGAGCGCCCGTTGCCGGATGAGGACTTCGAGTCCCACTCGGCCAAGTTGCACGAGAGAATCGACGCGTCAGTCGACCTCGAGGCGGGACGCACCGTCATGCACGCCCTCGTCGATGCGGTGGCCGGCGTCATGCGGACGAACGTGTTCCTACGGACCCGCTACGCCCTCTCGATGCGAATTCGCCCGGAGCTCCTCCAGACCGAGGAGCGCCCCGAACTCCCCTACGGCGTGTTCTTCGTCCACGGCCGCTCCTTCAACGGTTTCCACGTGCGATTCAGGGACATCGCTCGGGGCGGCATCAGGGCGGTGCGCACCATCGGCTCGGACCAGCACACGAGGGAATGCGAACGCCTCTATGACGAGGTGTACGGACTGGCCTACGCCCAACAGTTGAAGAACAAAGACATCCCCGAGGGCGGTTCCAAGGCCGTGATTCTCATCGAACCCGGAACACCGCTGCGCCGCTCGGTGCAAGCCTTCGTGGACAGCCTTCTGGACCTCATCACGCCGGAGCCTTCGACCCGAGCACGCATCGTCGATCGATTCGGACAGCCCGAATTCCTCTACTTCGGTCCCGACGAGAACATCTCGCCGGATATGATCGAGTGGGTCGTGGAGCGAGCGAAACAACGGGGCTACCCCATGCCCACCGCTCTCATGAGTTCCAAACCGGGCGCGGGCATCAACCACAAGACCTACGGCGTCACGAGCGAGGGCGTCAACGTCTTCCTGCGGGCCGCGCTGGAGAGCATCGGGATCAAGCCCACCGAACAGCCCTTCCGCGTGAGCATCACGGGGGGCCCGGACGGCGACGTCGCCGGCAACATGATCCGCATTCTCGATCGGGACTACAGCGGCAACGCGCGCATCGTCGGCATCGCGGACGGCTCGGGCGTCGGCGAGGACCCGGACGGACTCGACCACGAGGAGCTCCTTCGCCTCTTCCGGGAGGGACTGCCAATCGCCTCGTTCGACCGGTCGAAAGTCGGACCCCGAGGGCGCATCGTCACCATCGAGGAGCCCGAAGGAGTTCAGCTCCGCAATACGATGCACTTTCGCGTCGCGGCCGATGCCTTCGTGCCGGGTGGCGGTCGCCCCGCCACGATCCATGGCGGCAATTGGAAGGACTTCCTCGACCAGAGGGGGCGCCCGATCTGTCCGGTCATCGTCGAGGGGGCGAACCTCTTCCTCACTCCCGACGCCCGCCGAGCCCTGTCGGATCGCGGATGTCTCATCATCAAGGACAGCTCGGCCAACAAGTGCGGAGTCATCACGTCGAGCTTCGAGATCGCGGCCTGCATGTTGCTGAACGAAGACGAATTCCTGGGAATCAAGGAGCGATTCGTTCAGGAGGTTCTCGAGCGTCTTCGTCATCTGGCGCGCCGTGAGGCGGACCTCTTGTTGAGAATGCGGCGCCACCAACCCGACATTCCGCTCTTCGAACTCTCGATTCGTCTCTCGAAAGTCGTGATCACAGTCGCCGACGCCATCGCGGGCGACATCGACGAATTGCTGTCGGAAGACGAGGAGACGATGCGCGGGCTCGTGACCGAGCACCTGCCCCCCACCCTCGTCGAGGCCGCGGGAGATCGCCTGTGGTCGGACCTTCCCCCCACCTACCTGACATGGATCATGTCCAAGACGCTGGCCGCGCGCATCGTCTATCGCGAGGGTTTCGAGTTGCTCGAACACATGAGCCAAAAGGTCATCGCTCGCGGTGCGTTGCGCTTCCTCCGCGTCGAGAGGGAGCGACGGCGACTGGCCGAGGAGGTGAGGCAAAGCGGATTGAAAGACCGCGAGGCCATCGCCTCACTTTTGGAGCGCGCCGGAATCCTGGGGATCTCGGACGAGACATGACCCGCAATCAGAGTCCGCGACGATTGAAGCGAAGCCAGTAGATCACGAGCAGGACGCAAGCGATCCCGGCGGCGAGGCCGTAGAGCCCCCGCGCGGTGGAGCCATCCCTCAGCCAAGCCTGTGTGAAGCGCCAGCACATCATGGCCACGAAGACGATCCCCGCCCCCACCGTCACCTTGTGAAACCTGCGAAGCCCCCTCAGGTCCGAAGCCGGTTTTCCATCTCGCCCCTCCTCCGCGTCGACTCGTTCGTTCACGCGACGTCTCCTTCCTGCCTTTGCGGCATGAGAGTCTTGGCCCATCGGTCCAGGACGACGGCCCCGGCCGGCGCCGTCATCACGATAGCGAGGACGGCGGCGACCAGAAGAGTCGACCCCGCGGGGACGAGCTGCTGGGCCTCCGCCTCCAGGAACCTCTGAAGAGGCAGAGCCCCGAAGACGGCTTGAATCGTGGCTTTCGGAATCTGAGCGAGGGAAACATACGTGGATTCCGGCGCAGGAAGCCCTCCCCACCGGGCGACGTAGTAGGCGCTTCGAATACGGAACCCCAGGGCCACGGCAATGAGGAGAAACAGGAAAGCGAGGAGACGCGGATCCGTCAGATGGGAAACGGAGATTCTCATTCCCAGATTCGCGAAGAGGAGGATTTCCGCGAAGGACCAGACGCGACGCAGTCCCCTCTCCACGTGAAGGGCGGACAAACCGAGTCTGCGATGCGCGACCGCCCCCACGGCCAAGGTGGCGAAAACGCTCTCGAACCCCAGCCGCCTTCCCGCGAAATAGACGGCGATCCCCGTCAGGGCCATCAGAAGGGTCGCCCGGCGGCGAGGCTCATCACCCCCGCCGTTCTTGGCCGGAACTCGGGGCAAGGGGAGGACGACGCCGATGAGAATCCCCAGAAGTACGCCCACCCCCAACCCGACCACGAGGCGGCCGGTGACGGGCCAGTGGAGGGGGATGAGGACGGTGGCGTCGGGGTGTGGCGGAGTCATGTGGTCCAGCAGGGCCAAGATCCCCGTCTGCGCGATGAAGGCGTTGATCACCGTCGCCCCCATGATGCGGTCGGGGACCCGATGGAAGGCCCCGCGCCCCCTCAGTTTCTGCTCGAGCATCGTGGGGAGGATGACCGCAGGAGAAACGGCCGCCAGCAAGAAGGCGAAGAGCCAGCAGAGATCCCACCGCTCGAAAACAAGCCAGCGGGAGCCGCCCGCCAGAACGCCGAACTCGACGGCGACCGGACCGAGTCCCAAAAAGAGAGCGGAGAGGAGCACCCGCCGCTCGACGACAACGCCCAAACCCGCGCGAACGAGGAGAATGGCGAAGGCGGCTCCCGAAATCCAAGTCGCATGGGCAGAGACATAAGAAGGCGGGACCACGTTCAGCAGATCCGGCCCCACCAGCACGCCTAGCGCCATGAGAGAGACCGCGGGCGGCAATCCGAGCTTCCGCCCGAGGGACCTCCACGGAAATCCGACGGCAACGAACGCCGCCACCGTCATCAAGGACGTGCCGAAAACATCCAAGGCTCTTCGACTCCCAACCACCGCGTTGGCGGGACGTTAGCCTGGTCGTCGCCGCGACGCCACCGCCGGCCCCTTCGCATTCTTTCGACGGGGTGCGGGCGATTCATGAGGAATTGACCGAACCCCTTTCCTCTCTCGGGGGTTTCAGCTCTCGTCGCGCTGATCGGAGCTGGAGAAACAGCATGCAAAACCATTTCACCTCGTGGGGCCGCACGGTGGCCGCCGGTCTCCTCGCCCTGGCCGCCGTGGCCCCCACCAGCGCGGCCCAAGCTCCCTTGGGCCCACCGGAGAACCCCGTCACACCGTCGAAAGTCGTCCTGGGAAAGATGTTGTTCTGGGAGGAGCAGCTTTCCAGTGACGATACGGTCGCCTGTGGAACGTGTCACCGGCCGGAGGTGGGAGGCGTCGACCCTCGCGTCGCCATCCATCCGGGCGCCGACAGCTTGTTCGGGACGCCGGACGATGTGAGAGGCTCTCCCGGCGTGATCCATTCGGACGCGAGCAACGCTTTCGAGCCCTCGGCTCTCTTCGGCCTCAATCGCCAGGTCACGGGGCGTCGGGCTCCGACGTTCATCGGCGTGGGCGCCGCCCCCGAACTCTTTTGGGACGGGCGTGCCTCGTCGACATTCCTGGATCCGGAAACGGGAACCGTCTCCATCGCATCGGGCGGCGCCCTCGAGAGCCAGGCCGCGGGCCCACCCGTCTCGGACGTGGAGATGGCCCACGCATCCAGAGACTGGAGCGAGATCACCGCGAAGCTGGTCACGGCGACTCCCATGAAGCTGGCCACCAGTCTCACGCCGGACATCACGGCGGCCCTGGCGGCGTCACCCACCTATCCGGATCTCTTCAACGCGGCATTCGGGAGCCCAGATATCACGGCGGAGCGCATCGCGTTCGCCATCGCTTCCTACGAACGCATCCTCATCCCAAATCAGACCCCCTTCGATGCCTTCATGGCCGGCTCCACTACCGCCCTCACGCCGGCACAGCAGGCGGGGCTGGCCGTCTTCAACGGCCCCGGCCGCTGCAACCTCTGCCACAGCGGCCCGGACTTCAGCGACCACGGTTTCCACAACCTGGGGAACCGGCCCATCGCCGAGGACGCGGGCCGCCAAGACGTGACGGGCGACCCGGCCGATGCCGGTCGGTTCAAGACGGCCCCCTTGAGAAACGTCGGTCTGCGCAATCGCTTCATGCACAACGGGGGCTTGCCGAACCTGACCCTCCTCGTCAACTTCTACAACGGCGGGGGCGGCCTATTCCCCGCCAACAAGGACCCCCTGCTGATTCCTCTCGGTCTGTCACCTCTCCAGCGGAGCCAGCTCGTCGACTTCCTGCAGAACGGGCTCACCGATCCGCGAGTGGCGGGAGCGCTGCCCCCCTTCGATCGGCCGACTCTGCATTCCGAAGTCGTGCCCCCGAATCCGATCCTCTTCGGAGGGTCATCCGTGGGCTCCGGGGGATTGACTCCGCAGATGATCGCGGTCAGTCCACCTCACATCAACGCCGTCGACTGGAAGATGGGCATCGGCAGCGCTCTGGGTGGGGCCCAGGCCTACCTGGCTTTGGCCTTCTCCCCCGCACCTGCAGGCCTTGTCCTCGCGGGCATCCCCATCAACATCAGCCTCGATCCGACGAGTCTCGTCGTCGCACCGGTGGTTCTCGAAGGGACGCCCGGGGTCAGCGGAGCCGGGTACGCCAGCGTCCAGGTCCCCATCGCCGACAACCCCGCCCTCGCGGGCTTGGAGCTCTTCTTGCAATGGTTCGTCGTGGACCCCACCGCGACCGGGGGAGCCGCGGCAAGTCAAGGGACACGCTTGACTTTCTTCTGATGGGCTGATGCGGCCGACAACGCACCCCCTGCGCGGGCCGAGAGGGTCACTCCGGACGAGTCCCTTCTCGGCTCGCATTTTTTCCCGCGGGTGGGCCGGGAGACCGCGACGACCTGCCGCAGCCCTCCCAACGGGCCAGACGGAAAAGATTCCCGGGTTGCTTCGTCCACGGACATCGGGTCTCTATACTGCGCGTACCCAACATCGCCGAATCTGCGGGGTCCCAAGACTTGGCGGCCCCCAGCCGATCCATCAAAGGAGTAAAAGATGCGCAGTCGACGATTCCTCGTTCTTGCCGTTGCGGCTCTCGTGACCCTGGGAGGTCTGAGCGCCACAGCCACGGCGCAAGCGGATCCCCCCTACCCGCCCGTGACCCATCCCATCGAGAACCCCTTCTCGGAGGCCAAGCGTATCCTGGGGAAGATCCTCTTCTGGGAGGAGCAGATGAGTTCCACGAACACCCAGGCCTGTGGAACCTGCCACATCTTCTCCGCGGGCGGCAGCGACCCCCGCGCCGCGGGCCCGAATTCGGATCATCCGGGGGCCGACGGGGTCTTCGGAACATTGGATGACGTCCGCGGGTCCCGCGGCGTCATCAATGCGATGCATGGCGGAACCATGGAAGATGACGGTCTCTTCTTCCCGGATGTCCAGCGTACGGGGCGGAAGACCCCGCCTGCCACGGACTCATGGTTCTCCCCGGACATTTTTTGGGACGGCCGCGCGACGAGCGAGTTTTCCGATCCGGTGACGGGACAGGTCCTGATCGCGTTCGGCGGCGCCTTGGAAAGCCAGGCCGTCGGCCCCCCCGTCTCCAGCGTCGAAATGGCCCACCAGAATCGCCCCTGGACGGAGATCCTCTTCAAGCTGCAACGCGTGCGGCCCATGGCGCTCGCGACCAATCTGCCTCCCGATGTTCAAGCCGTCCTCACCCCCGGGGTCACCTATCCCGCCCTGTTCGCGGCCGCCTTCGGCACTCCCGACATCACGGCGGGCCGCGTGGCCATGGCCATCGCCACCTATGAGCGCACCCTCATCTCCGACCAAACCCCATGGGACGCCTTCAACGCCGGGAACACGGCGGCTCTCACCCCGGCCCAGCAGAACGGTCTGAACCTCTTCAAGACAACCGGCAACTGCGTCTTTTGCCACACCATGAACGGCATGTTCACCGACGGCCTCTTCCACAACATCGGGCTCACCGATCCCAACGGCGACATCGGCCGCATGGCAGTCACGGGAGATCCCCAGGACAAGGGAAGAATGAAGACCCCCACTCTTCGGAACGTGGGGCTCAGGGAATCCGGCGGGCTCTTCCACACGGGTACCGGAAGCGGGAGCTCACTGGACCTAGTCGTTCAGTTCTACAACAACGGCGGCGTCTTCATGGAGAACATCGATCCCGCCATGGCGCCGCTCGGATTGCTGACGGCTGAGCGCCTCGACCTGGTGGACTTTCTCCGCTTCGGACTCACCGATCCGCGGGTCGCCCAAGAGTTGCCGCCTTTCGATCGCCCCACCCTGCATTCCGAACTCCAGGGCGACGGTACTTTGCCGACCTCGAATCCCAGGCGTTTCCCCGGGACGGGCTTTCCCGACAGCACGGGGCGACTGCCTCAGATCCTGGCCCAGGAGCCGCCCAACCTGAACCACCCGTTCTTCACCGTCGGCCTCGCCAACGGGATCGGTGGCGTCCCCGCCTTCCTGCTGGCCGGACCCCAGAATCCCGGCTCCGACCCACCCATCTTCGGGGCGATTCCTCTCTTCGTCGCCCAGAGTCCGCCCCCCCTCATCACGTCCGTGATCCTGAATGGACCGACTTTGGTGCATGGTGAGGGCTACGGGTCGTTGACCATCTCCATCGCCGACAACCCGGCCTTGGCGGGTCTGAACGTCTTCTTGCAGTGGGTGATGTTGGATGACGGAGGTTTGGGCGCCGCGACGAGTGACGGGGTCCAGATCACGATCATGCCCTGAGGCGAAACACTCCGATCGCGCTCGCCAAGAGCAAGAGCACCGCGCCGCCGACGATGCCACGCACGTGGCGATCGTTGGCGGCGCGTTTTTCGGCCTGATCGCGACACTCGGCGACGCGACGGGCGAGGCGTTTCGCGGCCTCGCTCCCCGGAGGGGCGAGCCTGAGAGCTCTCTCGAAGATCGGCAACGCACCGTCCGGATCGGACAGCATGCGATCCCGCATTTCCGCCCAGGCTTCCAGAGGGGCGGGGTTGTTCGGAGCCGCGACGGACGACGCCTGGTACGCCGCCTCCGCCCGTCCCAGAAGGCGCGATTCCTCTCGCGCCCGTCCCAGCCAATAGAGCACGCCCGCCTGGTCCCCGTGGTCGCGGGCGAGGGCCTCGAGAACGGACAAGGGTCGGGGCGCCTCGAGAAAGGCTCGCTCGGCCCTCTTCCAGGCGGGCTCCTGGGCCGACAAGAATGCCGATGCGGCAACCAGGATGAGAAGGGTCGCCCTCGCCCCTCCCATCACCGCGCGCTCTCGAGGCTGCGCTCCGTCAACCATTCCACCGGAGCATGGTCATCGCGAAGAAGAACGCCTTCTCCGTCATCCTCCAAGGCAAGATCGAATCGGGAGGCGCGCGCGTGGATGCGGCTCAAGGGCTCCGGGGCGCGGAGACTTCCCCACCCACCCCGCCTCTCACGGGCCGATGCCCAGAGGATCACGTTCCCCCAGAAGGGGACCGGTGTGCAGTGCAACGAGCGGAGACCCGCCTCTCTCATGCTGCGGGCCAGCGACTGGATGAGGCCCGCCCCGACGTCGGGCGCCGACACATTGAGGGCGACCAGACCATCCGGCTTCAAACGGGACCGAACGAGCCTCCAGAATTCGACGGTGGTCATGTGAAACGGGATATCGACCTGGCGCGCGTAGGCGTCGACGAGGATCAGATCCCAGGGTTCGTCGCAGAGCCGAAGAAATCCTCTCCCGTCCATGGCGACGCCCCTCACGGGGCGTTTCGCTCGATCGGGGTCGAACCGTTCCGCCAAAGCCAGGATCTCCGGATCCAATTCCACGTCCACGATACGCGAGAACCTTCCCGGCCACGTGGCGTCGAGAAGCCTCGAGGTCGTTCCCGCCCCCGCTCCGAGAATCACCGCTTCCAACGCACGGTGCTTGGGAAAAGCGCCGGGCAACACGGCGAAAAGGTCGTAGTACTTGCCCCCTGAATCCGCCCGACCCGGCAACGGCCCGACCGAATGGAACTCTCGCACTCCCTCGTCGATCCGCAGCAACTCCTGCCGATCGCGGCCGGGATCCAGCCCCTCGCCGTACGCCGGAGCCTCCACGATACGGAGGTATTGGTAGGGCGTCTCTTCCTCCAGCAGAAGCTTTTCTCCCCCGAGCGGGCCCCGCAGCGGTCCCCCGGGTGGTCCGACCACCGGAAGAGCCAGGAGGAGAATCCCCGCGGCCGCGGCCGTGCCCCGGCGCCCTCGAAGGAGCAGGGCGGCAGCCGGAAGCCCCAAGACGGTGACCGCGAGGAGAAGACAGGCCCTCGAGCCCCAGACGGGGATCACCAGATACGTGGGGAGAAAGGTCCCGAGGAGACTTCCGAGGGTCCCCCACATGAGGACGTCGCCCGCGGCTTTGCCCGGGGACGAAAGAGCGCTCAACCGAGCCACGATCTGAGGAGGCAGCGACGCCAGCAGAAAAACCGGAGGCGCGAAGAGAAACGAAGCGGCGGCGAAGGAGGCCCACTGCAGTTGCCGTCGTGTCGGGCCCAGATCTTCCAGTCTTCCGGAATCCGGCAACAGGGCCCCCGCAAGACGCCCGAACGCGAAGACCTCCACCAAAGCGAAGAGTGCGGCCGCGACGAGAATCCACCCCATTGCCCGGTGAGACGCACCCCGCGAGGCCAGTCGCCCCCCCATCTCGTACCCCAAGGCCAGGGCAAGCAGGATGACGCCGATGACATTCGTCCAGACGAACGTCGACGCGCCGAAGTAGGGCTGCATGAGGCGGGGGGCTGTGATCTCGAGGATCATCGTCCCTCCGCCGGCAAGGAAACTGACGGCAAGCCAGAAGACCCGACGCTCGATCATGGGCGGATCACTTGTCCTTGGGTTCCTCGCCGTCCCCCTGGGGTTTCTCGGGTTCCGCGTCGCGGAAATCGACCTTGTCGTAGGCGGTGAAGATGCGATGGAACAGGAACGGCTGCCCCTTGATGGAACGGGTGACGAGTTTGAGCTCTCGCTCCACCGTGCCACTGGAGGCCTTCTTGCCGTTGACCGTCACGTGGACAGGCTTGTCCAGGTCAAGCATCAGGTCATTCAGAAACAAGGTGAAGCCGAAGACGTTCTTTGCCGTCACCTCCACCGTATTCGTGTCCCGATTCAGCTTGGCCTCGAAATCGACGATCGGATTGTCCTCGTCGATGTCGAACTTCGTGAGCCTGGCCCAAGCGCGCTTGACGAAGATCCGGTTATTCGTGGTGATGCGGACGGACTCGGGATAGGCCGGGAGGGTGTGCTTCTCGAGAAACGCCACGACATCGGGAGTCGCCTCGAGAATCGGCTCGGTGTCCTGCTTGGCCCTCAGTTTCGGCGTGATCTTCGCCAGCTTGGGGTAGAATTGGATCTGAAGATCCTCGTCGGCAACTCCCGCTTCCTTGGCCAACTTCTGGAACGTGTCCAGAGCGCTCTTCCGTCCGCCCTTCGTGAATGCGGAGCCCTCGCGGAGGAGGAACTTGATGGGAACGCCTTTCACTCCGGGGGCCAGGGCGGGCTCATGAGGATAGCCCTGTCTCACGGCCACGGCGGCGAAGACCTCGCCGTAGAGACATGCCAACTGGACAGCAGCGTCGGCCCCTTTCCCCACGCCTTCGAGATAGATCCGTTGCGGGTCGCAGCGGAACCGCCCCTGGATCTTCTGAACGGGGAACAACATCGCTCGCGCGTGGAAACCGGTGAACCAGTCCAGACGGGCCTGAGCCGCATCCTTCCTGCCGACCCGCCCCTTCAGAGTCTTCTCTCCCACCGTCGGTGCAACGAGGATGAATTTGTCCGCAAGAGCCTTCGTGGGCTTGTTGGTCTCCCAGATCGCCTTCAGGTATTCCTTCCCGGTGCTGTTGCGATCCGGGATGCAGAGGATCACAGGCCACTTCTTCTTCGGCGTGTAGCCCTTCGGGAGACGATACGCGTATTCGAACAGATAGACGTCTCCGCGAGACGAGTAGGAGATCGTCTCGGTCTGGATGCGCCCCTTGCCGGACACTCGCTTTTCCAGTGTGGAGGTGAAGTAGTCCTCCGCCAGCTTCGACCAAGCCTCGACATCCTTCAGGGGATTCCCCGAGTCGTCATCCGGTTCGGCGCCCGGAGGCGTGTGAGCCTTCTTGAACTCCTCGATGGCGTCGGTCAAGGCAGCGCGACTGTCGTAGTCCCCTTTCTCCATGAGTTTCTTCAAGAGTTTCGAGAACTTCTTGAAGTCCTTCGGTGTCAATTTGACGTCCTGGGTCGTGCCCTCTGACTCCTTTGCGCCCTCCTGGGCGGGCGCGGCAGCCGGAAGCAGGAACAAGGTCGCGGCGATGAGGACGACGAGGGCGGTCGGATGCGGAAGGCCCATGAATTGCATTCTCCTTTGCAGGCGAGGGCGGATTCTAATCCTGGCCCCCCGCGGCGGCAAACCTGATACGCCCCCATTCCCGGACTTTTGACCGGATTCTCAGTTTCCGAGCCTGCGAGCATAGTAGCGGGCCCGCTCTCGACGAGCGCCGTCGGGGTCGTCGAGGACCCGTCGAATCTCCCGGAGGGCCTCCTCCCGCCGTCCCAGGTCGAAAAGAAGGACCGCGAGATTCTCGCGGGCGTCCAAATTCTCCGGGTCCGCGGCCAGGGCCTGCCGCAAGGTCGATTCGGCCTTGTGAACTCGCCCCAGGCCCTTCTTCACCAAAGCCAGGTCGTTGAGATGGCTCGATCTCTCCTTGGCCGTGAGATCCTTCTCGTCCAGCAGCCGCTCCAACATCGCCATGGCTTCCTCACGCAGGCCCGCGTCCTTCAGCAGGATGGCCTGATTCCGGATCGTCCCCGGAGTGTCGGGATCCGAGGTCCAAATCAAAGTGTGCAGAGCCAGCGCCCGGTCGTGACGGTGTTGGGTGACGAGCGCCGCAACGAGCCGCTTGATCTCTTCGGACAGGATGGGATTCCCCGGCGCATCCTTCCAAGCCCGGCGAATGCGCTGTTCTGCCTCATCGAGGCGCCCCAGCTGCTCCAGGGTCCACGTCGCCCCGGCGGTGGCATAGGGCTCCCGAGGACTGATCTCCAAAGCGGCGAGGAACTCGGCCAAGGCCGCCTCCAGACGCCCCCGTCGCGTGAGGAGGACGCCCAACCGATAGTGAGGCAGGAAACGCTGCGGGGAGGACGCGACCACGGACCCATAGAGCTTCTCCAGATGGTCGAGGCGGGCCGGATCCTTCCATGCGGATTCCAGAGCATCGAAGAACAGCCCAACGTCCGGCTGCTCGATGACGAGTTTGCGGAACAGGGCGTCGGCCTCTTTCACCCGCCCCAACCGGGCGAGCGCCGTCAATGTCTTGTTCAAAAGCCCCGGATGGTCGGGGGTCTCCCGAAGGAGCCCATCGGTCACCTCGAGAAACTCCTTCAGATTGCCTGACAGATACAGGGCCGTGGCAAGGCGTTCGCGGGAGGCCCGATCACCGGGCCGTGACCTCAAGGCCTCGCGAAACTCCTGGGCCGCCTCAGGGTAGCGCTCGAGGAGCAGGAGGATCTCCCCGGCCCAGAATCGAGGCGCGTACGGATCGGACGAGAGCGCCGCCGCCTGTCGATAGAAGAGAACGGCGTCCGCAAGAGTGCTCTCCGCGAGAGGCTTGCCCTTCGCCAGCGACGCGCGCCCTTGGCGTTCCATCGTGAGCGCCACATACAAGGGCGGCTCCGCATCTTGGGGCGCCTTCTTCAGGGCTTCCTCGAAACACGCCAGGCTGTGCTGGTTCTCACCCTGCTGAAAGAGCGCCCGGCCCAAGCCCATGAGGTGCTCCGCCGACCTCTCCTGACTCACGAGCTTCTCGAAATACCCCTGAGCCTTGGACCAGTGGGCCCCTTTCAAGGCCTGGCGGGCCGCGGCCTCGAGGGCTGGCCCCTCGAGCGTGTCCTGTCCCGAAGCCAAGGAGGCGACAAGCAGCCAGACCACGACTCCCAGCGCCCCGATGGTTCTTCGATCTTGCATGCTCCGCGCTCCCTTCATGATGGTCCGCCTCCCCATGTTACGTCCAGGTGACGCCCGAGGTGGGGCGCAACCTCCTCATTCCCTTCCGCAGCAAACCGGGGGCCCGTGACGGGGACAGAGGCACGTCGCTTCTTCCCTCTTGCGACGCGCTCCTCGCCCGGGCTCCCCGGGTCCGTTTTGGTATCCTCTGCGAGAGTGGTCCCACCCCTGAGCCGCCGCGGGGTTACCACATCCCGCAACTTATTATTCGACAGTCACTTAGACTCCAAGGAGCAGCCTTGATCAACATCGGGCTTTTCGGTTCGACGGGTTCCATCGGCGAGAGTACCCTGGATATTCTACGCAAGCACGCGGACCGTTTTCGGGCCGACGTCCTGGCCGCGGGGTCCCGGCTGGAGGACTTGGCGCGACAGGCGCTGGAATTCAACCCCTCCACCTTGGTGATCGCCGATCCCCAACGGCTCTCCCAACTCAGAGACCTGTTGGGCGCCGAGGCGAGCCGTTTCCGACTTCTCGCGGGCGAGGAGGGCCTGGTGGAGGCCGCGGCGCTGCCCACGGTCGACATCGTCCTCCAGGGCATCAGCGGAGCTCAGGGGCTTCCGGTGAGCCTGGCGGCCGCTTCCGCGGGCAAACGACTCGGTCTGGCCAACAAGGAGTCCATGGTGATGGCGGGGCCCCTCCTTCAGGAGACGGCTCGCCGTTCGGACTCCGAAATCATCCCTGTCGACAGCGAACACAGCGCCCTTTTCCAGTGCCTCGCGGCCGGTCGTCCCGAAGACGTCGATCGACTCATCCTGACCGCGTCCGGGGGCCCGTTTCGCACCCGCCCCCAAGAGTCTTTCGCCGACGTGACCTTGGAGGAGGCCCTGAAGCATCCGACGTGGGACATGGGACCGAAGATCACCATCGACTCGGCCACCATGTTCAACAAGGCCTTGGAGATCGTGGAGGCCCGTTGGCTCTTCGACGTCGGCTCGAAGCACATCGAAGTCTGCGTCCATCCCCAAAGCGTCGTCCATTCGATGGTGCTTTGGAGAGACGGCAGCGTGATCGCTCAGATGGGTGCCCCGGACATGAAGGTGCCCATTCAGTACGCGATCACCTACCCGGCTCGGCTGGACGGGACTGTGCAAACTTGGAGCCCGGAACTCTTCGACGGATTGAGATTCTTCGCACCGGATCTCGAGAAATTTCCTTCTCTCCGCCTGGGTTTCCTGGCCGCGGAGAAAGGTGGGACATATGGTGCGGTGCTGAACGCGGCGAACGAGCAGGCAGTCGCCATGTTCGTCGACGGTCAGATTGGATTTCAGGACATTTTCGATTCCGTCGCGACGGTGATGGAACGGCATGACTCCATCGCGTCGCCGAATCTCGCAGAGATTCTTGCGGCGGACCGGTGGGCGCGTGAGGAG
The DNA here is from genome assembly GCA_011369445.1 of Planctomycetota bacterium. Lineage (GTDB taxonomy): Bacteria > Planctomycetota > DRQF01 > DRQF01. Next base: position 38,520 of record DRQF01000207.1, on the reverse strand, counting down.
CTGGCAAGTTGCTTTTGAGCATCATCTACGGGTTGATGGTCGTCATCGCCATCGGGATTTTGATCTTCGTCCACGAATTGGGCCACTTTCTCATGGCGAAGAAAGTGGGAATCCGCGTGGAGGCTTTTTCCCTGGGCTTCGGCCCGAAGCTTTTCGGCTTCTTTCGAGGAGGCACCGACTACAAGGTCTGCGCCATTCCCCTCGGCGGATACGTCAAGATGGCGGGCGAGTATCCGGGTGAGACGACGGATCAGCCCGTCGGTGACGAGTTCTTCGCGAAGTCGGTCGGCCAGCGAGCCTGGGTGGTGTCGGCCGGCGTCATCATGAATGTGATCTTCGCGTTCTTCGCCTTCCCGCTCGCTTTCAGCGTGGGCGTTCCCTTCACCGAATCCCTGATCGGCAACGTATCCCCCGCCTCGGCGGCGTGGGAAGCCGGCATCCGACGGGGCGACGAGGTTCTCGCCATCGACGGAACCGAAAGCCTGCGATTCGACGACCTCCGCTATGCCGCCGCGTTTTCCGGTTCGCCTCTCGAGCTCGACATACGCAGGGGTGGCTCCGACCTCCATCTCTCGGTTCAACCCAAGTACTCGGAAGAACGGGGAGCGTACGTGATCGGTGTCGGCCCGGCGCTCCGAGTTCGACTGGCGGACGAGGACCTGGCGCGCAAATTCGACATCGGCGAGGACGACGAGATCGTGACGATCGCCGGAGTTCCGGCAGAGGACCTCAGTCTCGTGGGCAAGGTCGCGCTTCAGACGGCGCCCGACGCCCCCGTGGTCGTCCGAGTGAAGCGGGTGGACGGCACGATCGTCGAGAAGACCATCCAGGCGCCGCCCGCCGATCCGGACGACGAGACGCCTCCCGGACTGGGGCTCGTTCGCTGCTTCAAACGGGTGACCGCTCTGCGTCCCACAAACGCCCTCCCCCACGCCGCCGACCTGGCCGCCCGAGCGGGCCTCATGAATGGCGACGTCCTCGTGTCCGTGAACGGCTCCCCCGTCAACGGCCCCATCGATCTTTGGCACGCGATCGACGCGATGCACGGGAGGGGGGCCCTGGATCTCGTCCTCGACCGACCGGCGCCCGACGGCGGCATGCAGCGGATGACCGTTGTCGTGACCATGACTGAAGACGACGACGGGGCTCGCTTCATGGAGTCCTTCCACCTCGAGGCCAACGACCTCGCGGTACGCCCCGTGCCCGGGGGTCCGGCCGCCGAGGCCGGCATCCAACCCGGCGACATTCTGGTGTCGCTGGACGACGAACCCGTCGACGCCAGCGATGCGGGCTGGGCGGCTCTCGTGGAGCGCGTGAGAGACTCCGACGGCTCCGATCTTCACCTCACGCTGCGAAGCCCCGAGGGCGCTCTGCGAAGCCTGACTCTTCGCGCCCGGCCTCTTCGTCAAAACGGCGTCTTCGCCCAACTGGTCTACGAGGACCGCAAGCGGGACATCCAACTCCCGTTTCCGAGATCCGTGGTCGAGGGCTCCCGTCAGGCCGTCAACGAGGTCAAGAACGTCCTTTTGACCCTGCGATCCTTGGTCATGGGAGACCTCTCGGCGCGCAACATGGGTGGGATCATCACCATCGCGCGGGCCAGTTACGGATTCGCCCGACAGAGCCTGGGCAAGATCATCTTCTTCATGGGGATACTCAGCCTCAATCTGGCGATCCTGAACATCCTCCCGATTCCCGTCCTCGACGGCGGACACCTGGTCTTTTTGATTCTCGAAAAGGTGAAGGGCGGACCGCTGAGTGAACGGGCGATGAGCTGGGCCAACATCTTCGGGCTCGTGCTCATCCTCGGCCTCATGGTCTATGTGACCTTCAACGACATCGTTCGCCTGATCGGATGACGTGAAAAGGCGACGCCGCTTCCTCCCGTGGCTCCGTCTTCTGAGGCTGCCCAACGCCTTCTCCACGGCCGGGGATCTCCTGGCGGGTTGCGCCCTCGCAGCCACGTCCCTTCCCCGGTTCTCCGTCATGGCGGCCGGATTGGCGGCTCTGGCGCTCCTCTACACGGGAGGAATGGCCCTCAACGACTGGAGCGATCGCGAGCGGGACCGGACCCTTCACCCCGATCGTCCGTTGCCCGCGGGGGAGATTCTCCCCCACCACGCCCTCGCGGGAGCCGCAGTTCTCCTCGGTCTCGGATTCGCCCTCGTGGTCTGGTCCCTTGGGAACCCTCCCCTCCCGTGGCGGCTCGGGGTGGCCGCAGGGCTCCTCGGCGCCATCGTCCTCTACGACCTGTTCGGAGCCGAGCGGGCCATCATCGGGCCGATCGCCATGGGACTTTGCCGCGCCCAATCCATGGCGCTGGGCTTTCTCCTCGCCTGGGGTACGGCAGGCATCACGAAAAACAGCGTCGCGGCCATCGCCGCGTACGGGTTGCTCGTGACGGGTCTCACCGCTCTGAGCCAACATGAAGCCCCCACCTTTTCGCGGGGTTCCGCACGACGGTGGCAGAGCGTGCTCGCCTGCGGCATGACGGTGCTCTACCTCGCCCCGGTCCTTTTGTTTCCCGGGCGCGTCGCGTTGCTTCTCCCCTGCGGCCTGATCCTGGCGCTTTGGGTCCTGTCGCCTCTTCGCGGGGCACGGGTGAGCCTGACTGTGAAACGTGGCGTCTTCACCCTCGTGCTTTTCGACGGGCTCATCTGCCTCGGGTCCGAACGCCCCGAGCTCGCCGTCGTGTGCGTTCTGCTCTACGCAGGAATCCAGGGGTCGGCTCGCCTCATTTCGCAGCGAGGTTCATGAGGCGCCATCCCCCTTTTTCGGCGCCTCCTCCTTCTCGAGCTGGATGAACCTCGCCCGACGCAAGGCTCGGCCCAACGCGGGGCCCGGCGGAACTCCTTTCGCCATCAGCGCGCGGCCATCCACGGACGGGGGCGGGAGCGGAACCCTTTCCAGTGCGTCCCAGTCCCTCTCGGGTCGATGAGAGGCGGCCACGGCGGCTTCCCTCCCGTGAAAGGCGATGAGGGCGTCCAGGCCCCGAAAAGCGCCAACCAGTCGGCGACGCGCTCGACTCACGTCCGTGGCAAAGACCAGTCGATCCCTCCAGCGGACCAGATCCTCGACCTTGTTCATCAGGTCGCGGCTCGAATGCAGTCGTTCGAGGACACGGCGCCCCTCTTTCGACCTGGCAACGGGGAACCCGTCGACGAGATCGTCCAGCACGAGGGACCAAGCCACCGGAGCGTCCAGCTTTTCGCCCTCGGCGTTCTCGAGAACGGCCACGGTCCGATCCAGCACCGTCGGAAAGGAACAACCCTCGACCTGCCACCGCGCCTCCAAGGAGCGATTTCGGTTTGCGGCCAACTCTGGAAGGACGTGGGGCAGAACCTCGAGATCGCGCAGCATGCGGAGCGCTCGCCCGGCTCCCCCCTCCGTCCACATTCTCTCGAGCTCGGCCTTCACCCGCTCCGGGCTGGGCGTTCCGGCCATGGGTGCCGCGGCTTGGATGGCCGCGGCCGTCTCTTCCTCAATGACGAAGCCCAGCCGCGCTGCGAAACGGATGGCGCGAAGAATGCGAAGATGATCCTCCTCGAAGCGCAAAGCGGGCTCACCGATGCAGCGGATGATTCCTGCCTCGAGATCCGCCCTTCCGCCGACGAAGTCCACGACCTCGCGGGTCCAGGGGTCCATCAACAGGCCATTGATCGTGAAGTCGCGCCGAAGCACATCCTCTTGCGCGGTCGCCGGCCCCACGACGCCGGGATGCCGGCCGTCTCGGTAGTCGGACTCCGTGCGAAAAGACGCCACTTCGACGGTCCGCCCCCCTTGGAGCACCCCGATGACGCCAAATTGCTTGCCGATGGCGACGTGACGGGGAAAGAGCTTCTGCACCTCCTCCGGGCGCGCCGACGTGACGAGGTCGTAATCGGCGGGCTCCCTTCCCAGCAGATCGTCCCGAACACACCCCCCCACGAACCAAACCTCGCGGCCGGCATCCCGCAGCCCTTGGGCGACCTTACGCGCAGCGACCAAGCTTCTGGTTTCGTTCATGTCCCGCTCTCTTCGTGTCTCCGCCCGCGATTCGGCCTCACCGAAGCGGCGGTCTTCGGTCCGAGCCGACCGAGGCCGTCTCCCGACCTTACGGAATCGGAGGTTCCCCCGACAAACGTCAGGATTCTTCGGGGCGGGGACACGACCCGGCCGGGATTCGAACTCCCTCCCCCCTGGGTTAGAGTGGGCCCATGGAGACGAAGCCCTGGATCCCTTCGACCGTGACGCTGCTTCTCATCGTCGCCTCGTTGGGGTGGCTTTGGAAAGCCCGCGATCGCGCTCGAGACTCGCTCGCCGCCGAGGCCTGGGCCAAGGGCCAACTGGCCACGATCGCACGCCTGGAGAGAGAACATTTGGAATCGGGCCGGTCTCCGATGCGCCCTTTGTTCATCAACGAGCTCGTCGATTCGGGCGCGCTGGAGACGACCGTCCCCGGCCATGGCCGCGGAAAGGTCGAAGACGGGATTCTCCTCCTCAACGGGTACTGCTTTCGAGTCTCGCTCGCCGATTCCCTGGGAGAACCCCATGCCGAGGCGCCGGTCAAGGATGTGACGCTCAACCCCCGTTTCTGGATCGCATACGCCTGGCCGGAGGAGTGGGGCGACCCCGGTCGACGCCTCTTCGTCGCGGACTCCTTCGGATTCTTGCGGTCATGGGAACATGCCATCCCCCTTTTCGTGGGCGTCACGCATCCCCCCGATCCGTGGCTGGCAAAACCGCCGAACGAGAGATCTTATCCTTTCGCACGAAAGACACGGGGTTGGCAGAAACATCTCCGATGGCGGAACGAATCGATCCCATGACGGTCAGCCCCACCAGCGAAGAGCTGAAGAGCCTGGTCACGCATCTTGCCGGTCTCTCGGTCCCTCATCTTCCGGAACTGGAATCGCGAGCCCGCGTCCTGGCCGAAATGGCCGCGGCCTTGAGATCAAGACTTCGGCGGGCCGCGAGACGTCCCGATGCGCCATCCATCGTTCTCATCGTCGGTCCCTCCGGAGCCGGGAAATCGACCCTCTTCAACATTCTCCTCGACAGGGACGCATCCCGGGTTTCGTCCATCGAACGCCCATCGACACGCGGCGGTCTCGTGGCCGGCCTGAGTGCGACCGAATGTGATGACGCCTTGCTGTTTCCGACTTTCGCGAAGGCGTTTTCCGATTCCGATCGCGAGAGCGGCCGCGAATCCACGATGACGTTTCTTCGTTCCTCGTTGACCACAGGCAAGGACATTGCTCTCGTCGATGCCCCCGATCACGACACCCACGTTCTGGCCAATCGCGAGGTGACCTTTCGGGTCCTTCCCTGGGCCGAACGTCTCGTCCTCGTCACGTCGGCGGAACGCTACGCGGACGCCTCCGTGCGAGATCTGCTGAAAGAGATCGCCGATCTCAGGATTCCCACGCTCTTCGTCCTCAACAAAGTCGATCCCGAGCATCGAGATCGCCTGCGCGAAGACTATGCTTCCAAGCTGCGAGAGTTGGGTCTCACCGACCCGGAAGTCGTCACGTTGCGCCGCGGCGCGCAGGCCGAGTTGAAGGACGATCCGATCATGGATCGCATTCGCCGATTCGTGGAAGAGTCCGCAGGCTGCCCCCAGGCAGGGGTCCTGAGCCAGGTCCTCGCCACCCGGGTAGCCCAGGAAATCCTCACACCGCTCCAGCGCGATCTGCGCGCCAGGCAACAGCTGGGGGAATCCATCCTCTCCGCCGAGATCGAGCCCGCCAGCTTTCATCCGGCGGAAAAGCTGAGGAAGCTCGGCCGCGTCGAAGAGGAAGGACGGTTCTTCCTGCGCTACTCCCACCGAACGGTGTTCCGCAGGATCGCCGGCTGGGTACGGAACCCGGCCAGACTCTTCACCACGCTTCGTCCCGATGCGCTTCCCTCTCAAGAGGAAATCTTGGACAGCGTCGCGGATCAGGGGATGGCGGGGATCGAGAGGGACCGGGTCCGGGTGCGAGAGATCCTCCAGTCGACGCCGGAAGGGCGCCGACTCCTGGCGGAGCCGGACTCGGCCACCGAACTGGACCCCTCGGAGATTCGCGAGGCATTCCGTTCCCTGGGCGGCGACATCCACTCCTGGGCTCAGGGGATGATCGCAACGCTGACTGCGGCCCGAGGTCACTCGACGGGACCCCTGGGAAAACTCGGGAGTCTCTTCGTCGGGCTCGTCCTCAACCTCGTGGTGGTCGCCCTCTCGATGGCCATCGTTCCGCCCCTGCTCCACGAACTCTTGCGCGCCTTGGGCCTCCCGGCCTTTACGAGTGAGGTCGAACGCAAGCTCGATGAATTCCGTGGCCGGTTTCAGGCCGAGCTCGAAGCCGCCCGCCGACTGCAGCGCCGCCGCTACGCCGAAGCCCTGCTGGCGTTGCCGCCCGGCGCCGAATCGGTCGAGGCCATCGCGAGGGCGGCGCGTATCTTGGAGGAAACCGTTGCGCCGGAGGGTGAGCGATGACCCTCCACGACGAGCTCCGCGAAGCCGAAGCCTTGCTGGACAGGTTAGAGGAGCGGTCCGGCGCAAAGCCCGATTCCGTGACGGAGGACACGCCCCGGAACGAGGACATCTCCCCGGACGTCATCCTGGTCGGGATCGTCGGCGGGACGGGAGTCGGCAAGAGCAGCCTCGTCAACGCCCTGGCAGGGCGCAAGGTCACGATGACGGGTGCCCGACGCCCGACGACCGATCGCATCGTCCCGTACGTCCACGCCGATCACGAGAGGCTTCTCCAGGGGGTCCCGGCACTCCGGCCCTACCTTTCCACGGCGCCGGGTATTCACGACGTCGAGACGATCCGCTCGCTCGTGTTGCTCGATCTTCCCGACATGGACGGGCTCATTGGACGACACGCGGATGTGGTCGAAGCAGCGCTACCGTTTTTGGACATCGTCATCTGGATGACGTCACTGACCAAGTACGCGGATCGCCTTTTTTCCGACTGGATGAAACGTCATTCGCGGACACTTGACCCCTCGAACCTCTTCTTCGTCCTGAACAAGGTCGACGAGATCTCCGAACCGGATCCGGTTCGGGCGGCATCCCGTCTCGAGGAAGCCTTTCGCGCGCGCGTGACGGAGGTCATCCAGCCTCTCTTTTCCTCCTTCGATGTCCGCGACTCCTGCTTCACTCTCTCGGCCCTTCATCCGGAAGCCGCCATCCCCGGCAACGACTTCTCGACGTTCAAGGCGGCGTTGTTTCGCGAGCGGACGGCGAGAGAGATTCAGCGAATCAAGTCCTCGAATCGCATCGCCCTTGCCCGCAACCGAATGAGCCGCGCCCAAGCTCGGCTGAAGATCGAGGAGAGAGCTCGCGAGATCGCTAAGGAGCGAGCGGCGACGCGCAAAGACCTGATATCGGCGCTGAACGACTCGCGGATGCGGCATGCCTTGGAAAGCAAACTCGGTCGAAGACGCCTCGTGGATTCCCTGACCCGGGACATCTACCGACGTACACTGGCCTCGTGGCCCGTCCTGCCCAAGTTCGCATTCTTGCTGTCGCCCATCGCAAGCCTGGCTGGAAACCTCCGGCGTCTTCGCCACTTGACCCCCGGCATCGACGGGGGTGCTCCGCCGTCCAACGAGCCGCTGGACGCGCTCCTCACTCCTTTGCTGTTCGAGCGGCGCAGGCGAAGAAGCCTCGTCCCCGCACCCTGCCTCGCTCCCGTGCCCACGCAACTGGCGGATCTGGACGGCCCCATGCGAAGGCTCGAATCCAAGATCGAGGCCATCGTCTCGCCCGACTCTCTTGCCGACTCTCCGGCCTCCAGGCCTTCCAGAGCGCGCAAGGTCATGATCTGGGGGATCATCCTTTGGTTTCCTCTCATTCAACCTCTGCTCGAGGAGATACTCGATCCGGATGGAGGAACCGCATCGTTGGCCGTCCGCCTATCATGGCGACTCATCCGGATGACAGGAGCCGCCCATCTGCTGGTCTCGGCGGCCTTCGTGGCTCTCGTCCTGTTGATCATCCTCGGCTTCCTCCGCGCTCTCGCGGCGAAGGAGGCTCGCCGCCGCGTTCTGGATGCGATTCGCCAGCAGGAGTTTCAGGAGGACGTGTTGAGGGAATTGGAGTCCGTGGTGGCGCCGGAGCTCGGCCTCGAGGACAACAAGCTGGCCGAGGATCGCACTTTGCTGGACGACATCGCTCGCCGGTTGAGAGCGATGGAAGAAGCTATCGCCCCATGAAGGCTCGCGTCCCCTGAATCACCAGGGCCGCGAAGCTTGAAATGGCAAGCGTGTCCAACAGCGCCACGGCTCCCGCGGCGAGAAGTCGTTGCGGAACGGTGAGCCCCAGGACGGTTCCCAAGAAAAACAGCAACAAGAATGCGAGCAACACGTTCAGACCGATCGTCGCCCTGACGAGATTGCGGAGAGGTCGAACCCTCGCTTCGGGGTCCGCCGCGACCGCCGCCTGAGAGGCAGCGATGAGGGCGTCCGCGAGCGCCTCCAGGTGAAGGCGCGCCAGGCTCCCCGTGGAGAGCCATCGACGTTTCCTATGGAGCGACACGCAGAGAATCGTCCGCGGCGCGCCATCATTCCCAGAGTCCCCGCAAGCCCAGCCGCAAACGATGCGGTCCGCTCCCCAGCTTCGCCCTCCCCATGGAGCGGATCGCCCCCGTGGCCGAGCCGAAAGGCCGGACTCTTCCTGAGTCACCTCGTAACCCTGATCCTCCAGGAAACGACCAACGCGAGATCCCATCTCCTCCACCTCGGCGGCCACGACGACCTCGCGTCGCTCGATCACTCGAAGACGCCCTTTTTGAGAAGGGCCAAATCGATGACCCTCACGTTGTTCCGCAAGTACAGCCAGAGGCGTCGACTTCGTGGGGGGGGCATCTTCAACAGGGTGTCACGAGCACGAGGTGTCCCGATGGAGCCGAGCGCGCTGATCAACCAACCCAGTCGCTCCCCCTCGGGATGACTCGCAAGAAGAGTCTCGATGGCCTCCACGCCGTCATCCCCATACTCGTGGAATCGGGAGATCGCAAGCTGCTCATACGGGCCGCCCGGTCGGGAGAGATCCTTCAGAATCGACAACGCCGCGGGAGCCCTCCCACGAGGCAATGCGTTCAGAAATGCAGTGATCTCGGCCCGTCCAACAGACCCCATGACACGGCGAAATCGCTCCACGTCCTCGTCTCGTCCCGAAGCCGCGCAAAAGGTCGCGCCCTGCTCGCGCTCCCCCGGATCCTCGGAACGCAAAGCCCGGTCGAGAGCCAGAAGCTCGTCCTCGTCCCCCAGCTGGATCAGTCCCAACCGGGCCTCGAAGGCCACGTTGGGATCGGGATCGGCTCGCAGCCGGCGCAGCGTCTCCGTCGCCGCCTTTCCGGACGTCTCGAGCAGATAGATCACCGCTTGGGCGCGCGTCCCCTGGTCCACGCCGCGATCGAGAGCCAAGCGACGTATGACGTCCGCCCCACCCGAATACCCCAAAGAGACGAGCCCCCAAGCCGCCGTGAGGGCGACGTCCCGTCTCCCATCCTTCAGCAGAGGCTCGAGGATGGGGATGGCGCGATTGAGTCGATAGACGACGCAGGTGGCGATCCCCTGAAGAACGGCGTCGTGGTCTCCGGACGCAATGGCCCGTGTCACCAGATCCAGAGCCTCGTCACCGCCGATCGCGCCAAGAGCCTCGATGACGCGGCGCAGCGAATATCCGCCTTGAGAACCCATCACCGTCCGCAGGTCCGCCAAGATCGCCGGATCTCCCTGTGTCAAGGCGGCGTCGAATGCGTTGATGCGAGGTTCGAATTCGCGATGGTGGATTCCTTCGGACAGAAGCTTCGCGAACTTCGGATTCTTGACACGAGCAAAGATCTCCATGAACGCTGAGAGCTGCGCCGTGTTGATGTCCTTTCGCTCCCTGAAGCGTTGCACGACGACGTCCACGAGGCGGGGATCCCTGCAGAGAAGGGCGACATCGTCTTTGATGGGGCCGACATCCGCGGCCGCGATGCGCGTCGACGTCATCAGGTCGAGACGTTTCTCGAGAGCCGCTCGACGCGTGGCGAAGTCCGCTGTGCGATACCACAGGGGGTCATCGATCCCCTCCAGAGGAGGAGGCTCCGCCGGGGCGTGCCATTGATTCCAAAGAGCCCACGCCAGGGTTCCCGAGATCGCCAAGACCAAGATATAGAGAAGTCCGTTGCGGATCATGATCACCTCGAAAAGTCACTCTTCCGGTGAGAGATCCACGTCCGACTCGTCGCAGATCAATTTCGCGGCCACTTGAGTACGTCGAGACTCGAGCCGAGAGCTCGGGCCAGGCGGGCGAGATTGATGCGGTAGTCCGCCAGCGTGCGAATGAGTTCGCTCCTTCTTTGCGCCAAGTCATCCTCGACGCGCAAGACCTCGAAGTTCGTCGACACCTTGCTGTCCAGCTTGACCCGCTCGTTCCGGAGTTCCTCCTCCTTCAGCTCCGCGGACTTCTTGCGGGAGGCGATCGTCTTCTCCGAGATCTTGACCGCCCGCCAAGCACTGCGCACGTCGGCCACGGCGGCGAGCTGAAGATCTCGATAGCTGTAGAGGGCCTGATCCCGCTCGAGACGGCTGCGACTCAACTTCGCGCGGGCTGCCTTGTTGCCCAAAGGGAATTCCAGCGCCATGCCCACGCTCCAACTCTCGGCCCCCGTGGGACCGAATCCACCTAGGAACGAGTCCTCGAACGTTGCGTCCAGTCCCGTGAAGTTCGCGCTGCCCTTGACGTCGAATTTCGGCAGCGTCTCGTTGTCTGCGACGGCGACCGACAGATCGCGGCTGCGCAGCTGGATTCGGGCCTCCAGCAGCTCGGGCCGCTCCTTCAAGGCGAGGCGGATGGCATCCTCGAGGTCGGGGATTTTCCAGCGGGTTTCACTGGCTATATCCACCGGAATGATCTGCGTCTTCCATTCCCCGAGCCCTCGGAAAGGAAGCACGAGGCGCTTTAGGATGTCTTCGGTCTCCTTGACCTGATTTTCCGCAACGAGGACGTCGGTCACACGAGACGCGACGCCCGCCTCGGCGGAGGTGATCTCGATGGGGGCGAACACGCCCGTCTCGACCTTGATTCGGTTGATATCCAGGAGTTCTTGCGCGACAGCAAGCGACTGTCGTTTGACCTTCAGGTCCTGAATGGCGAAGACGTAGTTCCAATACGCCTCGTGAACTCGAAGAATGGTGTCCAGCACATCGCCGCGGAATCTCTGGCGAGATTGTTGCTCCGCGAATTCGGCCTGACGTGTCGCCGCAAGGTTGTACTGCAACCAAGCTCCGCGGAGGATCGGCTGGGTGAACGTTGCGGTGGTGGCCGTCTGGAAACTCGGATTCACGAGGCCACCGGCCTCGCGATCGCGGTAATCGGTGCGAACTTGCAACTGCCATGTCGCACCGGTGGGAAGCAGTCCACGGGCGCCCGCCAGCCAATCCGCCGTGACCGAACTGTCCGTCACGATCGTTTGAAAGAATTCGGGTGTGCCGTCGGGGTTGATGTTTCCGGTGGGAAAGATCTGGGGGAAACTCACTTCGGAAACACCACCGTCGGCGCTCACGAAACCGACCGGTTCGAAGGCGGCCTCGGCCTCGGCGATCCGCGTGCGGTCGATGAGATGGTTGAAGAAGCTCACCTTGAGCGACGAGTTGTGGGTCGTCGCCAAACGGACCGCATCCTCGATACCCAACCTCAGCTTGCGCTGCGCGGGGGGGCGGCCGGCTTCCTGAGCCACGCCGCGATGGGCGATGCCCCCCCCGACGAGCAAGACGACCCAAAAAGCCATCATTCCGGCGCGGAGCCGGCGTACCTCATCCATCAGTTCAATCCCTCTTGCACTCCCGCACCCTATCACCGGCGTCGATCGCCTCCCAGAACACCGGACCCGGCGCCGAGAAGTTTCCGGCGGAAGGCGTCACTGCGAATGTATTCGAGGTGAGCGAGTCGACCTTTGTTCTTTGCCGGCTCACGCCGCCAACGCTTCTCGAGATCCTCGAGAAAAAGGCTCGCCTCCCCACTGTTGATGGCCGCAAGGACTTCCAAGACGGCGCGATCCTCCTCCGGGGTCTTCATCCCGTTCTTCGCCAGCTTGATGACCGCACTCGCGGCCTGGAGCGGCACGGCGAACATGAGAGTCCTCAGAGCTTGGATGCGCTCATCCGCGGATCGGCTGCGCCGAACGAGGCGAAGGATCTCCCGCCAACCTGGCTGGTAGCGGGTCTTCCTGATCAAGGCGAGAGCGCGCTTTCGAACCGCAGCGGAGGGATCCCTGAGCGAACGCACGAGGATCGGACAGGCCTTCTCACCGAAGATCTTGATGGCGCTCTCGAGGAATTCGAGCCTCACGGCCTCGGGGGTCGAAACATCCTGGAATCGCGCGTAACTGGCGAGAAAACTCTTCTTCGACGCCGCATCGGGAAAGACGAGGTCGGCCTCGGTCCACCGAAGCGCGTTGGCCTCCTTGAAATCGACCAAAGCCTCGTTGAACACGGTGCGCATGTCCGACGTCAACCCCTGCAGGGAAAAACTCGTCAGCCACTCCAGATCTCGGGCCGTCACTGTCTCCGGCCGCCGTTCCGCCAGGCGCCTCGCCTCCTCGACGAGTATGCGACGGACCCAAGGAGAGGATGAGTTGCGGTACGTGCGCAGAAGGTTTTTCACGAACATCGCCTGCCGCCCCGGACCGATGATCGACGAGACCGGGACCAACGCGCGGAGAAACCGGATTCTCTCCGCCGCGTCCGCTTGGGGGAGGTCGACGTGATCGACGACGAGGCGCATCAGCCCCTTGCGCGAGGGGACGAGGAAGAGGATTTTTTGGAGATCCGGCCAGGCCACCAGTCCCTCGTCGCTCGAAAGAACGAGAATGCGATCACTTTCCTTGCCGCGGAGGACTTCGTCGACGGCGAACCGGATGAGTCGCTGACCGTCGGCGATTCGGTTGACTCGGGTGATATGCGCCACGACGAGGGAGTGACACGAGGAGAGGGCGACTTCGTCGAACCAGGGCCGATAGACTTCGGGGCGTCGGACCTGTCCGATCAAGGGCTGGACTCCCGTGACCGAGAGAGCGACCCAGACGACGAACTTCGCGATGTCAAAAAAAAAGGAGGCCTTCATGGCCTCCCATCCTATGTCGTCTGAATACGATCGCCACCAAGAGGCGTCGCTCCGTTCGAGACTCAACCCGCGGCGCGAGATTTCCGGTCCATCTCCTGGCGAAGCAGAACCTTCTCGTTGTGAATCACGATGTAGCGCTTGCACTCCCCCAATGTCCCCATGAACACTTCCTCGCCCTGGAGGAAGACTTGGTAGTAGCGAACACCCTTCATCGAATCGAAATATCTGATGATCATGGGACTCCTCTGTCCGGCGCGGGGTCTCAATCTTGCGTGTCTCCGACATTCATCGACCACGCAATGCTTGTGCCATACAAAAAATCTTCATCCAGACAGCGCTGAGACCGCCGCGCGGGGCTCTCAGACCGACATAGACAGGTTTGCGGGGGTCTTTCGTCGGAGACGGAGGGTCCCCCGCCCCCTCGGGGTCACCATTTGGCGCACCGGTTCCTCCTGCACTGCACGAAAACGTCAAATCAGGAGAACGAAATCCCCCCCTTCAGGGACCGGGCCGAACCCGGCTCCCGTCAGCGCTTCTTCCGAATGCGCCGAGCGCCCTGAAACCCCTCGGGAAGGGACTCGGACAAACGTCGGGCATCCAAGGCGTCGCGGGGCTGCCAGTCGGGATTTCCTACCGGCCCGAGGTGGGAAGGCTCTCTTGGCAAAAGGCGCTCCATGCGAGCCCCTGCCGCAGAGGAGGACGCGGTGGTCCTAGAATCCGAAGAAAGGTCCCAAAGCATGAAAACCACCAGAACGACCCCCAGACTCAAGGCCCCGTGATGGAGCCAACGAAAACCGGAGGATTGAGCGAGGAGCTGGTTCCACACCCCCAAGATGCGTCCGAAGGTCCGGCGTGCGTGGGCCACAAACCCTTGGTCGGCGTAGCGCCGACGGACATCCTCACGCACCAAAGACACCAACATGCGCCGCATTCGCGCCTGCGATCGCGAATCCATGCGGGCAGCAGCGGCCAATTCCTGCCGATAGGACCTCAAATCCGGTCCCAGGTCGTCAAGAAGACGACGAATCCGCTCCTCGGAAACCTCACCATGCTGGGGATCGATTGTGGGAATGTCTTCGGGGCTCATCATGTCGGGTCTCGGGCTTCGTTGGGGATGAGAACGCTCGGGAAGATCATCCGTTCAGCTCTTTCTTCAGGATTTCCCTGAGTTTTCGCACGGCGTGGAACATCCTGGACTTCACCGTCCCCACGGGAATATCGAGGATCTCGCCGATCTGCTGATAGGGAAGATCCTCGACTTCGGACAAAACGAAAACATCCCGCATGGAATCCGGCAACATGATGATTGCACGGGCGATTCTTTTGCCTTGTTCGGACTGCATCAAGTCATCCAGCGGAGTCCGGCCGTCCGTGTCGTGGACATCCCATCCCCCGCCGTCTTCGTCGCTCCCGCCGCTCCCCGTGAGATAGGGACGTGGGTTTCGACTCCGGGCGCGATAGACGTCGATCCACAGGTTGCGAGCGACCCTCAGCAAGTAGGTCAAGAACCGGGCGCGGGGCTGATAGCTATCCCTGGAAAGGAAGACTTTCCGCCAGACCTCCTGCGTGCAGTCCTCCGCCAACTGCCGATCCTGGGCCTGGGCAAGGAAATAGCGGAGCAATCGGGGTTGATGTCGCTCCACGAGGGTGCCGAAAGCGTCGTAATCGCCCTGCTGGAACGCGAGCATGAGCTGGACGTCTTCGTCCTCTTGCATGTCTCCCTCAACGAGACGGTGACTTCATCGGTTCGAAGGCTTTTCCACACCGGGCGTCATGACGAGGATTTCCACCGTGCGCTCCCCCGGTCGAATGACCGTCTCGACCGTCTGGGCTCGAAAGCCGGGCCGCTCGGCTCGGATGGTACATTTTCCATAGGGAAAGGTCTCTCGGACAAGCACGCCGTCCTCGTCCGTTCTGCGAGGGAGCTCATGAATATTCAGAGCGCCCACGGGGACGGCGCGCCACGGCCCGGCCTCCGAGACCAACGTCAGCACGACACCGGACAAAGGTCGGCCGCCCTGGGTCCGACATATCACCTGAATCGATCCGCCGCGGTCGAGCCCGCTCTCGAGGACGGCCGTTCCGCCCGGATTGAGATCGACGTCACCGATCCATTGAGCGGGTCGGCCGGATCCCTGGGCGATGACCTGATAGTCAGCCGGGCTGAGGCCGTGAATCCCCACTCTCCCCTCCTCGTCGGTGAGGAAGAGTCTTTCCGCCGCAACCCGGTGCCCTTCCCTATCGAGGAGGAGCACTTCGGCCCCCTGAATGGCCGCCCCGTCCGCGTCGGTGAGAGCGACCACGAGCGATGCGGAGGCCCCCAGGTCCAGATTCGCCCTCACCTCCCGTCTGGCTTGCCGCAGATTCACCTCGTCCAGCGCGGAACGTCCGAGACCCGGATGAGAAACCTCGATGCGATAGGTTCCGAGGGGCATGTCGGAAAACGTCAGCTCCCCTTTCTCGTTCGTCCAGCCGCGAACGATCTCCAAGGAGCGGCGACGCGCGACGGTCTCGATGATCCCCGAGGGCGCAGGACCCTTCAAAACTCGCACGGACGCCCCCGGAAGTGGACGCCGCCCGGCGGCATCCCGAACCCGGACACGCAGGGGTGCCGTCACCACGTCCAAGTCCCAGATCTCGCGCCCCGGTGGGGCGATGAGCCGCTCATCGTCGATACGGTAGAGCCGCCCGTCACGGCCGCGGAGGCGGGTTTCCACGACCCACTGCCCTTGGGGAATCCGCGCTTCGCTCCGTCCCCGGTCGTCCGAGATCATTTCCGTGGCCTCGCGGTGGTAAGCGTACGCTCCGTCATCCACCGGTCGCAACCGGATCCGTGCCCCCTGGACCGGACGCCCGTCTCTCCTCAGGCGCAGACGCACCGACTTCCATGATCTGGGCGGCGACGGTTCCTCACCGTCTCGCCACCTGCCGTCATCCCCTCGCTCGGCCAAGATGAGGCGACGGGGCCAAAAGCCCGCTCCCAAGGGAGCCGCCCTCTCCAGAAAATACCGCCCCGCCAAGAGTGCGGGCGAACGAGCCGGGACGGCACGAAAGGGCGCCTCGAGAATCCGGTCCTCGAGGAGCACTTGGTTCTCCTCGTCGCTCGCCGCCCCCGGCAAGGCGACGGGGCCCAGGTCCGTCACCGCCCCCGAACCGACGACCGCCGCGGCCAAAAGACCCGAACCGCCACGGAATCGAATCTCCCCGGGCGGAAGATCGCTCCATCGGAAACCACCGCGGGAATCGACCCCCACGGTGTCTCGGCGCAACTGGAAGGGGCGCAACCAATCGTCGAGACTGCGGTCCCACGTCACCTCTTCGTCGCTGCGCATGATCGTCGACGCTTCCGCCCCCCGAAGGCGGCCCTCCACGCTCCCCCCGGGAATGAGGTAGACGTTCCGCTCGACGTAAACGTCTTCCGCATCCACGCCCAAAGTGAAGGGCCCCACCCAGGAAGGAGCCCAATGGGGCGCCTGGGCCTGGAGCATCCAGACCCCACGAGGGAGCACCGCCTGGAAGCGCCCGGTGACCGGGTCGTGATCGATGCGACGGGGCGTCCGCCCCGAAGCGGCCCGCACCGGATAAGCGATCAGGTCGACTCCCTGTCCGCCCAAGGCATCCCCCCCGCGAAGCACGGTGCCGCGAAGCTCACCCCATGCCGAAGTGGGAGCGAGATGGCCAGGGAGCTTCCCCTTCCGCAACTGCTCGGGCTCCGACCTGGTTTCTCCCACGCCGCCATAGGCCGCGAGGCTGGGAAGGGGTGGATCGACGAGGTCGGCGAGTTCTCGATACCGGAGGTTTTGCCCGGGAAGGAGACGAACGGTGGAGGCATTCTCGTCCGCGGGATCGAGCCGCCCCAAGTCCATGGGCGGGCGAACGTCGTCCTCCCAGAGCACCCGCCAAAAACCCTCCCAGGGGATCGCCTGAGACGTCGTGGTCTCCGGCGCCAAGGAGAGTCGCTCACCGACCACACTTCCGGGAGAGCCGACCTCGACCGTCCCGTGAAGTTCCCAAGCGTCATGGGCATGCAGGACTCCCAATTGGAACGTCCCGGTGGGAACGCGCTCGAAGACGGCCTGGCCTTGCCCGTTGGTCACCACCCGCCGGGCGAGGGGCCAAAGAAGCTGGGTGAACTCCGGCGGCCTTTGTCGGCGACTCCCCAGCGTCTCGCCCCCCATGAGCCAGACCGAAACTCCGGGGGCGGGTTCTCCGGAGTCATCGCGACACGCGACTTTCACGGTCGACCAAGGGAAAAGTCTGGCCGTCCAATGCTCGACCCCTCCCGGAGAAGCGCGCAGCCAATCCGGCGCTCGCGCAAACCCTCTGTCGTGCCAGACGACAAGATCACCGATCCTGTCGGAACGGACTCTCAGTCGGAATCGCCCTTTTTCGTCCGTCCGCCCCACCACGCGAACACCTGCGGTCTGTTTGAAAGAGCGGTCGGCAAGCAGAAGGAGGGCGCCCCGCGCTGGCTTCCCCGAAGAGTCCTTCACCTGCCCTTCGATGCGCGCCAAGGGCTCGAGACCGACGTCGCCGATGCGTTGGACGCCCTGTTGCGCCAAGTACAAACGGCGATCCTCCACCGACTCGTGCCCCGCCACGGAAACGAAGAGATCGTGCCAGCCCGTGGAGAGCCCCTCGAAGACATGCCGAAGTCCCGCCGAGGTCCCGGGGCGTCCGTCCAAGAGGATTCGCCCCTTGTTCAGATCGTGTCCGCTTGCGACGTCCAAGACCCGCAGCGCCAAGGCAGCCCCCTTCGACATCCGCCACTGATGAAGGGCGGTCCCGGTGGCACCGACAAATGTCCCGCCGAAATCTTGCGCATGCGCGGCGACGCGAACGCGCCCGGCAGGCAGGTGATCGAGGCGAAGGGTGAGCCCCCCATCGAACGACGACTTCAAAGGCGGTCGACAACGCAGCAGAATCTCGGCGCCCCCTTCGAGGGGCCACGCACCGGACCCGACTTCGACCTCGAAGTCGCCAATCGTGCCGCCGTTCCATGTCAGATCGGCCGCGAAAGGATCACCCTCCCGGGGCAGGAGAGTTCCCAGCCGAGCCGTGCCGGGCGGCATGTTCCAGGGAATCACGAGGGGCTGAAAGGTGCGAAATCCATCCGTGAGAAGCAAAACGTAGCGACCCGGCGCAAGAAACAGCTGCGCCGCTCCGCTCTCCGGATCCACCGGGGCGCTCGCCAAAGGGATCCCCTTCAAGGGGTCGAGTACTCCGTCCGCGTAAGCGGGAAAGGCTCGGACTTCGGCGGAAAAGGGGTCGGCGTCGGGGAGCACCGCCTGGACATCGAGGACGCCCGCGGGCGGTACGGGGACATCCCCGAGAAGAAGTCCTTCCCCCGCCGGCGTCGTCTCGAGGGGAAGAAAGAAGACTCCTCCATCACGGCGCACGCCACGCAGGATGACAAGGCCCGACGTGACACCGGAATCCAACATGAACCGGCCGTCCGAGCCGGACCTCACGTCCCCTCGGAGTTCGTCACGACCTTCGCGATGCAGGATCAGGGACACAGCGACGCCGGAGAGAGGAACACCCGTCGTAGCATCCACCAAGCGCCCCTGGAGGCGACCAAGGGGGGATGTGTCCTGGCCCAAAGCCACTGCGACGAGCCAGACGGCAGCAAGGAGAGAAAGCAGACGACGCTGAGGCAACTCAAGGTCTCCCGTGTTCGTAGCCGCCCGGGGCGACCTCTTTCCTCTCGTCGCCCGTCTGCAGCCAGAGGCCCCGCTCCACCACCTTCCCTGTGACGGTGAGCGGGGTCATCAACTTCCACTCTTTCAGGACTCGCCCCGCTGTTTCCGAATCCATCGTGAACAGCAGTTCGAAATCCTCCCCGTCGTGGAGGGCGTGCTCCAACGGGCTCATGTCGGTGCGGGCGGCGAGATGGGCCGCCGCGTCGGAAATCGGCACGGCCGCGGCATCGACGACGGCGCCCACTCCGGAGGCCTCGAGGATGTTCGAAAGATCCCTCAAGAATCCGTCACTGATATCGGTCATGGCGGAGGGCGGCCCAAGATCGACCAGGGCTGTGGCCTCCTCCAGGCGGGGGATGAAGTCGTGATGACGGCCGAGAATCGACCCTCCGAGGGCGCCGGTCACGAGGACCAGATCTCCCGGTCTTGCGCCGCTCCGCAACACGGCGTCGCGATGGGGTCGCCCGGTCACGGCAACTCCCAAACTCAATCCGCCCGGCCGCATCACCGAGTCCCCCCCGGCCAACTCGACCCCGAACCGACGGGTCTCCTCGCGCACCGCTTCCATCACGCGGCGGGCAAGCGCGTCCGTGGCGTCGACGGGAAGCTCCAGGCCCACGACGATGGCTTCGGCCACTCCACCCATCGCCGCGATGTCGGAGAGATTCGAACGCACCGCTTTCCGCGCCAAGCGTTCGGGCAGATCCGGCCCCGCCTCCAGATGAACTCCCTCGCACACCACGTCCATGGCCAAAAGCAAGTCAGCGCCCTCCCCCCGAACGATGATGGCCGCGTCGTCGCCGGGGCCGACGGGAAGACGTGCCGACGGGCCGTCGTTCCTCTGGGCGATCCATTTGAGAAACTCATGTTCGTGAAAAGCGTCGTCCATCGACCACGGAGCTCCTCAGTTCAGAAACCACAAAGACGTGACGACTTTCTTGCGGAGCGCACCGCGAGGAATCGGCCCGAAGATGCGGCTGTCCGGGTGAATCGCGTTCACGACGAGGTGGCGATCGCCACTGAAGATGAGGAAGTGCGCGTCGGGGATGGGACCCTGCTTCAGCCGGGAACCCGGCGGGAGGACCAGGTCCTCTTCGCGATCTTCGATCATCACCCGTGCGCGGCCCCGCGAGAGGTCCTCGATCCGAACCATCTCACCCGGCATGCCGACGATCACACCGAACGCATCGGTCTTTGCCCCCGGGACCCGGAAAAGAACGATGCTTCCCGGTCCGAGCACCGTGTCGTCGTCCACATCCGTCATGACGACCTTGGTGCCGGGTCCCATGTGCTGAGGCTCCAGCCCGTGGTAGTCCTCCGGGATCGTGTAGACGTCGTACCGATAGGTGAACCAGGCGACGCCCAAGAGCACACCGGCAATCACGAGGCGGCGCACCGTGCGGCGGATGCGATCGATCCGCTGCACCGGCGCCACGCTGTCCCCGTCCTTGCTCATTCGCATCACTCCCAGGCCCGCCGCCATTCCTCCACCGCACGTCGCCCATGCGGGTTTTCGAAGAAGAAGCGTATCGCCGCCGCGCCCGTCGCACCACAAGCGCGAACGTCACGCAACCGTTCCGGGTTCATCCCGCCGATGGCCACCACCGGCACGGACACACGCCGGACGAGTTCTCGGAGGGCCTCCAGACCCTGCACGGGCACGCGCCCCTTCTTGGACGGAACCGGGAAGATGGGGCCGAAGACGACGCCATCCAGCCCGTCCTGAATGCGCCGGACCCCCTCCTCGACGTCGTGGACCGACGCGGTGACGCCAACGTGGTCGGGCAGGAGTTCTTTGGCCCGCGCCAGGTCGGGAGAACGAAACGTCAGATGACAGAGGTCCGCGTTCAGAGCCGGTTGCAGATGAATTCTCTCGTTCAACCAGAAAAGGGCGCCGCGCCGGTCGCACAAATCCTTGACCCGGCGGCCAAGATGCAGGAAGGCCGCATCGTCGAGACGCTTCTCGCGAAACATGACCGCGGTGACGCCTGCATCCAGGAGAACACCCAGTCGGAGCAGCAAGTCCTCGGCGGGCCAATCCTCACTGTCCGGCGTGACCACGACTGAGGTCAGCAGGGAGGCCCTTTCAGCTTCCAGCATGGAACTCGCGGGGGCGCGCGGATGCATCAGCTGGCGTCCTCGAGGCCGCGAGGGCGATGCGCTCGACGAGATCATCGAACTCGATCCCCGCCGCCGCGGCCGCCTTCGGCAGCAACGAGCCCTCGGTCAGGCCGGGAAGAGTGTTGGTCTCGAGAATCACCAGGCCATCGTCGGTGAGCATGGCGTCGGTCCGGGAATAGCCTCGCCCATCGATGCGTCGATGGATCCTGACGGCCCACTCCTGCAATTCCCCCGCTATCTCCGCGGCGATCGGGGCGGGCGCCAGCTCTTCCGCGCCGCCGGGGGCGTACTTCGAGTCCAGGTCGAAGAACTCGCCACGAGGACGAATCTCGACCACGGGAAGCGGGACGGGCTGGCCGGTTTCGGGATCGTCGAGCACGGCCGCCGTCAGTTCCCGACCGGGACGATAGGCCTCCCAAAGCACCCGCGTTTCCTCCCGAAAGGCTCGGTCCAAGTACTCTTCGCAAGTTTTCGAATCATGGACGATCCACACGCCGATGCTCGAACCCGACGCAGGCAGCTTGATGACCCCCGGGAGTCCAGCGACCACGCATCCTCTGCCCAACGCGGAGCGGCGGTCGTCTACCCACTCGTCTCGGGTGAGGGTGACATGGGGCGCGGTCGGAGCGCCCAATTCCACGAGCACCGCCTTGAAGGCCGTCTTGTCCATGGCCAGTGCCGACGGTCCGACGGAAGACCCCGTGTACGGAATCCCGCTCCATTCCAAGAATCCCTGAATGGCGCCGTCCTCCCCGCCGCGGCCATGCAGGCCCAAGAAAACCACATCGGGCCTCCAGCCCTCGAGGAAACTCAGAAACTCCGCAGCCGACCAAGGACCTCTTCCTGCCGACGTCGGCCCCGTCGCCGGCTCGCGCTGGAGGACGAATCGTCCCTCGCCGGTGATGAGGATACCTGCGACGACATGGCCGCGCGTACTCAGGGCGTCGGCAACCCGGGTTCCCGACTTGACGGAGATGTCACGCTCCGGGGAGATCCCGCCGTAGAGGACTACGATTCTCATGCGCTCAGGATAACCCCGCCCCCCCACGTCGCCGGGTCAGGGCAGGATGCATTCCCCTCCCGCGGGGATGTCGAGGCGGGATTGCTGACTCAGACGGTCCCGAAGGGCGTCCAGAGAATCCGCCCACGCGGGATCGATGTCGAGAAGGCAGTTCGCGCGTCCCCCGGCATCTCTGGGGACGGCGACGCCCGCGGCCTCCAGCCAGGACGCGAAAAGCTCCGTCTGCGCTCTTTGCGAACTCTCGGGAGAGTCCTCGCCCTCGGCGTTTTTGATTGGTGCGAATTCCCGATCTCGATCCACCTCGAGAACGACGCAGCGATCCGCTCGCCCCATGGCGTCGAAGACGAACGTCTCGAACTTCACGCCGTCCAACGCGCAGGAGGTCTTCGATTCGGGATCGAACGCCTGAATCTTCTTTCGGGCCAGATGGAAGGGAAGAGAGAGCCCTCCTTCCGTGATGGACTCGACGAAATCGCGCCGCAGCATGTGCACCGCGATGTTGCCGTCCCGGAAGCGAAGCTGACCCGATTCGTCCCTGGCCTCCAGGTCCTCCGGCGAAAGATCGGAATACTCGATGACGCCGAAACGCCCATCGATACGTCCGACGACCCCCACCTTCTCGTCGGCGGATCGTTTGGCGACGACCTTGACCGACATCTGCGCGTGCTCCAAAGCGTGGTGCCCGACGAAGACCGGGTCCGCCATCGCAACCAGGGGGTTGTCGACCTGGAAATAGAAGATCTCCTCCACGCCCCGAGCCCTCATGTCCTCGAGCGCTCCGCTGGTGCGAAGGGCCCACAGGGCCCCGCCATGACCGTTTGGGGAAAGGAACAGGCGATCCTCCGCAGCGAGGAGGATGCGGCCCTCCGGGCTCATCGCCGGAAGCATGTCTTGCGGGAAAAGACTCACATCCTCCTTGGGTAGGCCGAAGAACTCCTTCTCCTCGAAATAGGCGACCGTCTGGGCGTGATTCCCGGCGCTGGTCATCACATACCACGGAAGTGGAGTCGCGTGCCGCTCACGCAGCGCTCGGATCTTCGCCGCGAAGATCTCGAAGAGGGTCCGCCCGACCACGGGGCTTGCGGGGAAACACCCCTTGGGCCCCTCGTATCCGAGGCGAGAACCTTGCCCACCCGCGACGACGAAGACGGCCACGCGACCGGCCTCCAGGAGCTCCAATCCGCGCCTTTTCGCGCGAGCGTCGTCGTCCGAAACCGCGCCCTTCTTCTTGCTGGGGGCCGGCTCCAAGCGGGCCGCCTCGGCGGCAGAGGGCGCTGCCAGCAACAGCTTCCTCACCTGCTCGATCTGGCCCCAATCGAGGCCTTCCAGTTCAGCCTTCAGTCGGCTCCGCGGGGCTTTGGGCAACGCATCGAAGTGGGCCAACAGATCTCGTTGGTC
The DNA here is from genome assembly GCA_011369445.1 of Planctomycetota bacterium. Classification (GTDB taxonomy): domain Bacteria; phylum Planctomycetota; family DRQF01; genus DRQF01. The sequence goes on along the minus strand of DRQF01000207.1, from coordinate 15,194 downwards.
CAACTTCTCGAGCGCGGTCCGCACTTCCACGCTCAACATCGGACCGGCCATCTCAGGACTCCAGCTTCCTGAATGCAAGTGTCACGTTGTGCCCGCCGAATCCCAACGAGTTGGAAATCGCCGCACGGACGTTCAAATCCCTCGATCCCTCGGGGACGTAGTCCAGGCGGCACCCCTCTCCCGGCTCCACGAGATTCCGCGTGGGGTGGACGACACCGTGGAGAATGCTGAGACAGGAGACGACGGCCTCGACGGCCGCGGAAGCGCCCAGCAGGTGTCCGATCATGCTCTTGGTCGAGCTGACGGCCAACCTCGAGGCCCGGTCTCCGAACACCTTCTCAATGGCGAGGGATTCGTTGGGGTCGTTGATCGGCGTCGACGTTCCGTGGGCGTTGACGTAGTCCACCTCTTCCAGCGGGATGCCGCCGTCTTCCAGGGCGCGGCGCATGGAGCGCTGGGCGCCCTCGGCCTCCGGAGCGGGCTGGGTGATGTGGTAGCCGTCACCGGTCATGCCGACCCCGGCCAGTTCGCAGTAGATCTTCGCGCCGCGACGCCGCGCGTGCTCCAGTTCTTCCACGACGAGGATTCCGGCCCCCTCGCCCATGACGAAGCCGTCCCGGTCCTTGTCGAAGGGCCGACTGGCGTGCTCCGGATCGTCGTTACGACGGGAGAGCGCCTTCATGTTGGCGAAGCCCGACATCCCCAACGTCGTGATCGCCGCTTCGGCTCCCCCAGTCACGATGATGTCGGCGTCCCCATAGCGGATGCACCGGAGCGCCATGCCGATGGCGTGACCGGCCGAGGCGCAGGCCGAAGCCGTGGCGAAATTGACGCCCTTCATTCCGAAGCGCATGGAGATGTTGCCGGACAAGGCGTTCAGCATGAGCTTGGGGATGAGAAACGGCGAGACACGACGCGGTCCCTTCTCGAGGAGTTTGCGATGCTGCGCCTCGATCTCGAGCAGACCCCCGATCCCTGAGCCGGCGATGACGCCGCAGGACTCCGCCAGCGGTGTCTGAGCCTCGATGCCGGCGTCGCGCACGGCCTCGTCGGCGGCGAGCATTCCCAAAAGGACGAATCGATCCAGCTTCGCCGCCTTGTTCGGCGGGAGCAGAGCGGACGAGTCCAGGTCTCGGATCTCGCCTGCGATGCGGACCGGATACTCGGAGCAGTCCCAGTTCTCCAGGGGCTTGATGCCGTTCTTGCCGGCGAGCAAGGCATCCCAGCTGTCGGCACAATTCTGGGCGAGCGGTGTCACGCATCCGATCCCAGTCACGACAACTCTGCGCTTCGCAGTCATCTCACTTCCTCACTTTCGAGACGGAGACTTCGGAGAATCAAAGCGGTTCCAAGAACGTGGCCGTGCGCCCATGATGGGGAGCACGGCCCGGTTCCTTCCGAAATCGCGTCGCCGTCGATGGATTCAGGCGACGTGCTTCTCAATGTAGGCAACGGCATCACCCACGGTTTGAATCTTCTCGGCGTCCTCATCGGGGATGTTGATGTCGAAGGCCTCCTCGAACTCCATCACCAACTCGACGGTGTCCAGGGAGTCCGCGCCCAAATCATTGATGAACGACGTGCTCTCGGTGAGCTTCTCCGGGTTTGCGCCCATCTTCTCGCAAACGATACTCTTGACCTTCTCGGCAATGTTCGCCATTTTCGGCTCCTCGATTCCATGCTGGCCGAACGTCCATCCCGGGGATGCAACTTTCCACCCCGCCTCGACTCCGGACACGACTCGGCCCAGCTAAATACCACGATTTCCGGTCTTCTTTCAAACCCTGGGGGCGACTTTGTCCCCCGAAGGCGAATTTCTCAAAGGGCCATCCCACCGTCCACGGGGAGGCACTGTCCCGTCACATAAGCTCCAGGAGTGCCGGCCAGAAGGGCGACGACCCGCGCCACATCCTCCGGAGCTCCGAATCGACCGAGGGGAATGGCTCTCGCCATGGCGTCCCTGGCCTCTCCCTGAAACCCTTCGGTCATGTCTGTCTCGATGAAACCGGGGGCCACCGCGTTGACGGTCACCTGCCGTCCGGACAGCTCCTTCGCGAGTGACTTGGTGAACGCCAAAAGCCCACCCTTGCTGGCTGCATAGTTGGCCTGACCCGCGTTCCCCGTCAATCCGACAACGGAAGCAATGTTGATGATCCTAGCGCCTCCTCGTTTCATGAGAGTGCGCGCGAAAGCCTTGCAGGTGTTGAAAGCGCCCTTGAGATTCACGGCCAACACGGCATCCCAATCCTCCTCCTTCATCCGGAGAATCAACTGGTCTCGGGTGACACCGGCATTGTTGACCAGGATGTCGATGGGTCCCATGAGTTCCTGGACCTCGGCGGCCATGGCCGTGACAGCGGCATGATCGGACACGTCGCATCCGAAGCCCTCGGCCGCCCCCCCCAACGCTCGGCAAGCATCGACGGTGTCTTGAACACGCTCCTTCGACGTCGCCACGCAGGCGACCGAGGCGCCTTCGCGCGCCAACTCCGTAGCGATGGCTCTTCCAATGCCTCGGCTGGCGCCGGTCACCAAAGCGAGCTTGCCTGTCAGGCCGAGATCCATGTCAATCCTCCAAAGCGTCCAGGTTCTCGGACGCGGCCTCCGGATCGATTTTCCTCAACAGCCCCGTGAGGACCCGTCCGGGGCCCGGTTCCAGGAAGCGGTCCACCCCATCTTCCCTCATGCGCCGCATCGATTCCAGCCAAAGCACGGGCTCGACGATTTGGCGCTCGAGCGCCGCGCGCAGGGCCGCGGGCTCCGTCAGCGGACGGGCCTCCGCGTTGACGTAGACGGGAATGCGGGCCGGTCGGAGATCGACCTTCGCCAAAGCCTCTTTCAAGGCGTCGGCGGCAGGCTGCATGAGGGCGGAGTGAAACGCCCCGGCCACCTTGAGGGGAAGGGCGCGGCGCACCCCCATTGACTTGGCGATCTGCGGGACACGCTCGCAAGCCGCGCGACTCCCCGAGAGAACGACCTGCTTCGGCGACAGGATGTTGGCCACCGAGAGGACGTCGTCACCCGCCGCGGCCCGAGCCACCTTCTCGGCGAGGGCTCGGTCGGCGCCGAGGAGCGAGATCATCCCGCTGGGCGCCGCATCGGAGGCGTCCTGCATGAGAGCTCCACGCTTCGCCACGAGCTTCAAACCATCCTCGAAACTCAACGCTCCAGCGAAATGAAGCGCCGTGTACTCTCCCAGAGAAAGTCCCGCCGTGGCCCGACAGCCCGAGGGATCGAAGCGCCCCGCCTCCTCGAACGCCGCCAGCATGGCCGTGCTCGCGAGATAGATCGCGGGCTGGCAGTGTCGGGTGAGAGTCAGTTCCTCCTCGGGGCCCTCGAGAATGATCTTCGAGAGCTGGTAGCCGAGGACCTCGTCGGCCTTTCGATAGAGATCTCGGGCCGCCGCGGACTTCTCGACGAACGGTGCTCCCATGCCGACGAACTGTGCACCCTGCCCCGGAAAAATGACGGCGAAATCGCCCATGAGTTGGATTCTCCGGACTCGATGAACTACCAGCGCAGCAGAGCGGAACCCCACGAGAGTCCGGCCCCGAACGCGACGAAGCTCACGAGGTCGCCTTCGTTCAAAAGCCCCTTCCCACGGACCTCATCGAAGGCAATGGGAATCGACGCCGCGGACGTGTTGCCGTAGCGATCCAGGTTGACGTAGATACGCTCCGGATCGATGTCCAGCTTCTTCATCGCCGAATCGATGATGCGGATGTTGACTTGGTGTGGCACCACCATGCCGATGTCCCTGGGGGTGTGCCCCGTCGCTTCGAGTGACTCCGTCACCAAGCTCCGAAACTTCGCCACGGCGAACCGGAAGACCTCATTGCCCTTGAGGGTCATGAGATGTTCCTTCGTCTCCAAGACCTCGTGATCAATCGGGCGACGACTCCCTCCCGCGGAACGCTGAATGGCGTCCCACTGGGATCCGTCCATCCCCGTCGTGTTGAAGATGATCTGACCTCGTGGGTGATCCGCCTTCAAGACCATGGCCCCGGCGCCGTCGCCGAAGAGAATGCAGGAGGCGCGGTCCTGGTAGTTGATGATGCGGGAAAGCACCTCCGCGCCCAGAATCAAGGCGTTGTCCACGCTGCCGGAAGCGATCATTCCATAAGCGGTCGAAAGCGCCGAGAGGAACCCCGTGCAGGCGTTGTTGATGTCCCATCCTCCGGCGTTCCAGGCGCCCAACTTCTCCTGGAGAAACGCCGCCGTCGACGGGAGCAATTGGTCCGGGGTCACCGTCGCCACGACGATGAGTTGGAGATCCTCGGGCGCCATCTTTGCATCCTGAAGGGCTTTCCGCGCCGCTTCGTAGCAAAGATCGGAGCAGGCCTGGTCCTTGCCGGCAATGCGGCGCTCCCGCATTCCGGTTCGGGTGAAGATCCACTCGTCGGAGGTGTCGACCATGCCCTCCAAGTCATGATTCGAGAGCACTTGCTCCGGCACGTAGTGACCGGTCCCGGCCACCCCCACGGTGCGTAGCTGATTCATTTCCGTCTCCCTGTCAGCCCTCGCGGTGCAGAGCGCTCCGAGCGTTTTCCACGCCGTCCTTGATGACGTCGACGACTTGAGCCTCCGCGAACCGATGGGCCAGTTGGACCGCGTTGCTGATGGCTCTCCGATCCGATCGACCGTGGGCGATCAGGCAGGTGCCGTTCACCCCGAGGAGCGCGGCGCCGCCGATTTCCGCGTAGTCGGTCCTGCGGCGGAATTCGCGAAGGATCTCGACGGATTCCGGGTTTTCCCGGCCGAATGTCGCGCTCTCCATCACGGCGTCGAATTGACGGTGCATCCGCTCGGAAAGCCCCTCGGCCACCTTGAGGACCACGTTGCCCACGAATCCCTCGCAAACGATGACGTCGGCCAATTCGGAGAACACATCATTGCCTTCGGCGTGACCGACGTAGTTGAAGGGCGCCTCGGCGAAAAGACGTTGAGTCTCCTTGACCAGTTCGTTTCCCTTGCCCTCTTCGGAGCCGATGTTCAAAAGGGCCACGCGAGGGTTCTCCGTGCCCAACACGCGCTCGGCATACACGGACGCCATGAGGCCGTAGTGGACGAGGTGCTGGGGCTTGCAGTAGATGTTCGCGCCGACGTCGATGAGGACGGTGTGGTGGGACTGGGTGCCGAGGGCAACGGCGATCCCCGCCCGTCTCACGCCGGGAATGAGCTTCCACAAAACGGTCGCGGCTCCCACGACCGCCCCCGTGTTGCCGGCGCTGACCACGGCGTCCGCCCCGCCCTCTCGGACCAAGGTGAATGATCGGACGATGCTGCTGTCACGCTTCTTGCGGAGAGCGTCGGCGGGACGTTCGTTCGCCGCGACGACCTGAGTCGCCGGGACGATCTCGAGCCGTTCGGCGTCATAGGACTCGCCGTCCAACTCTTCGCGAATCTTGTCCTCCAAGCCGACCAGGGCCACCTGGAGCTGAGGTCTCTCCGACAGGGCTCGAAGCGCGCCTTGCACGCATTCCTTCGGAGCCGCGTCTCCGCCCATCGCATCCAGTGCAACTCTCATGGGATCAGTCGAACAGGTCCAAGTGGAGCACGTTCCGGCCGCGGTAGTAGCCGCAGTTCGGGCACACCCGGTGGGGAATGACGGCGTGTGAGCAGTTCCCGCAACGGATCATGGCCTTGGGCTCGATGTGATGATGAGACCGGCGAATGTTCTTCCGGTACTTGGAGGTCCTTCTCTTGGGAACCGCCATGGCATGTATCTCCGCTCGAGCTCGCGACGCCAGCGCCGTAAACTCTTTTATCCAAACGACTTAAACAATGAATCCCCAGTCTGGGAGGCTCATTCTACGGCGCGGCCCGCCTGGACGCAACATAGACCGACCACGCCAACTTCGGTTCACCGATTCGCTCGCTCTCCCAGTGGTCCGCCGCTACATGTAGATTCCGTGGCCAAGATACCCCATCAATACGAGCAGGAACACGGTTCCCGTACGACCTTGGGTCGGTGTCGTGATCTCGATGACGCCCGGTTTCATTTCATGGATCTTTGGTGTCAGTTTCTCACCAGGATTGTTCCATCCCCGTCTTACGATCCTGACGGCGTCTTTCGCGCCGCTGAGATAACGGACCTTTGCGATTTCAGGTTTTGCCTCGAGCGAAAACACCAAACCCACGGCCTTGGGGTCGGCAACGTTGGCGCCCGCTTGCGGCCCGAGTGGAGAGGAAGGATCACGGTCTGCGAAACCCTTGCGGTAATGCCTCATGCCCCACATCGGCGCTTCCATGTCGACATGCCGCCATTCCGGAAGGCTGTCTGGAAATGCGCGGTCTGGGTTCTTTCGCTTCATGCGTGCGAGAACCTGTTGGAGGAACTTCCGGTTGTTCGCACACAGAAGCACGCCGCGCTGCGCTCGGGCGACAAGCAAGGGCCGCTGATCGTTTTGCCCTTTCTCCGCGAAGACAGCCACCTTCGTGTCACCGATCTGAATTGTCTTGGGAGACTTTTCAATCCAGGTCTTGAGTGCCGTTTCGACGGCATCGTGAGCCGAGGCGTTGAAAAACAGTATTTGACAGTCCTCAAATTCCATCATCCCAAGACCCTTGGGGGCAGTAAACCGTCGGCTGGCGTCGACGGCCATCACCACCTTGGGCCCATGCGGCTGCTTGGGGAGAAGGCCTTCCGGTAGCAGATTTGCGATTCCAAAGAAGAAGAAGAGTTGGGCTGATACCAAGAATTCCGGCGCTTGGGGTGCCTTTCGAGGAGTCTTCAAAGGTCCATTCAAGACAACCAGTGTTTCACAGTCGGTCGGAAGCCAACGCAAGACCTGGTCCAAGCGTTGCGACACCTTGAGCGTCGCCGTCTTCTGACCGTACGTCGCGGGCCATCCCATCAGCATCACGGCAAGAATCAGCAACACCGTGCGAAGTGGTGAATTCATGGAGGATCGCTCCTTGTCGTCGGGAGCATGGGGCGCGGGCCTGACGCTGCCATGGCCTTGGGCTCTCGCGTGGCCTCCGTTGCGATCGGAAACGTGATTCTCGAGGGCGGAAGGACTTTGTCAAGGACGGCCTGGAGGCGAGACAAGAATCCTGGAGGTCAGCCTCGAGCGCCCGCTCGGGCGGTCTTTCCGGACGTCTTGCCGGCAGGCTTGGAGGCCGGAGCCGTTTCGGACGGGGCTTCTTCCGCACCGTCGTCCGCCTTCTTCTGGCGTCGCGGGTCCAACTTATCCAAGACCTTTTCCCGCAATTCCTCGACGAGAGCGGGTTTCTCCTTGAGGAACGCCTTGGCCCGCTCACGCCCCTGCCCCAGCCTCTGATCGCCGTAGCAGTACCAGGACCCGCTTTTGTCCACGATGTTCTCACGCACGGAGAGGTCGAGGAGGTCTCCGATCAGGGAAATCCCTTCGTTGAACATGATGTCGAACTCCACCACCCGGAACGGAGGCGCGATTTTGTTCTTCACCACCGTCACCTTGGTGCGGTTTCCCACCACGGCGTCCCGGTCCGTGATCCGCCCGATGCGCCGGATATCCAAGCGCATGGAGGCATAGAACTTGAGAGCACGACCGCCGGAGGTCGTCTCGGGGCTACCGAACATCACCCCCACCTTCTCGCGAATCTGATTGATGAAGATGACGCAAGTGTTGCTCTTCGAGACGATGCCCGTGAGCTTCCGCAAGGCCTGGGACATGAGTCGGGCCTGGAGTCCCACGTGGGAATCGCCCATCTCCCCCTCGATCTCCGCCCTGGGAACGAGAGCGGCCACCGAATCGATCACGATGGCGTCCACCGCGTTGCTTCGCACCAACGTTTCGGTGATCTCCAAGGCCTGCTCTCCCGTGTCGGGCTGGGAGATGAGGAGGTTGTCGATATCCACGCCCAACTTCTTGGCGTACTGGGGATCGAGGGCATGCTCGGCGTCGATGAAAGCGCAAACGCCCCCTTCCTTCTGGGCGTTGGCCACGACGTGGAGGGTGAGAGTGGTCTTGCCCGAAGATTCGGGCCCGTAGATCTCCACGATTCGCCCTCGGGGCAGACCGCCCCCCGACGCCAGATCCAGCGAGATGGCGCCGGTGGAAATGCAGGAGATCTCCGTCAGCTGACCGGAGCCCAAACGCATGATGGCGCCCTTGCCGAACTGCTTCTCGATCTGCTGGAGAGTGAATTCGAGGGCGCGATCTCTGGACTTATCGTCCGTGGGACGCTCTCCCATGGTCTTGCTGCTCTTGGAGGATTTCGACGCCATGATCGGCCCCTTTCTCGTTTGACTGGTCCACGGGACGCCGTCTGCCGAGGCGACGGCCCGGCCCATGCTATGTCCGCGGGGGGACCGCGCGGCGGCCCCACGATAGGGACGTCATCCCAGGGGCGGACGGACCGCATTTTCCGCGGATTTCGAAGGACCCCTCCGCCCCGGGGATTCCGAATCAGCAGAAAAAACCGGATTTTTCGATGCAACATCTCATGGAATTCGTCGTCTTCCTGGATACGAAAGAAACTCGGAAGGGCCCCCCATGTCTCGACGCCGCCAAGCGGTCTCTCTCGGTGTTCCGCTCCTCCTCGTCCTCCTCTCCTGTGGAACGAAGTATTGGAGCGAGGACGGGGACGAGGAGGTCTATCCCCTTCTCGCTCAAAGGACCGATGACGTGTTGGGGCGACGCAAGGAGGATCTGCTCCAACCCAAGAAAGCCGAAGGCGAGGGGCGGGAGCTTCGAGGGCCGGAGCCGGCGAGAGAAACGGGGCCGGACGAGGGCCCCCTCGTCCTCGACCTCGCCAAGGCCCTCGCCATCGCGGTCGAGCAGAACAGGGACTATCTGGCCCGAAAGGAGAGCCTTTATCTATCCGGTCTCTCCTACACTCTGACCCGCTTCAATTTCTCTCCTCAGCTCTCGGGCACGCTCGGGTATCTCCTCTCCGATGCGGAGGACGCCGTGGGGAGCCACTCGGCCAACACCTCGTTCTCGGTGAGCCAGATCCTACCCACGGGCGGCAGCCTTGCGCTGACGACCTCCCTGGCCGGCCTCTGGCCGGAAGGGGGCAAGGCCACCGGCCGAGAGAGCTTCAACGGCGGCGTCGGCGTGACTTATTCTCAACCCCTCTTGCGGGGAGGAGGCTATCTCGTCTCCCACGAAGCCCTCACTCAGGCCCAGCGCAACCTGGTCTACGCCATCCGCAGCTTCGAGCTTTTTCGCGAGGACTTCAGCATCGACGTCGCCAACCGCTTCTTCGATCTGGTGACTCAGAAAACGACCCTGAAGAATCAGCAGGACCGATACGATCAGGCGGTCTTCGATCGCAAGAAGGCCCTGGCGCTCCGCAGCGTCGAACGGGCCGACGACCAAGCGGTCTTCCTCGCCCAGCGGCAGGAGAACGTGGCCGAGAACGCCCTCATCTCCGCGAAGGCCTCCTACGAGCGAGCCAAGGACGAATTCAAGATCCTCCTTGGCCTTCCCACGTCTCAGAGCATCACCATCGTCGATGAGAAACCTCCCTTCGATCCCGTGCGACTGGACTGGGACTCCGCCGTCCAGGCGGCCCGCGTGAATCGCTTGGACATTCGAACTCAGGAGGAGCAGCTCGAGGACTCGGCCCGGGGCCTGCGCATCGCAGAAGATGCCTTCCTCCCCGACCTCAATCTCACGGCCTCCTACAATCTCGGCGGAACAGGCGGCAGCATCCCGGGGGCTCTTCCGGACGTCTGGAGCTACACGGCGGGCCTGAGTCTCACGATTCCCCTTCAGCGGAAAGCGGAGCGCAATTCCTACATCTCCGCGCGCATCAGCTACGTCCAGGCGCAACGCAGTTTCTCGGAGACCTTGGATCGTCTGGAACTCGACATTCGGGCCCAGCTTCGCGACCTTCGATCCGTCGAGGACCGCATCGAACTCCAGAAGGGCCAAATCAAACAGGAAGAGCGCGCCGTCGCAGTGACTCGCATTCGCTATGAGGCGGGCGAAGTCGACAACCGGGATCTTTTGGATGCACGTCAATCTCTCACCGACGCGAAGAACGCCCTCATCAGCTTGCAGGTTCAGCACTTCATAGGCCGTCTGCGGCTGCTTCGGAATCTGGGCCTGTTGTTCATCGATGACAAGGGCAAGTGGCAGTAAACAGGGAGATACCCACCATGATCAAGTTCATCGTCGCGGGTTTGATTCTCCTCACGACGGGAGGATGGGCCTTCCTCCATTGGGGCGGGAGCTCCGCATCCACCCGTTCCATCGACGACGAGGCGGGGCTGTGGGAGGTCCGTAAGGGGGATCTGAACATCACCCTCACGGAAAACGGCACCCTGCTCGCCAAGGATTCCGCGAAGGTCAACTATAAGGGCCGCTGGCAGGGGAAGATCACCTCCCTCATCGAGGAAGGCAAACGCGTGAAGGAAGGCGACATCCTCTGCGAGATGGACAAGAAACAGATCCTCGAGCGAAAGGAGCAACTGGAGACGGAGATCACTCAGGCCGAAGCCCAGGTCAAAACGGCGGAGACCGAACTCGAGATTCAAGTGGGTGACAACAAGGCCAACATGGAGAAGGCCAAGATCGCTCTCGAGAAGGCCAAACTCGAGCTCGAACGCTACCGGGACGGGGAGGCCCCCAAGGAGAAACGCCGCCTCCGCATCGCCATCAAGAACGCCGAGACGACTTACACGCGGGCGAAGAAGAAGTTCGAGGACTCCAAGGCGCTGTTCGCCCAGAAGTTCATCAAGAAGACGGAATTGGAGGACGACCGCATCGCCTTCGAGCGCGCCGAGGTGGAACTCGAGGGCTCGAAGCTCGATCTCGAGATGAACGATACCTACACGCTTCCCATGACGTTGCGGGACAAGCAAACCGCGGTGAGCGACGCCGAGCGCAACTTGAGTACGGTCGAAAAAAGGTCCGCCAACCTCGTGCGGAACAAGGAGGTCAACCTCAATCGCGCCAAGAAACACCTCAAGCGGCTTCGGAAGAACCTGAAGGAGGTGAAGGAAGGCATCGAGAAAATGACCCTCACGGCCCCCGTCCCCGGCATCGTCCTCTACGGCGACCCCAAGAACCCTTGGACGCGAGAGAACATCAAGGTGGGCGGCGAGGTCTGGGGCGGGAACGCCATCTTCACCATTCCGGATCTCCGGGTCATGCAGGTCAAGCTGCAGATCCACGAAGCGGACATCAACAAGGTGAAGGTCGGTCAGTCCGTACGAGTCACGATGGACAGCTATCCCGGCCTCGTTCTCGAGGGATCGGTCACGAAGATCGCCACGATCGCCAACGCCTCCCGCCGAGGTACGGGGTCCAGCGCCGCCGTGAAGAAGTTCGACGTGCTCGTGACGCTGGATGGGTCCGGCGGCCAGGAATTGAAGCCGGGAGTGAGCGCGAAGGCCGTCATTCACGTCGCGGATCTCGCGGACACCCTCTATGTCCCCATTCAGGCCGTCTTCTTCGAGGAAGGGAAGCCGTTTTGCCATGTGGCCCTCGGAAACGGCGAGCATGAGAAGCGAGCGGTGAAAGTGGGACTTTCCAACGACAACTTCATCGTCATCGAGGAGGGTCTCCAGCCGGGTGACCGCGTTCTTCTCTACAACCCGGAGATCGGCAAGGAGACCCAAGCCATCCCCGAGGACGGACAGGGAAGCGGACCCGAGAACGCACCCGCCGACGCCTCTCCGGCACCGACGAAGGCCAAGAACCCGTGAACTCCGCCCCCGTCATCGCCCTCGAAGAGTTGGAGAAGTCCTACGGCGATGCGGAGACCCGGGTCGCCGTGCTCAAGGGCATCGATCTTATCGTCCGCAAGGGGGACTTCGTGTCCATCGTCGGCCCTTCCGGCTCGGGAAAGTCCACACTGCTCAACATTCTGGGCTGCCTCGACCGCCCCTCGCGCGGGCGTTATCTCTTCTTGGGTGACGACGTCTCCCGACTGGGCGACGCGGCGCTCTCCCACATCAGGAATCACCGCATCGGATTCGTGTTCCAGTCCTTCCAGCTCATCCCCCACCTGACGGTTCTCGAGAACGTCCAGCTCCCACTCCTCTATGCCCGGGTCGGCAAGGCCGAGCGGGCCGCCACGGCGCGGAGACTCCTCGAGCGCGTGGGGCTCTCCCACCGGCTCCGCCATCGCCCCAACCAGCTGTCTGGAGGCGAAATGCAACGCACGGCCATCGCTCGCGCGCTCGCGAATTCCCCCGACGTCGTTCTCGCCGACGAGCCCACGGGAAATCTGGACTCCAAGACGTCGGTCGACATCATGGAACTTCTGGGAGAACTCCACCGGGAAGGCGCGACCCTCGTCCTCATCACCCACGACTTGGAAGTCGCCGCTCTCGCGCCCCGCCGCGTGTCGATCCTCGATGGGGTCCTCAACGAGGCCGTGTCCGCATGATCCTCAGCGAACTCGTCCAAGAAGCGCTTCGCTCCCTCTGGCGGCACAAGCTGCGCAGTCTGCTCACGGCTCTCGGAATCATCTGCGGCATCGCCTCCGTGACCGCGATCGTCTCCACGGGCGAGGGGGCGCGCGAAGCGCTCCTGGCCCAGATCGGCGAACTCGGCATCCGCAACATCATCATCAACGCGAAGAAACCCCCCTCGGAAGAAAAGGTCTCGGAGAAGTCTCCCGGGAGCGGCGTCCTCGAGTACGGCCTCACGTTTCGCGATCGCGAGCAGATGCGGCTCACGCTTCCCTTCATCGAGAAGGTCCTCGGCGTCCACGACGTGAAGGAAAAGATCTGGTTCAAAAGCCGCCGTTTGGATGCCCATGTGCGGGGCGTCACCCCGGCCTACTTCGAAACGTTCCACTTTAAACCGATCCTCGGGCGCACCCTCGAGAACGTCGACGAGGAGCACCAACGCCGCGTCTGCGTCGTCCGAGAAGGGCTCATCCGGGAGGCGCGCTACCTGGGTGACCCGCTGAAACTCGACGTGAAGATCGGCAATGACTTCTACCGCGTCGTAGGCGTCCTTCCCGAGGCCTCCTTTCGCTCCACGAATCAGACGGTCCTGGGGATCGACGACCGCAGTCTCGAGGTCTACGTTCCGTTCCGAACGGTGGTCGATCGCTTCGGCCTGACGCAACGGGTCTCAGAGGAAGGCCAGAGCGAGAACACGCGCGTCGAGCTGCATCAGATCGTCTGCCAGGTCGCCGACGTCGACCAGGTCCTCGTCGCGGCGCGGTGCATTCGAACCCTTCTGAACCGACTGCACCCGCGGAAGGACTTCGAGATGACCGTTCCCCTCGAACTTCTCGAGTCGAAGCGCAAGACCCAACAGATCTTCTCGCTGGTGCTGCCCGTGTTCGCGGGCATCACTCTTCTCGTCGGGGGCATCGGCATCCTGAACATCATGCTGGCCTCGGTCACGGAGCGAACCCGGGAAATCGGCATCCGCCGAGCCATCGGCGCCACGCGATTCGACATCACGCTTCAATTCCTGGTCGAAACCGTCGTCCTCTCGCTGCTGGGAGGAAGTCTCGGTGTGGGAGCGGGGGCGGGATTCACCTCGGCCCTGCATCACTTCGCAGGCATGGAAACCCGGCTGACTCCCTGGGCGGTCGGCCTCAGTCTTGTGATCTCCACCCTCACGGGCCTGGTTTTCGGAATCTATCCCGCCCGCCGCGCCGCCCAACTCGACCCCATCGAGGCTCTCCGCCGCTGAAGTGTCGCGTTGACCGGGAAGGGTTCGTCAGTGGACTTCGATGGCGATCAGTGTGAGATCGTCGTGGTGAAAGGGCCCCTGAGCGAAGTCGGAAAGGGCTTGAAGGACGTGATGCTTGATCTCGGAGGGAGATTCGGTCCCGTGGGCGTCCAGGACCTCGATCAAGCGAGTCATGCCGAACCGATCTCTTTCGAGCGAAGGGACATCCAGCACTCCATCGGTGTAGAGGAAGACCCGGTCTCCGGCCGCAAGATGCATCTGCCCCTGATCGAAACGCGCCTCAGGCTCCACGGCGAGGGGAAGATTCGCCGGCTCGGACTCCGCGTGGGCGAGTTCGATGGGATGCCAACCGTCGCCATCTCGTCGACGGACGAGAATCGGGGGCGCCCCGGCATAGGCGAACCGGAGGAGTCCGTCACGACGGTACCAGGAGAGGATCGTGGCGGTCGTCATGGCCCGAAGACCGTATTGCACCGCCTGCACGTTGAGTTCTCTCAGGATCTCCGCGCCATCGGGCTGATTCATGTGGTCGATGAGTCGCCGATACATCCATTCGGCCACCTGATTGACGGTGTGACCGTGTCCGCAGACGTCGGCGAGGGCGATCCGGGTGAGAAGATCGTGACCACAGGTGCTGAACCAGTAGATGTCGCCCCCGCGGCCGCCCTCATAGGACTCCGAGTAGACACTGGCCGTCACCCCCCCGGTGCGCACATCCTCGTCGAGGTCCCGGGTCCCGCCCCAGACGGATCCGCACTTGAGGGCCACGGAAACGGCTCCGTGCTCCGCATTGAGACGGGGCAGTCCGTCGTCTTGACCGATGTCGTGATCTCCCACCGCGGTGTGACCTCCCCTTTCTCCCCGCCGCGTCATTCGCAGCCGGAGTCCAACTTCCGGCAAACGATGCGGTCCAAACTCATCTTCCCCGCACCCGCAACGAAAAGCCAGAGGCAAATGGCGAGGTCGATCGATTCGCTCTCGCGGACCAAGTCCAAAAGGGAGTCGGTCCGCGGAGCCACGGCGGTGGCCAGGGCCACGATCATGGTGATGCCGAGTCCCGCCGCGAAGAATCGGGTGGCAAGGCCCAGGACCAACGCCACCCCCCCCACCGTTTCCAAGTACCCGACGAAGTGGGCGTGAAAGGCCGGGAAGGGGATTCCCAGATCCTCGAAGAAGCTCACGGGCGGATGGGCCAGCTTCCCCCGCCCCGTTCCGTAGAACATGAGTCCCAGAGTCAAACGGGCCGCCAACGGGCCCACCCAACTCACCTTGCCGAGGACCTCCCGTATCTGTCGAATTCGTTTCTGCCACATGAGCGTTCTCCGTTTGACCTCCAACGCTCGCCGACCGGCAACTATTCCCCGTCCGAGGAAACCTTCGGTTCTCGTTGCGGCCTTCGATCCGGGATATGATGGGGGCCTGCCAACGAAAGGGGAAGCCGCCATGATTCGCTCCATCTCGCTCGTCGCGCTCGTTTTGGCCTGGTCGTCCCTGGGCCAGGCTCAGTCTCCGGATCTCTCGGCCAACAGCATCTTCGGGCCGCCCACGGTGAGCTGCGGAGGCACCATGAGCGTCACCCGAGATATCACCAACGTC